>DATLZT010000036.1:0-19654 GCA_035573835.1 Gemmatimonadales bacterium
GTGGCCACGGCGTCGCCGCCGAGCTTCACCACGACCGGTCGGGGCGCACGGCCCCCGCGAGGTCGGGGGCTCATGCGCCGAACCCCGGCAGCCGGCACGACGCGCCGGCGCTGGTCGGGGCGGCGGCGGTCGCGGCCGCGGCGCCGAGCGCCTGGTCGAGGTCGTCGATCAGGTCCCGCACGTCCTCGAGGCCCGCCGACAGCCGGATGAGCTCGGGGGTGACGCCGCTCGCCCGCTGCTGCTCGGGCGTGAGCTGCTCGTGGGTCGTCGAGGCCGGATGGATGATCAGCGACTTCGCGTCGCCCACGTTGGCGAGGAGGGAGAAGAGCTTCACCCGGTCGATCACCGTCCGGGCCGCCTCGAGGCCGCCCTTGACGCCGAAGGTGAGCACGCCGCCGAAGCCGCCCGAGAGGTAGCGCCGGGCGTTGGCGTGCTCGGGGTGGGACTCGAGGCCGGGATACGAGACCCACTCGACCCGCGGATCGTCCCGGAGCCAGCGGGCCAGCGCCAGCGCGTTCTCCGAGTGGCGGCGGATCCGGAGCGGGAGGGTCTCGAGCCCCTGGAGGAACAGGAACGCGTTGAAGGGCGAGAGCGCCGGGCCGAGGTCGCGCAGGAGCTGGACCCGGAGCTTGACGATGAACGCGGACGGGCCGAACGCGTCGGTATAGACCACCCCGTGGTAGGAGGGGTCGGGCGCGCTGAGCTCGGGGAAGCGCCGGCGCGCGGCCGGGGCGGTCCAGTCGAACCGGCCCCCGTCCACGACGATCCCGCCGATGGCCGTGCCGTGCCCGCCGATCCACTTGGTCGCGGAGTGGATCACGATGTCCGCCCCGTGCTGGAGCGGGCGGCAGAGGGTCGCGGCGCCGAAGGTGTTGTCCACCACCAGGGGGAGCCCGGCCTCGTGGGCGATCGCGGCGAGGGCCTCGAAGTCCGGCACGTCGAGGCGGGGGTTGCCGACGGTCTCGACGAAGAGGAGCCGGGTGTCCTCGTCGATGGCCCGGCGCACCTGGGCCAGGTTGTGGATGTCCACGAACCGGGTGGTGATCCCCCACTTGGGCAGCGTGTGGGCGAACAGGTTGTAGGTGCCGCCGTAGAGCGACTGCGAGCTCACGATGTTGTCGCCCGCCCGCGCCAGGTTCAGCACGGTGAGCGTCTCGGCCGCCTGGCCGCTGGCCAGCGCGAGCGCCCCGACCCCGCCCTCGAGCTCGGCCACCCGGCGCTCGAGCACGTCGTTGGTGGGGTTCATGATGCGGGAGTAGATGTTGCCGACGGCGCGGAGGCCGAAGAGGTCGGCCGCGTGCCGGGTGTCGTTGAAGACGTAGCTGGTGGTGGCGTAGATCGGCACCGCCCGCGCGTTGGTGGCGGGATCGGGCGTCTGGCCGGCGTGGACGGCGAGGGTGTCGGGACGGTACGTCATGGGCCCTCCGGGTTCGGGTACGAAAAAGGCCCGGCCCACCGCGAGGTGGGCCGGGCCGGGACACTCTGGCGCGCTCTCGGATCAGGGATCGCGGATGTACGCCGAGGCCGGTGCCCACCTCGAGAGGCGGCACTTGGGGCACATCGGCATGCACATCGCGACGCGGGTCATCGGGTCGATCGCGCTTTCGGTGGCAACGGTGACGGTGCGGTCCTCAAAAGCAAGAGGCCCCAGCGCGCGATGGCCCTGGGGCCTCCGGCGCTTTAGCTCTTTGGTTCCCCCGAGGGCGTGCCCTCGGAGCGGCGGGAGCAAGTGGCCATAAATCCACCGCCGTGGACGGACAGCGTCCACACGATACCGCGAACACCCCCGCTTGTCAACACCCGCCTCACGCGGCGGGCTCGTCGGCTCATGCGCCCAGGAGGTCCCGCGCGAGCCGCACGTAGCGCTCCACGCCCTCGAGGAGCTCCGCCTTCCGGATGTGCTCCTCGTCGGTGTGGGCCACCCCGATCGTGCCGGGTCCCATCTGGAAGCAGGTGCCCCAGCTCGACAGGAACGGCAGGTCGCTGGCGAAGCTCACCACGGTCGTCTCCCATCCCGGGGGCGCGGCGGTCCCCTTGTGGAACGGGAGTTCCACCGGGAATGCCACCCGGACACCGGGAGCGGCGAGCGCCTCGATCCGCCGCCGGAGCGACTCGCTCGGCTCCACGATCCGGATCAGGAGCTCGGCCGACGCGCTGGGCGGGATCACGTTGGGCGCGACCCCGCCGCGGAGCACCCCGATGTTGAGGGTGGAGGGCCCGAGCAGCGGGTCGACCGGCAGCGGCATCCGCCGGATCCGCTCCAGCGTGTCGAGCAGCGGCTCGATGGCGGAGGCGCCCTCGGCGGGATAGGCGGAGTGGGCGGCGCGCCCGGTGGCTTCGAGCGTCACCTTGAGCGAGCCCTTCTGCCCGATCGACAGGCGATTCTCGGTGGGCTCGCCGTTCACCAGGAACCGTCCCCGCGGGGTGAGCGTCGCCGCCGCCTGGGCGCCGTCGGATCCGTTCTCCTCGCCCACCACGAAGAGCAGGCCGACCCGCCGCTCCCCCGACGCCGCCAGGCGCTCGGCCGCGGCCACCATCGCCGCGGCGATGCCCTTGGCGTCGCAGGCGCCCCGACCCCAGATCCGCTCGGCGTCCTCGCGCGGCGGGAGGTAGGGCGGCACGCAGTCGAGATGGGTCGAGAAGACCAGCGCCGGCGGCTCCCGGAAGGCGTACAGGTTGTCGCGGCCCGGCGTGACCGGCTGGCGCACGACGCGATAGCCCAACCGGTGGAGCACGCCGTGGAGATACTCCACCACCCGCCCCTCGGCGAAGGTGGGCGATTCGATCGCCACCAAGGCGCGGGTCAGCTCGATCGGGTCCATGCCTCGCTCCTCGCGGCCTTGCGCCCGCGCTCCACGTCGACCAGCGCGAGCAGGGCGCCGCCGATCACGAAGAATCCGATCACCGAGAGCAGGGCGCTCCGGCTCGAGCCCGTGAGCGCGATGGCGAGGGCGAAGAGGGCCGGCCCGAAGATGCCGGCGAACTTCTCCACCACCGCGAAGAAGCCGAAGAACTCCCCCGACCGGTGGGGCGGCACCATGCTGGCGAAGAGCGAGCGGCTCAGCGCCTGGGTGCCGCCCTGGACCATCCCGACCAAGGCGGCCAGGACGAGGAAATGGGTGGCGCTGGTCATGAAGTACCCCAGCACGCTGATCCCGGTGTAGACCACGAGCCCGAGGACGATCGTCCGCTTGGCCCCCAGCGGGCGGGCCAGGGCGCCGAAGAGGAACGAGCACGGGATCCCGACGAACTGGACCAACAGGATCGACGCGATGAGCTCGGCGCGGCCGATCCCGATCTCGGTGCCGTAGATCGTGGCCATCCGGATGATGGTGCCGATGCCGTCGTTGTAGATCAGGAACGCGAGCAGCATCACGGCCGCGTCGCGATACGCCCGGAGGGACCGGAGCGTCCCGCCGAGCCGCGCCAGCGCGGCGCGGACCGGTCGGGTGCGGGCGGCTTCGTCGGGCTCGAGCGCGCGGGGTGGCTCGGGCACCCGGCGGAAGAGCGGGATGGCGAAGCCGGCCCACCAGAGGGCCACCGCGAGGAAGCCGAGCCGGGTGGGCAGGGTCGCCTCGGCGGGGGTGAGATCGGGGCCCGCCGGCAGGCCGAACCAAGCCGGGCGCTGGATGGCGGCGAGGATCACCGCGAGGAGGAGTCCGGAGCCGAGATAGCCCAGGGCGTAGCCGGTGGTGGAGACCCGATCCACCTCGTCCGGTCGCGCGACGTGCGGGAGCAGGGCGTCGTAGAAGACGAAGCTGCCGTTGGCCCCGACGTTGGCGAGCACGAACAACAGGGCGGCGAGGAGCCAGTCGCCCCGCTGGACCAGGACCATGAGGGCCACGGCCACCACGCCGAGCGCCAGGAACGCCGCCAGCATCCGCTTCTTGGCCGCGGTGTAGTCCGCCACCGCCCCCAGCAGCGGCGCGAGGAGCGCCACCAGGGTGAGCGCGGCGGTCGTGGCGAGGCTGAAGCGGAAGGTTGCGGTGGCGGGCGGGAGTGCCGCGGCGGCGACGGTGGCGAAGTAGATGGGGAAGACCGCCGTCACCACCACCAGGACCATGGCCGAGTTGGCCCAGTCGTACAAGGCCCAGGCGCGGAGCTCGGGGCGGTGCAATCCGATGCGCTCGAGGAGGCGCGGCATGGGGCAAAGATAGCGTGATCCGGCTCACCGCGGTGGCGACCGAGCCGGGCGCGATGTAGTGTAGTACCAGCGTGCGCGTCCCCGACCGACCGTAGCCGACGACGCTCAATGATCGGCGCCCATAACCCCGTGCTCGTGGGGCTCTCGATGTTCATCGCCGGCCTGGCCTCGTTGGTCGGGCTGGCGTTCGTGGGCTGGTCCCGCGGCGTCCCGCCGGGACGGGGCCGGGCGTTGTGGCTGGTGAGCGGCGCGGTGGCGATCGGCGCCGGGATCTGGAGCATGCACTTCGTCGCCATGCTCGCCTTCCACCTCCCGGTGCCGATCGCCTATCACGTACCCACGCTGGTGGGCTCGGCGGCGGTGGCGATGGCCGCCGCGGCGCTCGGGCTCGTCCTCGCCGACTGGGCGCGGGGCGGGTGGACCGCGGCCGTGGTGGGCGGTACCGGCGTCGGCGCCGGGATCGTCGGCATGCACTACCTGGGCATGGCCGCCATGCGGTTGCCCGCCCGGGTCACCTATGCGCCGGGGTTGGTGCTCGCGTCGATCGCCATCGCCATCGGCGTCGCGATCGGCGGGCTCCACCTCAAGGTGCGGCGTCGCGACGCGGGCACGGCGCGCCTCTCGCTCCCGCTCGGCGCCGCCGCGACCCTCGCCGCCGCGATCGTGGGCATGCACTACACCGCCATGGCCGCGGCCCGGTTCGAGCCGGCGGCGCCGCCGGTCCACGGCGGGGAGTTGCTGCTCGCGAGCCGGGGCCTGGCGCTCGCCGTGGCGGGGACGGCCGTCGGCATCCTCGTGGCGGCGCTGGTCGGCGCGGTGCTCTATCACCGCCGGCGCGCGAGGCTCGCCGAGACCGAGGCTCGACGCGCCGGCGACGAGCGCTTCCGCCGCTTCTTCGAGGCGATCTCCTCCGGCGTGCTGGTGCAGGACGGCGACCGGGTCATCGTGCACGCGAACCGCGCGGCCTGCGAGATGCTGGGCCTGCCGCTGGAGCGGCTCCTGGGACGGCGGCTGACGGAGTTGGACCTGCGGATCGTCGCGGCGGACGGCTCCCCGCTCCCGCCGGCGGACCGGCCGACCGAGGTGGCGCTGCGGACCGCGCGCCCGGTGCGGGGGATACTGCTCGGGCTGGATCCCGGCGTCGGGCCGGTACGGTGGCTGCTGGCGGACGCGGTCCCCGTCGCGGCGCCGGCGGATCCGGGCGGGGTCGGGGTGATCACCAGCTTCACCGACGTGACCGAGCGAGTGCGGGCCGAGCAGGCGCTCCGCAAGGCGAACAACGAGATCCGGGCTCTGGTGGCGGCCTCGCCCCTGCCGGTGGTGGGCATCGCGGCCGACGGGCGGGTGACCAGCTGGAACGCCGCGGCGGAACGGCTCTTCGGCTGGGCGGCGGAGGAGGTGCTTGGTCGGCCGCTCCCGGTGGTGCCGCCCGAGCGGGAGGCGGAATATGCCCGCCTCCGGGCCCGGGTGCTGGGTGGCGACGCGTTCACCGGCCACGAGACGATACGGCGGCGGCGGGACGGCTCCCTGGTCGACGTGAGCATCTCGACCGCGCCGCTCCGGGGGCCCGACGACCGGGTGCGCGGGTTGGTGGCGGTATACGAGGACATCACCGAGCGGAAGCGGGCCGAGGCCGAGCGGCAGCGGTTGCTCGCGAGCGAGCGGGCGGCGCGGGCCCAGGCCGAAGCCAGCGAGCGGCGCTACCGGGAGCTGGCCGAGGCGATGCCCCAGATCGTCTGGACCGCGGGAGCCGACGGGGCGGTGGACTACTTCAACCGCCGCTGGTACGACTACACCGGCCTGGATCCGGAGCGGAGCCTCGGTTCCGGCTGGGAGGCGGTCGTCCATCCCGACGACCGCGACGGGTTGCGCGACGCTTGGCGGCGGGCTTTGGAGACCGGCGCGCCGTTCGAGGGAGAGAGCCGGTTCCGCCGCGCCGACGGCCAGTATCGTTGGCACCTTGCGCGCGCCACCGCCCTCCCCGACGACGGGGGGCGGGCGGTCCGCTGGATCGGGACCGCGACGGACGTGCACGACCAGCGGGAGGCGGAGGCGCGGCTCAGGCAGGCGCAACGGATGGAGGCGATCGGCCAGCTTGCCGGCGGCGTGGCCCACGACTTCAACAACATCCTGACGGCGTTGGAGACCCACGTCGCGCTCCTGCTGGAGCGGTTCCCGGACGGTACCGAGGAACGGGTCGAGCTCGAGGGGCTGCGCCAACTGACCCGGCGGGCGGCGGGGCTCACCCGCCAGCTCCTGGCCTTCAGCCGGAAGCAGATCCTGCAGCCGACCGTGGTCGACCTCAACGTCATCGTGGTGAGCGTGAGCGACATGCTCCGCCGTCTCCTGGGCGAGCACATCGACATCGTGGTGGCGCCCGACCCCGCCCTCGGCGCGATCCACGCCGATCCCGGGCAGCTCGAGCAGGTGATCGTGAACCTGGCCGTGAACGCGCGGGATGCCATGCCGGGCGGCGGCACGCTGACCATCGAGACCCGCAACGTCGACCTCGGTCCGGGCTACGCCGGGGAGCATCTGGGGGTCGCGCCCGGCCAGTACGCCATGCTCGCGGTGAGCGATACCGGGCACGGCATGGATCCCGAGACGCAGGCGCGGATCTTCGAGCCGTTCTTCACCACCAAGGAGCTGGGGAAGGGGACCGGGCTCGGGCTCGCGACGGTGTTCGGGATCGTGAAGCAGAGCGGGGGGCACATCTTCGTCTACAGCGAGCCGGGGCGCGGCACCACGTTCAAGCTCTATTTCCCGCGGACGGCGGCACGGGCGGTCCCGGCGCCCAAGCCGCAGCCGGCGGCCGCGGCGGCGGGCGGGTCCGAGACGATCCTGCTGGTGGAGGACGATCCGGCGCTCCGCGTGCTCACCCACCGCATCCTCGCCCGGGCCGGATACACCGTCCTGGACGCCGCCAATCCGGGCGAGGCCATCCTGCTGAGCGAGCAGCACCCCGGCCCGATCCACCTCCTGCTCACCGACGTGATGATGCCGCGGATGAGCGGGCGGGCCCTGGCCGACCGGCTCCTCTCCGCCCGATCAGGCATGGCGGTGCTCTACATGTCGGGCTATACCGACAACGCCATCGTGCACCACGGCGTGCTGGATCCCGGCACGGCCTTCCTGGAGAAGCCCTTCACGCCGGACGCCCTGCTCCGCAAGGTGCGGGAGGTGCTCGACGAGCGAGCGGGGCGGGGGTCGCTTCGGGCGAGCGTCTGACCGCGGCGCGGGCGTCGCGTCAGTCGTCCGCGCCGCGGCGGGCGTAGCGCGAGGCCACGCGCACCACGAGCGCCCGCGGGAAGAGCCGGGTGCCCCAGGCGCCGAGCCGATTCCCGAGCCCGGGCACCACGAGGCCGCGCCCCCGCCGGTACCCCCGGAGTCCGGCCTCGGCCACCTCGCGCGGCGAGTGGGTGGCGAGCCGCGGCGGACGGAACCGGAGCCGGTTGGCCGCGAAGAACTCGGTGTCGACCGGGCCCGGGCAGAGACAGCAGGCGCGCACCCCGCTCCCCCGGAGCTCATAGCGCAGCGCCTCGGTCCAGGTGAGGAGGAAGGCCTTGGTGCCCCCGTAGATGGCGAGGAAGGGGAGCCCCTGGAAGGCCGCGGTGGAGGCCACGCTGAGGACGCCGCCCCGGCGGCGGGCGATCATCCCCGGCAGGAGCCGGCCGGTGAGCTCGACCGCGGCCCGGAGGTTGACGTCCACGGCGCGGAGATGGCGCTCCACCGGCACCGCGGCGAAGCGGCCGTGGTCCCCGATGCCCGCGTTGTTGACCAGGTGGTCTACGGTGACCCCCAGGGCATCAAGCGTGGCGACGATGCGGCGCGGGGTCTCCGGGAGGGCGAGGTCGGCCGGGAGGGTCCGGACGGCGACGCCGAGTACGCGGGCCCGCGCCGCCACCGTTTCGAGCCGTTCGGCGTCGCGGGCCACCAGCACCAGGTCGGCGCCGCGCCCGGCGAGGGCCAGGGCCAGCTCGGCCCCGATGCCCCGGGAGGCCCCGGTGATGAGCGCGGTGGTCGAGCGGAACGGGTCCACGGCGGGCGCCCGGGACTCGAGGCGGCCTACGAGGGGAGCCGCGCCTCGCCGCGGGCCGCCTCGTCGCGGCGGGCCTTCACGATCGATGCCGCCACGGCTAGCGCGAGCGTCGCGATGATGATGCCGAGCGAGAGCGCGATCGGCACGTGCACCCAGTGGCTCGCCACCATCTTGATGCCGACGAAGACCAGGATGCCCGCCACGCCCGGCTTCAGGTAGACGAACTTGTCGAGCATCCCCGCCAACACGAAGAACAGCGCCCGGAGCCCCAGGATGGCGAAGATGTTGGACGTGTAGACGATGAACGGGTCGGAGGTGACCGCGAAGATCGCCGGGATGCTGTCCACCGCGAAGACCAGGTCGGTCGACTCCACCACCAGCAGCACCAGGAGCAGCGGGGTGCCGAGCCAGCGGCCCCGCGCGTCACGAACCAGGAAGTGCTGCCCCTCGTAGGAGCGGGTGAACGGGAGGAAGCGGTGCGCCAGGCGGACCACCGGGTTCCGCTCCGGCTCCACCCGCATCTCCTCCTGGGTGATCATCTTGATCCCGGTGACGATGACGATGGCGCCGAAGACGTAGCGGATCCAGTCGAACCTGGCCAGCAGGAACGCCCCCAGCCCGATCATCACCGCCCGCATCACCACCGCGCCCACGATGCCCCACTTGAGGACCCGGGGCTGGAGCGCGGCGGGGACGGCGAAGTACTGGAAGATGAGGATGAAGACGAAGAGGTTGTCGACGCTGAGGCTCAGCTCGATGAGGTAGCCGGTGAAGTACTCCAGGGCCGGCCGGGTCCCCTCCCGCCAGAGCAGGAAGACGCCGAAGAGCAGGGCCAGGCTGATCCACCCCAGGCTCCAGCTCACCGCCTCGCGGAACGACAGGACGTGCGACCGCCGGTTCAGGACGCCGAGGTCGAGCGCGAGCAGCGCCACCACGAGCCCCGAGAAGCCGAGCCAGACGGCGGGGCTATGGCCCACGGCTCAGCGCCCGGCGGCCATCGCCTCGAGCCGGGCGACCCGCTCGGGCGTGGGCGGATGGGTGCTGAACAGCTTCATCACCCCGCCGCCGTGCGCCGCGAGGGGGTTCACCTGCGCCAGGGGCGCCGCGGCCGGCGCCACGTCCATCGGGATCCGGTGCGCCATGGTGTCGAGCCGGGTGAGCGCGCGCGCCAGCGCCAGCGGCCGGCCGACGATCTCCGCCCCCACCCGGTCCGCCTCGAACTCCCGCTGCCGGGAGATGGCGAACTGGATCAGCATCGCCGCGATCGGCGCGAGGAGCACCAGCGCGAGCTGCACCGCCGGGTGCGGCCCCTCGTCGTCCCGGCTCCCGCCGAACATGAGGAGGTAGGGCACGTTGCTGATCGCCCCCGCGACGCCCGCGGCGATGGTGGAGATCAGCATGTCGCGGTTCTTGATGTGCGCCAGCTCGTGGGCGATCACCCCCTCGAGCTCGTCCTCCGGCAGGTACTTGAGGATGCCGGTCGTCACCGCCACCACGGCGTGCTCCGGGTTGCGGCCGGTGGCGAAGGCGTTGGGCTGCTCGTGGGGCGCGATCGCCACCACCGGCATCGGGAGGCCGGCCCGCTGCCGGAGCCGGTCCACCATGGCATAGAGCCGGGGCGCCTCCGCCGGCCCCACGACCTGCGCCCCGTACATCCGCAGGACCATCCGGTCGGAGAAGAAGTACATGATGAAGTTCATCGCCCCGCCCAGGATGAGCGCCATGACGAGGCCCTGCGAGCCGCCCAAGAGCTGGCCGATTGCCAGGAAGAGGGCCATCAGCCCCGCCATGAGGATGAACGTCCTGAAGTTGTTCGCGAACATCGTCGGCTCCTCGGCTGCTCCTTCGACGTTTCCGGTGGAGGTCCCCCAAACGAAAGAGCGAGACCTCGTCACGGGCGCGGCTGCGCCGGACGAAGGTCTCGCTCTGACGTGACGTCCCGGTCGGACCGTGCCCGCAAGGCCGGCCACGCCGGCGGCGGACAGTCTTGACGATCCCACCGTCCCGAGCACCCCAGGGGTCGGACCCCGGGCGCGAGGGATGAGCTACTCCCCTTCTGCGGCGAAAGGTATCGGGACCACCCCCTCGCGTCAATCGGTAGCGCCGCCGCTGGTATGACCGGCGGACCGGCGCCGCCGGAGCCCGCCGGCGCCATCCAGCGCATCACCGCATGGCGCAGGGAGGACGCGATGCCGCCGCAGCGCGAGCGGACCGGCGCGACCGCTCCCCCGACCTCCTCGCGGGTCAAACCGTCGACCCCGACCCCGCGCCCGACTCGGCGATCCTTCCCATCGCCCACGACCTCACGTCGCTGTACCGACAGCTCCGGGACCCACGGGAGGACGACCTGACGCAGATCCCGGTCCTGCCCGAGGGGATCCGGCTCCGGCACGGCGCCACCTGCCCCACGGGAGCCGACCCGAGTCGCGGGAGCTCGGCGCCACCGCCGCGATGACCGCCCCGCCGGACAGCCGCATCGTGCCGACGGACCGGGCGCCGTGTACGAGTTGAACCGCGCTGATCGGCGAGGAACGGGGGGCGTGGCGAGGTGGGGAGGGAAACCCGGTGGGCAGTGGGTACGACGACGAACGCCGGGAGAGGCGGGCCCCTCCCGGCGTTCCGTCGCCCCGACCGGCGGCGCCGACGCTCGGCGCTCAGAGCCCGAGCGCGGCCGCCACGTTGATGCGGCCCTTGCCGTAGAACGGATCGGTGCCCGGCTCGCCCAAATCGTCCGCCGACTGCTGGAGCGCGGCCCGGATCTGGCCGGGCCTGCGGCCGAGGTCCTCGACCAGCAGTGCGGCGAGGCCGGAGGTGTGTGGCGCCGCCATGCTGGTGCCCTGGGCGCCCAGGATGAAGGTCCCGGTCCGGCAGATGGGGATCGCCAGGCTGAACCGGGAGCACGCCGCCCAGACGAACGAGGCGGCGTTGCCTCCCGGCGCGGCCACGTTGATGGCCGACCGGCCGTAGTTGGTGTAGGAGGCCGGCGCGTCGATGTTGGTCCAGGGGCCGTTGGTGCCGCCCTGCGCGGTGGGGCCGGTGGCGGCGACGCAGACCACCGTGGGGGAATTGCAGTAGGTCTTGTAGCTGTTGCCGTCGTGGTCGAGATCGATCGCCGAGTTACCGGCCGAGACGACGACGGTGACGCCCTGCCGGTGGGCGTAGTTGATGGCGCGGTTGATGACGGCCACCGCACCCGGGAAGTCCCGCTTCAGGAAGCTCCCGCCCAGGCTCATGTTGATCACGTCCGCCCCGGCGCCCCCCTCGGAGATCGGCGTCGCGGCGTACATGATCCCGTCGAGCACGCTGTTGCCCTGGCTGAACCCGTTGGCGCCGAGCACCTTGACCGCGATGAGGGTGACCTGCGAGGTGACGCCCGCCGCGGCGAGGGCGTTGCTCGCCACCGTGGCGCCGACGTGGGTGCCGTGGAAGTGGAGGTCGATCCAATCCGGCCGGCCCGGGAAATGGGTGGCGACGAGGGCCGCGTCGCCGGGAACGAATGAGCGCGAGCGGGCCATGTCCACCCGGCCCACGAGGTCGGCGTGGGTGTAGTCGATCCCGGTGTCGAGGATGGCCACCCGGACGGCGGGCGAGCCTAGCCGGCCCGCCGCCCAGGCGCGGTCGGCGCCCACCGCCCGAAGGTGCCACTGACGGGCGAAGAAGAAAGCCGTGGCCGGGGCGGCCGGGCTCTCGACCGAAGCGAGCTCCGGCTCGCTCAGGGCGGGCTGTTCCAGGGCGATCACCGGGTTGGGGTCGACCTGGGTCACGCCGTGCTTGCCCCGCAGGGAGCCGGCGGCGGCGTCGTCCAGCCCCGACACGAACGCCACCCCGATCCGGTCGTACGCCCGCTCGACCGTGCCGCCGAGCGCGGCGACCTCGGCGGCGAAGCCGTCGGGGATGGAGTTGCCGCGGAAGGTGACGAAGTGACCGGGGGCGCGATCCGCGGCGGCCGCGGCGAGACCCGGGCGCGGAGCGGACTCCGGGTGGGTGGCGTTGGGGGCGGACCAATCCTCGGCGCACGCGGCGAGCGCGAGCGCGCCCAGGAGCGCCAAGGGCAGGGGGACGGGACGCTTCACGGTACCTCCAGGGGACGGACTGGGACCGGCAGTCGCGCCGGCGGGCGCCGCTTCGGCAGCCGGGCCGTCCCCGGGGGACCCCTGGCTTTGCGAGCCGGCCTCGCGGCCGGGGTGCCTTTGTCGAACGGGACGTGGAAACCGAGAATCGCGCCGCAGACCCGCGGCAGAGGCCATCGTGTGACGACCATCACACGATCGATGGCAGCCAATATCCGGCGGCGACCCCGGGTGCGCAAGACATCCCGCGCCCGGGAGGGGCGGAACCGGTCGGTGCAACGCGTTGCAGTCGGCGGTGGTGTCGTGCGCCGGGGCTCAGAACCCCGGCTCGGCCCGGTGCACCGGGTCGTCCAGCAGGAGCGCTCGCGCCACGCTCCCCGCCGGGGTCTCGTGCTGGCCCTCGGGGACGATCAAGAGCGCGTTCGCCTTCACCATCGAGGTGAGGATCCCCGAGCCCTGGGGACCGGTGAGCCGGGCCGAGGGGAGTTCACCGGCGCCAGCATCCGGGAGCGTCACCACCGCCCGGAGGAAGTGCTGGAGCTTCGGCTTGAGGGTGATTGGCTCCGCCACCCGCACCGGCACCGAGCGGCGGAAGGGGAGCGCGTGGCCCGCCATCGCCCGGATCGCCGGGCGGACGAAGAGCTCGAAGGTCACCATCGTGCTCACCGGATTGCCCGGCAGCCCGATCCACGGCATCGCCCCCAGCGCGCCGAAGCCCACCGGGGCGCCCGGCCGCATCCGGAGCTTCCAGAACTTGAGCTCGGCGCCGAGTTCCGCCATCACCGGGCGGAGATGGTCGTGCTCGCCCACGCTGATCCCGGCGGTGGTGACGAGGAGGTCGCACTCGAGCGCCCGGCGGAGGTGCTCGCGCAGGCTCTCGGGGGTGTCGCGGGCGATCCCCAGGTTCACCGGCTCGCCGCCGGCCCGCCGCACCAGTGCCAGGAGGGTGTGGGTGTTGGAGCTCGCGATCTTCCGGCCCGCGAGGATGAGCTCCGGCTGGTCGACGTCGACGATCTCGTCCCCGCTCCCGAGGATGGCCACCCGGGGCCGCCGGTAGACCAACGGACTCGCCACCGCCAGCGAGGCGAGCACGCCGAGGTGCGCGGGGCCGAGCGGGGTGCCGGCGGCGAGCACCGTTTCGCCCCGGCGGATGTCCTCGCCCGCGAGGCGGAAGTTCACGCCCACGTCCCGGTCGGAGAAGATCGTCACGACCTCCGCGCCCTCGTCGGTGTCCTCCTGGCGGATCACGCTGTCGGCGCCCTCCGGCAGCGGGGCGCCGGTGAAGATCCGGGCGCACTCGCCGGGGCCGATCCGACGCGAGGGGAACGCCCCGGCCGGGAGGTGCTCGACCACCCGGAGCCGGACCGGTCGCTCGCGCGAGGCCCCGCGCACGTCGTCGCCCCGGGCGGCATAGCCGTCCATGGCCGAGTTGGTCCAGGCCGGGATGTCGATGGGGCTCACGATGTCTTCGGCCAGCACGCCGTCGAGCGCGTCGTCGAGCGGGGTGCGGAGCGGTGGCTGGCGTCGGACCTCGGCCAGGATGCGGAGCGCGGCCTCCCGCGGCGTGAGGGTCATATGACCTTGGCGGCGTCCCAGGCGATGTCGGCCAGGAGTTGGAGCCACATCGTGTCGTTGAAGCGGAGGACGCGGGGGTGGGCGCGGTACCCGGGATCGTCGGTGACGATGGCCACCCACTCGTCCGCCCGGGGGCCGGCCGGGTCGTAGAGCGGCCCGGGGCCGACCGCCCGGCGGAAGACCTCGATCTTGGGGAGCGGATGGGCCTTGAATCCCTCGACCAGCACCAGGTCGGCGCCGTCGAGGTAACGCCGGGCGAGGGTGACGGGATCGACGGTGTCGGGACTCCGCTCGAAGATCACGCGCAGGTCGGGCGAGGCGACGAGGGTCCGCTCCGCCCGGCCTTCGTGGAAGTGGCGATAGCTGTCGGTGCCGGGGCGGTCGACCTGGGCGGGATGGCTGGCGTGCTTGATCGTCATCACCCGCCTGCCCCGCCGGACGAGCTCGGCCGAGAGGGCCACCGTCAGGGTGGTCTTCCCGGCGTCCTTCCGCCCGATCACCGAGATGATGCGAGTCGCCGCCACAGCGTTTCCGCCCGGCCGAGATCGTCCGGGGTGTTGACGTTGAAGAAGAGCTCGTCCGGCGCGCCGTAGCGCGCCACCTCCTCCGGGGGGAGAATACCGACCCGGATGCGGTCGTGGAAGCCGATGGCGCGGAGATCGCCCCGGTCGAGCGCCGCGGCGATGGCGGGGCGGCAGGCGGGCCCGTAGGCGGCGCAGAGCGGCTCCACCCCGCGCCGGCTCCCGCTCCGCGGGAGGAAGGCGTCGTAGCCCTCGGCGAGTCCGCGGGCCAGGGCGGCGATCAGCCCGGGCGGGACGAACGGCATGTCCCAGGCGACGCACACCACCGGCGCGGGGGCCTCCACCAGGGCGGTGTAGATCCCGCCGAGCGCCCCCAGCCCGGGCCGCAGGTCGGACACCACCCGGAGGTCGGCCCGCCACCCGGCGGCGTCCGGGGCGTTCGCCACCAGGAGCGGGGGCTCGCCCAGCGCCTCGACGAACGCGTCCACCAGGCGGTCGAGGATCCGGCGGCCGCCGACCGGCGCCAGCCCCTTGGGCCCGCCGCCGTAGCGGGAGGCCGCGCCGCCCGCGAGGATCGCGCCCCTAATAGCGCCGCCCCCGCCGCCGCTCGAGCACCACGTCGAAGCCCATCGTGAGGCTGAAGAGATGGCGGTAGGCGGTGGACCGCTCGGGCACCAGGCCGTTCTGGAAGGTCGGCCGGTCCACCTTCTGGACCCCGACGATGTTGTCCCGAACCTCGAAGCGCAGCTGGTAGCCGCGCGCGACGGCGGCGGTGAAGCCGGCCCCGACCGCGCCGGCGAGGTTCACACGGCGGGGCTCGGGGTCGTCGTAGATCACCAGCTCGACCAGGTTGCCGGCGCTGTTGACGAAGTTGCCGCTCACGGCCACCGGGCTCTGCTGGCTCACCACGAGGCCTCCCGTCGCGCGCAGATAGGGCGAGACCGGGTGCCGGCTGTTGATCCGGTAGATCGTGCCGGCCGTGATCATGACCGCCGTGCCCGGCTTCTGCTTCCCCTGGAGGTTCTGGCAGGCCTCGGCCACGTCCGCCGACGCCGAGGTGCCGGCGCTGAAGAGGTAGCGGCAGCGGTCCTCCGTGCCCAGGCCGACCAGGAACGCCTCGGCCGTGAAGCCCCAGTGCTCCCCGGGGAAGTAGGCGCCGGAGAAGCCGATGCCGATCCGGGAGCGGAGGTCGCGCTCCAGGGCGATGGTGTCGTTCCCGGTGGCGCTCACCACGACCGGCTGGCGGTCGATCGCCCAGTGCGAGGCGCCCCCGGCGTATCCGGCGCTCACCGTGAGCATCAGGCGCGCCTGGTCCGCCGTCCGCTGGGCGGCGAGCCGCGTCGCGCGGGCGGGGACCAGCGGCGCGGCGAGGAGGAACAGGCCGCACCACACCAGAGCCGGACTCGTCGGGCGAATGCGCATCGGGACCTCAGGAGAAAGGAAGCGGGGGACGCCGCCCGGGCGGCCGCCGGCGGGGCGTCAGCCTTCCGGACGCCAGACCTGGGGGGTGCCGCTCACCGCCCGGCCCACCAGGACCATCCCGGAGCGGCGGGCGATCTCGACCGCCAGGGTCGACGGCACCGAGGGGGTGGCGACGTACACCACGCCGGCGCGGCTCGCCTTGAATGCCAGCTCGGCCGAGATCCGGCCGGTGACCAGCAGCCCGGAGCCGGGGATCGGGCGCCGCGCCAGGAGGGCGGCGCCGATGACCTTGTCCACCGCGTTGTGCCGTCCGATGTCCTCGGCGTGCGCGAGGAGCTCGGTCCCGTCGGTGAGCGCCGCGGCGTGGATCCCGCCGGTGTCCTTGTACCGCTCGCCCCGGCCGAACATCTGCTTGAAGAGGGCCCGGAACCGCTCCAAGTCGGGCACCGGCCCCCGGGCCGGTCGGCTCTCGACGGTGGCCGGGTCCGCCAGGAAGGTGGAGACGGCGCCGCACCCCGAAGCCAACACGGGCCGGCGCCCCTCGGCGGCCACCGCGGCGACCCGCTCCTCCGGCACCTCGGCCCAGAACCCGAGGTCGGTGGCGCAGGGGCGGAGCCGGACCTGGTCGACGGTCTCGATGTAGCCCTCGCCATGGAGCCAGCCGATCGCCAGCTCCTCGAGCTGGTCCGGGGTGCACATCCAGGTGACGACCGGGCGGCCGTTCACCTCGAGCCAGACCGGCACCTCCTCGACCGCGGCGTGCTCCGACATCGCGCCGCCGCGCTTGGCGGGGCGCGCGAGCTCAGGCCGGTCCGGTGCAGTCGGCATGGAGCGTGGGATCCTCCCGAACCCGCACCCGCTCGAGCCGCACCCCGCCGGGGAGGCGGGGCGCGATCCGCCCGTAGAGCCACGCCGCGAGCGCCTCGCAGGTCGGCAGGATGGCGCCGCCCGCGAAGATCGGGAGGTCGTCGTTCAGGGACTTGCCGTCGAGCGGGGCCACCACTTCCTCCGCCAGGATGCGGTCCAGCTCCCCCAGGTCCATGATCATACCCATGCGACCGTCGAGGGGCCCCGCCACCGTCACGGCACATTCGTACTCGTGCTCGTGGGGGTCGGCCACCGCCCGGAAGGCGGCGCGGTTCCGCTCGGGGGGCCAGTCCGACCGCCAGAGCCGATGGCGGGCGGTGAAGCGGACGGTGCGGGTGAGCGAGACCGACATGACCGGCGCCGGGCTAGAACGAGAAGCTGTAGCCCAGTCCCACCCAAAGCCAGCGGCCCCCGCTCCAGTCGTCGAGCCGCCCGTCGGGAATGAGGGCGTGCGGGTCGTCCTCGGAGCCCGGGTCCTCGGACGGCTCGTCGGCGAAGCTGGCCGGATAGCTCAGCTTCCAGAATACCTGGCGCGCCTCGGCCCGGAGGTGGAGCTGGTCGGTGAGGAAGACCCGGACCCCCAGGTTGGGGGCCACGTAGAGCTTGTTGCCGAACTCGTAGGCGGTGGTGTCGGCCGGGGTGCTGCTCCCGAACGCCAGCCCCCCGCCCACGCCGACGTAGGGCGCCAGCCGGCGCCAGGTCTTGGCGCCGGTGAGGTTGAGCTGCAGCGACACCTCGGCGAAGGTGACCGTCTGCCCCACGGGGCCGGTGCGCTGCTCGGCCACGGGGGCGTCGGGATGGGCCACCAGCCGCTCCAGCTCCGCCCGGCTGACCGACCCGGCGAACTGGATCGAGTTGCTGAGCCGGTAGTCGTAGCGCACGCCGTAGGCCGCCCCGTCATGGGGGCCGATGCCGAGGCGGCCGCCGTCGCCCCCGAAGTCGCCGATGATGAAGGTGACCGACTGCTTATGGCGGATGTCCCGGAAGGGGGACTTGTCGGGCGGGTAGCCGACCTGCGCGGCCGCCGGCGCCGCGCCGGCGAGGGTCAGGATCAGAAGGCTTCGCGTCGTCACGGCAGTCTCAGGTCCCGGCCCGTCATCTCGGGCGGTGGCTCGATCCCCAGGAGGCGGAGCACGGTGGGGCCGACGTCGCACAGGGCGCCCCCGGTGCGGAGCGCGCCGGCGTCGGTGTTGACCATCACGAACGGTACCGGGTTGGTGGTGTGGGCGGTATGCACCCCGCCGGTCACCGGGTCGATCATCAGCTCGGCGTTGCCGTGGTCCGCGGTAATGATGACGTGCGCGTCGACCCGGGACGCACTCCGGAGGATCCGGTCGAGGCAGCGGTCGACACACTCCACCGCCCGGATCACCGCCTCCAGCACCCCGGTGTGGCCGACCATGTCCGCGTTGGCGAAGTTGCAGAGCATGAAGTCGTGCGACCGGGCCTCGATGGCGCGGCAGAGCACGTCGGTGATGCCGGGGGCGCTCATCTCCGGGGCGTGGTCGTAGGTGGGGACGTGCTTCTGCGACGCCACCAGGCACCGTTCCTCGCCCCGATACGGCGTCTCGAAGCCGCCGTTGAAGAAGTAGGTGACGTGCGGGTACTTCTCGGTCTCGGCGGTGCGGAGCTGGCTCTTGCCGTGGTCGGCCAGCACCTCGGCCACGATCTTGGCCAGGGTGAACGGGGGGAACGCCTGGGGGATGGGGAAGGTCTGGTCGTACTGCGTCATCGTCACCATGGCGAGGTTGGGGCGGTTCCCCATCTCGAACCCGTCCCATCCCTCGAGCGCGAGCGCCCGGACGATCTGCCGCATCCGGTCGCTCCGGTAATTGAAGCAGAAGACCCCGTCCCCCTCGCGCATCACGGCGACCGGCTTGCCCCCGCGGTGGACCACCAGCGGGCGCACGAACTCGTCGGTCTCGCCCCGCTCGTACGCCTGCCGCACCGCCGCCACCGGATCCTCGACCGGCTGGCCCACGCCGTGGACCATCGCGTCGTAGGCGGCCTTGGTGCGCTCCCACCGCTTGTCGCGGTCCATCGCGTAGTAGCGCCCGATGAGCGAGGCGATGACGGCGCGATCCCCGGCCAGCCGGCGCAGGTCGTCCCGCAGCTTGCGCACCACCTCGACACCGAGCGTGGGCGGCGCGTCCCGTCCATCGAGGAAGCCGTGCACCGCGATGCGGGGCACGGCCTGCCGGACCCCGAGCTCCACCGCGGCCAGGAGGTGGGCGTCGATGGCGTGGACCCCGCCGGGACCGAGCAGCCCCACCAGGTGCAGGGTGCCGCCGCTCCGCCGCACCCGGCCGCAGAGCTCCACCAGCGGCTCCAACCGGAAGAACTCCCCGCTCTCGATGCTCTGCGAGATGCGGACCAGGTCCTGCGGGACGACCCGGCCGGCCCCGAGGTTCAGATGGCCGACTTCGCTGTTGCCCATCTGCCCCGCCGGGAGGCCCACCGCGAGCCCGCTCGCGTCGAGGAGGGTGCGGGGGCAGCGCTCCCAGAGGCGATGCCACACCGGGGTGCTCGCCAACTCGATCGCGTTGCCCTCCCGCGCGGCGCAGTACCCCCACCCATCCAGGACCACGAGCACCACCGGACCCCGCGGACCGCTTCCGTTTGACATGGTTCTCCGCAGTCTCTACTATGCGTGATGGTGACGTTCGCGCCGCAATCTAGTCCCCACGTTCTCCGGCTACCAGCCTGCCTCGTCGCGCTTTGGCTCGTGGCCGTCGCGCCGCTCGCCGGCCAGGGGCGCCAGCGGGCGGGGACGGACGCGACCTTCCGCAGCGCGCCCGACGGCGCCGCGCTCGGCACGGTCGTGGCCGGCGCCGAGCTCGCGGTGGGGCCCGCCCGCGGCGAGTGGGTCCGGACCACCATCGAGGGCTGGATCGTCGAGACCTCGCTCGGGCGCACCGGCCGCAACGGATTCGACCGGGTGGTCCGGCGGCGTCCGGCGGAGCATCTGCGTCGCAGCCCCGGGGGGCCGATCGTCGCCCGGCTCAACACCGGCGCG
>DATLZT010000037.1:0-8701 GCA_035573835.1 Gemmatimonadales bacterium
GGTGGGGGGAGGGGAAAGGCGCGCGGCGCCGCGCCGCGGGGCGCCCGATCCCCCGCGAGGAGAGGGGGATCGCGACGGCGCGACGGGAGGCGGAAGGCGAGGTGCGGGAGGGGACCTACGACGACGGCTGCTGGTGCTGCCGGGCCCACCGGGTGCGGCGGTCGCGGTGCAGCCCGTACGCCTTGAGCCGGCGCCACAGGGTGGTCCGGCTGATGCCGAGGTGCTTCGCCGTCTCGGCCAGACGCCAGTTGTGGGCGTCGAGTGTGCCGACGATCGCCTGCTTCTCGCGCTCGGCGAGCGTCGTGGGCCCGTGCACCCCGGGAATGAACACCGCCTCGCCCAGCTCGAGTCCGCCGATCCGGAGCGGCTTGAGCCGGCCGCCCATCGCGGCGAGGCGCGGCATGAGGCTGCGGGCGTTCTCGGTCAGGTCGAGGGTCCCGTTCATCGCCTCGCGCGCCGGCTGGTTGGCGTAGAGGACTCGACCCTCGGCATCGAAGACCACGACCCCCTCGCTGAACCCGTCGAGCAGGGCCTTGGCGAGCGGGGAGAAGAGGGCGGGCATGGCGGGGGCGGGTGGAGTGGGAACGGACGAGGTGTCGGCCATGGAGCAGGTTACGCCGTGGCGGCGGAAAAGGTTTCAGGGAGGGACGGGCAGCCCTGGCGCGGCCGGTCCCCGGGCCTCGGGGTGGGACCCGAGATCCCGGCTCTAGGGAGACGAGGCAGCCCGCCACCCCTGCACGGCTACTCGCCGACCATGGGCTCGACCCCGGGCAGCTCCCGCTGCTGCAACCGCTCGGCCCAGATGACCAGGGCGAGCCCGGCGAAGATCGCGAGGCCCGCCACCAGGGCGCGACCGGTCAGGGTCTCCCCCGCCAGGAGGAGCGGGGCCACCGCCACCGTCAGGATCGGCTGGAGATAGATGTAGGCGGCCACCAGGTTGGACGAGACCCGCTTGAGCGCCCAGGTGTTGAGGAAGGACGCGACGATCGTGGGAAAGAGGACGCAGTAGGCGGTCAGGAGCCAGGTGGTCGCCGACACCGCGCCGAAGTCCGCGCTCGCCGCCGCGTACCCCCCGAGCGGGAGCACCCCCAGCGCGCCGAACAGCATGGCGTACCTCGTCACCGTGAGCGTGCGATACCGCTCCAGCATCCGTTTCGACAGCACCAGGTACGTGGAGTAGCACAGCATCCCCAGCACGATCAGGCCGTTGCCGAGGGCGAGCTCGGGTGCGAGCGACACCCGATCCGGACCCACCAGGTAGATCGCGCCCAGCGCCGCGAGGGCGATCCCGGCGAGCTTGGGCGGCGACGCGGGCTCCCGCCCGGTGAGCACCGACTCGAGGACGGTGAAAACGGGAATCGTGGTGACGAGGATGGTGGCGTTGATCGCCGTCGTGTGGCGGAGCCCGACGAGGAAGAGGGTCTGGTTGAGCGTCACCCCCAGCAGCCCGAGCAGCGCGAACCGCGCCAGGTCGCCCCGGGTGCCGGCGCGCTCGCGCCCCCAGAGCCACCCCGCGGCGACCAGGGCCGTGGCCGCGCCGAGGACCCGCAGCGACACCAGCACCGGGGCCGGGAGCTCGCGGAGCACCACCTTCCCGACGATCGCCAGGCTGGCCATGAGGGCCTGGACCAGGACGAGCACGAAATGGACGAGGATCGGCACGGGGGGATTGTAACATCCCGGTCCACCCTCGGCATGGCTTCGAGCGCCCGGCCCGTCGTCCGGCTGCGGATCGGCGCCCGCTCCTTCGTCCCTGCCCACCCCCGCGGCAGGGGCGGCGGCTCCAGCGACCGTTCAGCTCGGGCCGCCGCGGCGAGCCCGGGGGCGGCGGCTCTTGGCCGGGCGGCGCTCCTCCTCGGCGGGGAGCTTCCGGAGCAGCGCCTTCATCTCGTGCAGCGAGTCGGCCCGGATCGCCGGCCGCTTGCCCCGGATCACGGTGAACCGGAGCGGTCGGTCGAGCTGCGGCAGGTCGCGGCTCTGGAGCCGGCGGGCCTGGCCCTCCCGGAGGCGGAGCCGGACCACGCCCCCCTCGGGCCCCACCTCGTAGTCGAGCGGCACCGCGTCGCCGTGGAGCCGGATCATGGACGGCAGCGCGTCGAGCGTTTCCCGCACCTCGGCCACGACCTGCAACGCCGGATCGAGCGAGATCCGGGTCCGGAGGAACGTGTCCCAGCTCACCACCCCGGCGAGCTGGAGCAGGATCTCGCGGCGGAGCACGCCGCCCTCGAGCTGCTCCAGGGCGCCGCCCGAGCGGCGCCAGAGCTCCCCCAGCTCCTCGAGCACCCGGCGGAGACGGGGCTGGTCGGGATGCACGGTGATCCCGGCCATGAGGGCGTCGGCCAGCGCCTCCCGGGCCGGCTGGCGGAGGTCCTCCGGGAACTCCCCGTCCAGCCGCTCGCGGGTGCTCTCCAGCTCGAAGCCGAAGTAGGTCACCCGCCGCTCCACCTCGAGGTGCTGCCGGCGCCGCTCCCCCACCAGCACCACCACCGGCGAGCCCTGTCGGCCATAGCGGCGGACGAGCTCGTACGGGATCGTCGTGCCCTCGATCGCGGCCCGCGGGATGCCGTAGCGGTCGGCGAAGTACCGCAGCGTCCCCGCCACCGCACCCCAGCTTCCGGCCACCGAGGTCCGGGAGACCCGGGCCTCCGAACCGTCGGCGGTGTGCTCGTCGATCACGAGGTCGAAGGGCATCACCCGCGCCACCAGGTCGACGAAGCGGCGCTGGAGCTCGCGCGAGGCGTAGGGGAGCTTCTCGGGGAGCGGGAGGTCGAGCGCCCGATAGACCGCCGCGGTGCCCAGGGCGGTATCCTCGATCGCCTTCACCAGCACCCCCCGCGCCTCCGCCCAGTCCTCGAGCCCGTCATTGAAGAGATGGCGCGGCAGGCCGTACACCAGACCGATCCGCCCGAAGCGGTTCACCGCCTCGGCGTAGAGGTTGTAGGCGGTGAGATGATCACTCCCCTTCACCAGGACGCCGCCGAAGTCGGGCTCGTCGCGGGTCATCCGGTGGAGCGACTCGATGTTGGAGCAGACCGCCACCACCGGGATCAGCGCCTCCTCCGCGTGGACCAGCAGCTCGCCCCAGGGGCGCTCGACCGGCATCGCCTCGACCTCGCGGCCGTACCGGGTGAGCCGCCCGCCCTCGATGAGCCCCCGGTCGGTCAGGAGCGCCACCGCACGCTGATAGGCCCGGCGGTCGAGCGGCACCGGGAGATCGAGGTCCCGCGCGTCGACCCCCAGCGCCGCGCAGGTGATCGCCACCCGCTCGGCGTCGCCCGCGAGCTGGAACTCGGGCGGCGTGGGGCGGAGCTCGTCGAACACCAGGTCCCGGTCGCTCAAGATGAAGACCTCGCCGTTCGGGACCCGTCCGTGCACCCGCCCCGCCATCTGGAGGATCTCGTTGGCGCCGAGGTAGAGGCGGTGGAGAACGTTGCGCCCGCGGTCGACCACGTTGCTGTAGCGGGCGTCGTAGATCACCACCGTGTCGAGGCCCCGCACGTTGAGCGCCGACTGGCCGGCCGCCGTCATCGCGAGGAGGAACGGATGGGGCACCTCGCCTTCGAGGAAGGGGCGGATGACGCGGATCGGCTCGCCGCCGTGGTAGAAGGCGGCGGTGAGCCTGGGCCACCGGTCGGCCAGCCCCTTGGCGAGGTTCTCCACCTCGGCCCGGGTCGGCACGAACACCGCCACGCCGCGCTTCTGCTTGATGACGTGGCGGATGAACTGGTCGTTGAGGAACTCCGCCGGCTGCTGCGCCACCACCTTCACCTTGGCCCGGAGCCGGGGATCGAAGGCGGTGGTCTCGAGCACCTCGGCGCTCCCCAGGTATCGGGCGTAGAAGGAGGGATCCACCGTGGCGCTGAGCCAGATGAAGCGGCACCCGGCCCGCTTGCCCAGCGCCAGGCAGAGCTCCAGCTCGGCGGAGGTTTGGTGGATCTCGTCGACGATGATGGTGTCGCGGCCGGTGATCAGGTCGTCCTGGAACCAGCGCCGGGCGATGCCGGTGGTGACGATGACCACGTTCCAGCTCGGCGTCTCGGGGGTCGCCTCCCGCTCCCGGTTCACCACCCCGACCCGGAGCGGCTCCCGGAGGATCGCCTCGGCGATCGGCCGGATCCCCAGCGTTTTCCCGGTGCCGGTGCCCGCCACGATGCCGAACCCGCGCCCGGAGCCGGCCAGCTCGCGGAGCTCGGCGCCATGCTCCCGCTCGAGCACCGTCTCGAGCCGGAGCCCCAGCGCGAGCTCGATGGTCTCGCAGGCCGCCCGGGTCGGCGCGATCACGATGATCCGCCCCTTCGGCGGCGCGGCGCGCCGGTAGGCGTCGGGATCGGGCGGGAGGTTGTGGTCGCGGCGCGGGTGCATGGTGGGAATGAACAGGGGCCCCGGGGATTACGCAAACACGGTCCGGTGGTACCACTGGTACCACGCGCCGGCGGGGCGGTTCGCGCCGAGGGCCGAAAAGACATATCCCCGCTCGCGCGGGGATATTCCGGTGGCAGGAGGGCCTGTGCTGGATCAGGCCGTGGGAGGGCGATGCCGGAACGGCCGCCCGGAGGGAAATTCAATCGTCGTGCCAGTCGTGATCGTCGTCCTCGCGATACTGGTGCCGCCACTCCCGGGCGTCCCACTCCCGATCCGTGAAGTAGCGACCGTCCCGTTCCCACACTACGACTTCCCTGAGCCCGGGTTTCCGGCGGTCGTACCGGTCGTAGAAGACGCCATGATGTCGGTCGAAGTAGACCACCACCGGGCGATACCCGTGCTTCCGCCAGAACCGCTCGACGCGCCTGTGATGGCGGTGAGGGTGCCGCACCCGCTCCACCACTATGACGCGCGGGGCATATCGCTCCACCACAACCACGCGGCGGGCGGGGATCCGGTGGTACACGGGATGGTCGGGATGGCGGTCGCCGAGGACGACGTGGATGTCGGCGGTCACGGCCTGGGCGGCGAGGGGCGCGGCGACGAGTCCGAGCGCGAGCGTGCCGAGTGCGATCCCCCGGCGGGCAAACTGCGGCGTCTGCTTCGACATGGTGGCCTCGATCGGAGTGGCTGTCGCGGACCCGGGAAGCCAACCGCGTGCCAGGCGCCAAGTCGTTGGGCCACAAGCACCGGGGAACCGGACCGCCGGCGGAGTGTCCTCGGGAGTGGACGCCTGGTGACCCGGGTGCCGGCGCCGTCAGGCGGCGCGGGAGCGGGCCGGCTTGCGCCCGCCCCGGCCCCCACGGGTCCCACCTACCCGCCCGGCTCCGACGGCGGCCGGTCGGGAGCGGCCGGAAGCGATGCCGCCCCTGGCCGGTGCGGGCTGGATGTCTCGGGTCGCCTCCTCGCGGGCGGGATCGTGGCGGGCGGCATCGTGATCCACCCAAGCGCAGACCAGCTCGAACGCGGCTAGCCGCTCGAGGGAAAACTCCCGCATCACGTACGGCACGGCGCCGTACATGTTCGACCGGCCGCGGGAGCGAAGCCGGTCGAGGAAACGGAAAACCCGCGCCCTGAGATGCGCGGCGTGCTTGCTCATCCTCGACTCCGGTGGGACTGGGAGTAGAATATACCGAACAAAAGCCGAATATACAACCGCATGGGATGCAACGCCTTAGCTCAATCATGGTGGCGGCTGCCGGGCGGGAGGGGCGGGGGGAGCGAGGCTCCGACCGGGCCGAGATGGTGGGCCGCGGCGGGCGTGACGCCGCAGCTCCGCGCCGGTGGTCCGGTACCGATGTGCTTGACACGGTTTCGGTCCATTCCCATGTTAGGGGCCCTAGGTCACACGAGACCTACGCGAAGCTGTCGCCACCGAGCTACCCGCCGCCCTGCGGGACTGCGCGTCGGGCACCGTGATCGCCGCCGCGCCGCTCCTGTGCCAAGTCCAGCCGCCACGGGTCGACCATGTTTCGCTCGCTTCTCGCTTTCTTTTCCTCCCATAAACAGCATTCGGAGGCCGGTATGGCAGCGGATTTCTTCATCGGCGAATCGCTGGTCGGGGATGGCAACGAGGTCGCCCATATCGACCTGATCATCGGCAGCAAGACGGGCCCTGCCGGTCATGCCTTCACCCAGGCCCTCTCCCGGAATACCGACGGTTTCACCACCCTGCTCGCGGTCGTGACGCCGAACCTCCCCTGCAAGCCCGACACGCTGCTCTTCAACAAGGTGACGATCAAGGGCGCCAAGCAGGCGGTGCAGATGTTCGGTCCGGCACAGGCGGCGGTCGCCCGGGCGGTCATGGATTGCGTCCGCGAGGGCACCATCCCGCGCGACCGGGCCAACGACCTCTGCGTGCTGGTGGGGGTGTTCATCCACTGGCAGGCCGAGGACGACAAGAAGATCTACCAGTACAACTACCAGGCGACCAAGGAAGCGATCCAGCGCGCGCTGCAGGGCAAGCCGACCGTCGACGAGGTCCTGCAGAAGTACCAGTCGGCCCGGCATCCATTCGCCAGCGGCGCCGAAGGCTGATCGTCGCCGAACCGCTCGTCCGTCCGAGCGACGAGGGGCGCCCGCCGTCGGGGCCGCCCCTCGTCGTTTACCGGGATCATCGTCCAGGGGGTTTCGCCCACGATGCGCAAGTTGCTGCTCCAGCTCGACACGTCGCGGCTCGCGAGCTCCTTCGACCAGGTCGTGGCCTATGATGCCGGGGTCGACGCCATCATGAGTTACGGCGGGGTCGTCGAAGGCGACGTCAGGGACCTGATCCACGGCTGCATCTTCACCCGCGGGCCCAAGGACCTGCACAACACCGCGGTCTGGATCGGGGGGAACAACATGTCGGCGGGGGAGCAGCTCCTCGCCGCGGCGCAGGACGCGCTCTTCGGCCCTTTCCGGGTCTCCATCATGCTCGACTCCAACGGCTCGAACACCACCGCCGTCGCCGCGGTGATCAAGATCGAGCAGGCGCTGGGGGATCTCCGGGGGCGTCGGGCGGTGGTGGTGGCCGGCACCGGGCCCGTGGGGCAGCGCGCGGCGGGGCTCCTCGCCAAGGCCGGCGCGGAGGTGGTGATCACCTCCCGCAAGCCGGAGCAGGGCGAGCGGGCCCGGCGCTCGATCGCGGAGCGCTTCGGGGGACGGGTGGAAGCCCGGGCGCTCTCCGAGCCGGCGCAGGCGGCGGAGGTGCTGGAGGGGGCGGAGATCCTGCTCAACTCGGGGCCCGCCGGGGTGTTGATGGTGCCGCGCGCCGCCTGGGCGCGCCGGCCGGGCCTGCGGGTGGCGGTGGACCTCAACGCGGTGCCGCCGCTCGGGATCGAGGGGATCGAGGTGAACGACGCCGGCGTGGAGCGCGAAGGGGTCGTGGTGTTCGGCGCGTTCGGGGTGGGCAACTTCAAGACGAAGCTGCACAAGGCCTGCGTGGCGCGGCTCTTCGAGCGGAACGACCTGGTGCTCGACGCGGAGACGATCGCCGAGGTGGGCCGCGAGCTGGTGAAGCGCTGAGCCGCCGCACCCCGGAGCGCGCGATGCCGCGTGTCCTCGGCCTCGATCCCGGCACCGTGAGCATCGATCTCTGCGGGCTCGAGGACGGCCGCCCGTTCGTCCAGCGGTCGCTCCCCACCGCCGAGGCGCTGGCCGACCCGGCCGCGTTCGTGGCCTCCCTCGAGGCCCTGGGCAACTTCGACTTGGTGGCGGGCCCGTCGGGCTACGGGCTCCCGCTGGTGCGGGCGGCCGACGCGACCGAGGCCGACCTGGCGCTCGCCTTCCTGGCGGGGCCGGGCGAACGGGGCGGGATCGGCGGACTTCGCGCGCTGGCCCGGGCGCTGGCCCGCTCCCGGCTCCCGGTGGTGTACACGCCGGGGGTGATCCACCTGCCGAGCGTGCCCCCCCACCGGAAGCTCAACCGGGTCGATCTCGGCACCGCGGAGAAGGTCTGCGCCGCCGCCCTGGGGGTGGCGGACCAGCGCCGACGGCTGGGCTGCCCGCTGGATGAGGTGTCGTTCATCCTGCTCGAGCTGGGCGGTGCCTTCACCGCCGGGCTGGCGGTCGACGGGGGTCGGATCGTGGATGGCCTGGGCGGGACCAGCGGCCCGATCGGTTGGGAGGCGGCGGGCGCGCTCGATGGCGAAGTGGCCTTCCTCGCGGGGACGGTGACCAAGGCGCTGTTGTTCCGGGGCGGGGTGCGGACGGTGGCCGAGGCGGCGGCGCCGGAAGTCGCACTGGACGCGTATCTGGAGGGGCTGCTCAAGGCGGCCGGGGTCCTCGCCATCTCGGTGCCCACGGCGCGGGAGATCCTGCTCTCGGGGCGGCTCGCGGCCGAGCCGGGGCTCGAGGGGGCGCTCACCGAGCTCCTGGGCGAGCTGGCGCCGGTGCGCCGGCTCGGGGGGTTCGTCGAGGGGGTGAAGGCGGGGGCCCAGGGCGCGGCGCTCGTCGCCGACGGGCTCGCGGGCGGCGCGTATCGGGACATCGTTAGGCAGATGCAGATCGACCAGGCAAGCGGCAGCGTGCTCGACCACCTCCACCTGATCGCCCCGGCCGACGCCCGGCGCCGGCTCGGGCTCGAGGGGTGAGCCGGTGACGGGGCCCGCGACGGGCGACGTGGTCGTCGTCGGCGTCTCGGCCCGGGGGCTCGCCGAGTCGGCCGCGCGGGCGGGGTACAGCGTGGCCGCGGTGGACGGCTTCGGCGACCTGGACCTCCGGCGGCTGGCCGTCCGGGTGCTGGTCCGCCGCTCGGCGGACGGCCGGTTCCCCGCCCTCGCCGCCGCCCGCGCGGCCG
>DATLZT010000038.1:0-2730 GCA_035573835.1 Gemmatimonadales bacterium
CTGCCCCGGCCGCTCATCGCCCCGCCGGCGCTGCGGGTGGGCGTCCGCCGCCTGGTCGAGCCGGTGATGCCGCACGTCCCGGTCCTCTCGCTGGGTGAACTGCCGCCCCAGACCCCGGTCCAGAGCCTCGCCACCTGGGAGCTGCCCCGTGCCGCTTGAGGTCTTCCTCGGGAGCTCGGTCGACGCGCTGCTGGCCCGGGCCGAGGTGGCGCTGGGGATGGACGCGGTCCTTGTGAGCCTCCGCCGGGTGGCCGGTCCCGGGGGCGGGCCGTGCTTCGAGCTGGTGGCGGGCGATCCCGTCACGGCCGCCCGCCTGGAGCACGGTGCCCCGGCGGTCGGCGACTCGGGCCGGCTCGGGGTGATGTCGCCCGGCCCGGGGCACCTGGCACGGACCGCGACGCCGGGCCGGCCGATGATCGTGGCCTTCGTCGGCCCGACCGGGGCGGGCAAGACCACCACCATCGCCAAGGTGATGACCCACCCGCGCGTCTTCGGCCACCGCCGGGCCGGGCTCCTCTGCCTCGACACCTATCGGGTCGGCGCGGTGGAGCAGGCGCGGACCTATGCCGAGATCGCGCGGGTGCCGCTGGAGGTGGTGTACGAGGCGGCGGACATCGCCGCCGCCCTCCGCCGCCTCGCCGATCGCGAGGTGATCCTGGTGGACACGCCCGGCCGGGGGCCCCGGGCGCAGCGGGACCGCGACGTGGTGCACGACTGGCTGGCGCGGATCGGCCCCCACGAGACCCACCTGGTGCTGCCGGCCGGGCTCCAGCCCGCGCTGGCGCGGCGCATCGTCGCCCACCACCGGCCGTGCGGGGTGAGCCACCTCCTCGCCACCAAGCTCGACGAGCTGCCGGACGACTGGAGCGTCTTCCAACTGGCGACCGACCTCGGCCTCCCCATGCGTTGGCTCGCGGACGGCCAGGAGGTGCCGGTCGACCTGCGGTCCGCTGCCCCACGGCTCCTCGCCCTCCGGGCGGCGGCGCTGGCGGGTCACGGTACGGAGGTGGTCGCATGAGGGACCAGGCCGCGCTGCTCCGCGAGATGATGGCGCGCGCCTGCCCGGAGCCGGTGCCGCTCCAGGGGCCCCCGGTGCTGGTGGTGGGGAGCGGCAAGGGCGGCGTCGGCAAGTCGGTCTTGGCGGCGCTGGTGGGGGTCGCGCTGGCGGACCAGGGGCGTCGGGTGCTCCTCTTCGACGCCGACCAGAACCTGGGGAACCTCCACGTGCTGCTCGGCGTCCGGCCGGCGGCCCGACTCGACGCGCTGCTCGAGGGCGAGGTGACGCCGGAGGACCTGGTCCGGCCGGTGCGCGCGAACCTCTGGCTCCTCCCGGGCGACTCCGGGGCCGAGTCGCTCTACGCCATGGGGCCGACGGAGCGCGCCCGGCTCCATCTGCGCCTCAGCGCGCTCTACGACCGCTTCGACGCGGTGATCGTCGACGCCGGGGCGGGCCTCGAGGGCGTGGTGCGGGTCTCCAGCATGCGCGCCACCCGGCTCCTCGTGGTCACCATGCCGGAGCCGGCGGCGCTCACGGACGCCTACGCGCTCATCAAGATCGTCAACCTGCAGGTGCCCGACCTCCCGATCGACGTGGTCCTCAACCGCACCGACGCCGCCGAGGAGGGGCGGGACGCCTTCGCCAGGCTGGCCACCGCGAGCGAGCGCTTCCTGCGGCGTCACCTGCGGTACCTCGGCGCGATCCCCGACGATCCCGCCGTCCGCCGCGCCACTCGGGAGCCCGGCCGCCTGCTGGGCGGCCTCCGGGACAGTCCGGCCGGTGCGCTGGTCCGCGAGCTGGCGCTGGATCGACTCGAATGGCCGATGGCGACGGCGCCCTGAGCCGGCCGTCCCGACACGACCCTTGCCGAGGGACCACCATGTCCACCCTCACCGACGCGCTCTGGCAGCGGTACCGCACCGACGGCGATCCCGACGCGCGCGCCCAGCTTCTCGACCGCTATCTCGGGCTGGTGCACCACGTCGCCCGCCAGATCGGGGCCCGCGTGGGGAGCGCGGTGGAGCTCGACGACCTCATCGGCGCCGGCACCCTCGGGCTGGTCCAGGCCCTCGAGAGCTTCGATCTCGACCGCGGCCTCGCCTTCAGCACGTTCGCCATGCGACGCATCCGCGGCGCCATCCTCGACGAGCTGCGGAGCCGGGACTGGGTGCCGCGCTCGGTGCGCGCCAAGACCCGCCAGGTGGCCGCCACGGTGGCCCGGCTGGAGGGCCGCCTCGGCCGGACCCCGGAGCCGCGGGAGGTGGCGGAGGCGCTGGCGATCGACCTGGAGACCTACTGGCGCTGGCGGCAGGAGATCGACGGCGCCACCCTCGTCTCGCTCGACGGCTGGGTGTCGGCCGACGACCGGGAGGCCGGGACCCTCGAGGAAACGCTGGCCGACGCCTCGGCGGACGAGCCCGACGCGCCGCTCTACCAGGAAGAGACCGAGGCCTCGCTGAAGGCGGCGATCGCCCGGCTCCCGGCGAAGGAGCGCACCGTCCTCGCGCTTTACTACTACGAGGAGCTCACGCTGCGACAGATCGCCGAGGTGCTGCACGTCACCGAGTCGCGCGTGTCACAGATCCGCACCCAGGCCCTCCGCCGGCTCCGCGAGCGGATGGCGGCGCCGGAGCGGGGCCGATGAGGCGTCGGGTGTGGGGGGCCTCGCTCGCGGTGGCGGCGATCCTGGTGCTGGCTTCGGTGGCGCCGCGGCTGTCCGCGGCGCCGGCGTT
>DATLZT010000039.1:0-3087 GCA_035573835.1 Gemmatimonadales bacterium
TCGAGGACCCCGCCCCCATCGGTACACGCCACGACGGGCACGCCGGCCATGATCGCCTCGGCTGCGGCGAGGCCATACCCCTCGCGGCGGGCCGTGAAGAGCGCGAGATCGGCGGTCAGCAGCCGCTCGATCACCGCCACCGGCGGGAGCGCCCCCTCGAACCGCACTGCGTCCGCGAGGCCGAGGGCCGCGGCCCGGGCTTCCAGCGTGGGGCGTTCGGGGCCGTCGCCGACGACCGTGAGCGTCACCGACAGGCCGTTCCGTCGCACCAGGGCCAGCGCGTCCAGCGCCAAGTCGATCCGTTTTTGGCGGGTGAGACGGGCCACCGCGATCCAGCCCCCGCCGCCCTCGCTCCATCGGGTGAAGCGTTCAGTGGCGGCCGGCATCGGATGGCGGTGCGACGGGGGCACCGTCCGGCCGGTGGCGGAAGCCACGACCTCGGCCAGGGCGCGGGAGACCGTGGTCACGACGCGGGCGCGCCGGAAGAGGGGCCGGGCCAGGATCCGAGCCAGGCGGAAGCGATCCAGCAACGCGACGTCGGTCCCATGGACCGTGAGCACCAGCGGCGCGCCGGGCGGCGTCGCCAATCCGCCCGGCACCCACCAGTGCGCATGGACGAGATCGGCGCCCGCCGCGAGCTCCTCCCGTGCGGCCCGCCTGAGCGCGCGCCAGAGGGCCAGGGCGTACGGCAACCGGTCGGGGCGACGCCCCACCTCGGCCATGGCGCCCCGGTAGGCGAGCGTCTCCCGCTCCGGACTGCCGTAACGCACCCGCCGCACCGGCACCCCGTCGAGTTCCCCCGCCCCGACCTCGCCTCGGTCGCTCGGTGCGATCACCCGGACGTCGATGCCGCGGTCCACCAGGGCGCGCGCCAGCGAGGCCAGGAACGCGCCCGGGACATCACCCGGGAAGCGGGGAAAGTTATGGGTCAGGAAGACGACGCGCAGCCCGTGGTCCTCGCGTGGATCCGGAGGCGGCCCCGTCCAGCTGCCGGCCCTGGCCCGGGGCGTTGGCGGAGGGAAAGGTAGACGGTGGGGGTTCCCGGGAACAACCGGCGCGCCGTGCGCTTCCCGCCGGGCGGTCAGCGGGCCCGGCGCCGCTCCTCCCGCAGCTCCTCGCGGAGGCCGGCGATCATCTCGCCCAGGAACCCGAACCCGAAGAGCACGATGCCGCTGATCACCATCGTCTCCACCAGGTTGAGCAGTGGCCGGAAGCCGATGCCGTAGCCGAACCGCAGCCCCAGCGCCACCAGCCCGGCGAGGAGGCCCACCAGGAACAGGAAGGCGCCAGCCAGGCCGAAGAACAGCATCGGCTTGCGCCCGAACCGGAGCCAGAACCAGACCGATACCAGGTCGAGCACGCCGACCGGGATCCGGCGCCAGTTGAACTTGGAGACGCCGGCGCGCCGGGGATAGAGCGGCACCGGGCGGCTCGTCAGGCGGAACCCGTCCGCCGCGGCGATCACCACCATGTACCGGTGCCAGTCCGGCCGGAAGGGGACGCCCTGCATCACCTCGCGGCGCCACGCCTTCACGGAGTTGAGGTCGGTGGCCTGCACGCCGAAGAGCCGGCGGCAGAGCCGGTTGTAGACTCCGGAGACGAACGCCTTCTCGTATTTCCCCTGCTTGGTGCCGGTGACGATGTCGGCCTCCCCCCGGAGGATCGGCTCCACCAGCGAGGGGATGTCCTCCGGCAGGTACTGGAGATCGGCGGGATAGAACACGAGCACGTCGCCCGCGGCCACCTCGCCGGCGGACCGGAGGGCGTCGGCGATGCCGCGCTGGCGGCGGTGGGTGACCACCCGGAGGAACGGGTAGCGGCCCTGGAGCTCCCGGAGGACCTCGGCGCTCCCGTCCCGCGAGCCGTCGTCGACGATCACGACCTCGAAGCCGAAGCCCGCCCGTCCCAGGGACTCGTCGCAGAGCCGGACGAACTCGGGCAGGTTCGCCGCCTCGTCCTTGGCCGGCACCAGGACGCTCACGTCCACCGGCGGCGCGAGCGCCGGCGCGTCGCTCCGGGTCAGGGTCGAGGTCATACCCGCTTCCGCATCCGCGCCGGCAGGATGCCGAGCTGGTCCCGGTACTTGGCCACCGTGCGGCGCGCGATCTGGATGCCCTGCTCCTGGAAGAGGTGCACGATCTGCTGGTCGGTGAGCGGGTTGGCGGGATTCTCCTCCGCCACCATCTTCTGCAGCTTGGCCCGGATCGAGCGGGCGCTCGCGTCCTCCCCCGAGGCGGTCGAGAGGGCGCTCGAGAAGAAGAACTTGAGCGGGAGCACGCCTCGCGGGGTCTGGACGTACTTCTCGTTCGTCACCCGGCTCACCGTGGACTCGTGCATGTTGATCACCTCCGCCACCTCGCGGAGGGTGAGCGGCTTCAGGTACTCGATCCCCTTCTCGAAGAACTCCCGCTGCCGGTCCACGATGAAGTTCATCACCTTGAGCATCGTCTGCCGCCGCTGCTCGATCGCCTGGATCATCCAGTTGGCGCTGTTGAGCTTCTGGGCGATGAACTCGCGGTTCTCGGGGGTGAGCTTCTTCTTGTCCCGGGCGATGTCCTGGTACGCCCGGCTCAGCCGGAGCCGGGGCATCCCGGTGTCGTTGAGGAACACCTGGTACCGGCCGTCGATCTTCTCCACGATCAAGTCGGGGATCACGTAGCCGTCGTCCCGCGCCGCGTACTTGAGCCCCGGCTTGGGATCGAGCCGCGCCAGCCGGTCGGCCGCCGCCTGGACCTCGGACGGCGCGACGCCGAACCGCTTGGCCAGCTCGTTCCAGCGGTGGGCGATGAGGTCCGGGAACGCCTCCGAGACCAACCGGAAGGTGAGCGAGTCGGTGTCGCCCAGCTCCTTGAGCTGGAGGAGGAGGCACTCCCGCAGGTCCCGGGCGCCGATCCCGGGCGGATCGAGGCTCTGGATGATCCGGAGCACGTCCTCCACCTCGGCCAGGGTGAAGTACGGCAGCTCGCCCCGGGCGGGGGGCGCGGCCGCCGGGGCCGCCGCGTCCGACGGCGCGGCGGCCGGCTGCTCGACGTGATGATGCCGAAGATCGACGGGTTCGAGGTCGCCCAGCGCCTCCGCCGGAACCCC
>DATLZT010000040.1:0-19088 GCA_035573835.1 Gemmatimonadales bacterium
CGGCGGCGGCGAGCACCCGCGCGAGGCCCAGCCGGATCAGCGGGTGCCCCGGCAGCCGCTCGAGCGCGGCGCGGAAGGCCTGCTCCGCGCCGGCGAGATCACCGAGGTGAAGGCAGGCGTTGCCGAGGTTGTGGAGCACCATCGGATCGCCGGGCTCGAGTGCCAGCGCCCGCCGGTGCGCCTCGCACGCCTCGGCGGCGCGTCCCAGGGCGAGCAGGGCGTTGCCGAGATTGGTCTCCGCCGCCGCGAACCGGGGTCGTCGCTCGAGCGCCTGGCGGATCAGATCGACCGCCGTGGCCGAGTCGCCGCGGTGGTAGGCCGCCAGGCCGAGGAGGTGGAGCGCATCGGGGTGCCGGGGCTGGTGCCGGAGGACGGCTCGATAGCCGGCCTCGGCGTCCGCGAGGCGGCCCGCCTGGTGCAGTCGGACCGCCTCCGCCAGGCGCGCGTCGATGCCGGCGCCGGACGCGCCAGGGGGCGTCCGCCGTGTGCGAGAAGACATGCCCGCGGCGGATGCAAGCGCCATACCCTCCGGCCGTCCGCCGGGATCCCCGCGTCCCGCCGCGTGTTAGCGCGTCGCCCCAGGGACCGCCGGCGCTCCCACCCGGCCGAGTCTTCCTGCCGGTGCGGCAAGCTCCGCCGGCCGGAGTCGACCGCACCGGGGCTCAAGTCCCGCTCGGTGCGCCCGATAACAAGGGCCAGATGGTCACAGGGGACCATCACCCCGCAGGGCCGGGACAGGGACGTCCCGGAGGCGCATCCAGGAGGAGTTCACCCGTATGTCGCGCATTCAGACCAACGTCGCGGCCAACAACGCCTACCGGAACCTGAGCGTCACCAGCCAGGGACTGGAGAAGAGCATCCAGAAGCTCTCCAGCGGCTTCCGGATCAACCGGGCAGCGGACGACGCGGCGGGCCTCGCCATCGCCAACAAGCTCCGTTCCGACGTCCGCTCGCTCCAGGCGGCGTCGCGGAACGCCGCCCAGGGCACCGCGATGCTCCAGATCGCGGACGGCGCGATCGGCACCATCAGCCAGATCCTCGACCGGATGAAGGAGCTGGCCACCCAGGCCAACTCGGCGAGCATCGGCAACGAGGCGGGCAAGCTGGACGCGGAGTACCAGAAGCTGCTGGCCGAGATCGACCGGATCGTGAACACCACGCAGTACCAGGGGAAGACGCTGCTCAACGGCAGCTTCGGCGTCACGGTCAACACGTCGAGCACCGCGCTGGCCGCCAGCAACGTCACCGGGATCACGACCAACGCCGCGGCGGCGGGGAGCTACACCATCGCCTCCGACTCCTCCAGCGCCACGCTCACGGCGGCGACCGGCACCCAGATCATCACCGGCCTCTCCACCGGCTCGCACCTCAACTTCTCGAAGTTCGGGATCACCGTCGTCGGCAACGCGAACCTCGACGCCTCCGCGCTGAACGGCACCAACATCACGCTGGGCGCGACCTCGACCGCCGACTTCATGGTGAGCTCGAGCGGGCAGTACAGCCTCGGCACCGGCGACCTGGTGTCGCTCTCCGCGGTCGACGTGCGCACCTCGACGCTGGGCGTCTCCGGCACCAACCTGAACAGCCAGAGCTCGGCCCAGACGGCCCTCGCGGCGATCGACACCGCGATCGGCAAGGTGAACACCGCGATCGGCGACCTCGGCGCGGCGATGAACCGGATGGATTACGCCTCCTCGGCCGTGGCGACGATGATCCAGAACGCCTCGGCGGCGGAGTCGGTGATCCGCGACGCCGACATGGCGTACGAAATGACCGTCTTCACCAAGAACCAGATCCTGCAGCAGGCCGGCACCGCCATGCTGGCGCAGGCGAACGCGGCCCCGCAGCAGATCCTCTCCCTGCTCCGCGGCTGATCGGCGCGGAGCGGACGCACGCCCCGGGGGCCGGCGCGCCGGCCCCCGGGGTGTTGCCTGGCCCACCCCTTCACGGGAGGACGTCGTGACCTCGCCGCTCGCCTCGATCTCGGGTATCATCAGCGGCATCCAATACCGGGACCTGGTGGACCAGATCATCGCCGCCGAAGGGGCCCCGGCCCGGCGGCTCCGCGCCCAGGCGGACCGGTACGACGGCCAGCTCGGGGCGCTCGCCGAGTTCCGGAACCTGCTCGATACCCTGCGCTCGGCGGCCCGCAAGATCCGCGATGGCTCCGCCTTCGACGCCCTCGCCACCACCACCACCGCCGTCAGCGGCGCCAAGGCGGTCGTCGCCGCCAGTGCCGGGACCGCGGCGGCGCCCGGGACCTACCGGGTCGAGGTGACCGCGCTCGCGCGGGCGCAGAAGCTCGGCACCAAGAGCTTCGCCAGCGCCACCACCCCCCTCGGCCTCTCGGGAAGCTTCACGATCAACGACGCGACCGTGGCGGTCGATGCCAACGACACGCTGGTGAGCCTCCGGGACAAGCTCAATGCCGCCAACACCGGCGCCGCGGCAAGCAAGGTCTCCGCCTCGATCCTCTCGGTCGGCCCCGGCGACCACCGGCTCGTCCTCACGAGCGACGCGACCGGCGCCGCCGGCATGACCCTGGTCGACGGGGGCGGCGCCCCCCTCCAGGCGCTGGAGTTGGTGGACGGCGCCGGCGTCATCCGCAGCGAGGCAGTGTTGGTGGCCGGCGCCGACGCCGCGTTCGAGATCGACGGCGTCGGGCTCACCCGGTCGAGCAACACGGTCACCGATGCGATCGAAGGCGTCACGCTCACGCTGACCGCCGAGGAGCCGGGGGCGGTGACCGAAGTGGTCGTGGCGCGGCACGTCGACAGCGCCCGCTCGGCCATGAAGGCCTTCGTCGAGGCGTACAACGCGGTGGTCAGCTTCATCCGGAAGCAGGGGACGCCACCCGAGGAGGGCGACGCCCGCCCCCCGCTCTACAACGACAGCCTGCTGCGGGTGGCGGCCACCACGCTGCCCCGGACGCTCCTCACCGCGGTGGTCGGGGCCGCGTCCGACCTCTCCACCGCCGCCATGGCCGGCCTGAGCCTGGGCCAGGACGGGAAACTCTCGCTCGATACCGCCAAGTTCGACGCCGCGTTCGGCGGGCGGCTGCAGGACCTCCGGACCCTGTTCAGCCAACGGGGGAGCGTGACGGACAGCCGCGTCACGTACCTCGCCTCCTCGGCCGCCACCGCCCCCGGCACTTACGAGATCGTGGTCACCCAGGCGGCCACCCAGGCCGCGGCCACCGGCGCCGGGTTCTCCGGTACCTACGCCGACGACGGCACCCCCGACACGCTCACCGTCACCGACCTCGCCACGGGCACCCAGTCCGACGTCACCCTCGCCGCCGGGATGACCACGGCGCAGATCGTCTCGGCGCTCAACACCGCCTTCGCGGCGGCCACCAAGCGGAAGCTCGCCACCGCCAATCCGCTCTACGGCGACCCGGGCGGCACCGTGCCCATGACCGGGGCCACGACGTTTGCCGAGCTCCGCCTGGCCGGCGGCGGCGCCGTCACGGTCCACAACGGCGAGAGCATCTCGTACGGCGGCGTCCGCCCCGACGGCAGCACGTTCGGCGGCACGTTCCGCATCGACGACCCGACCACCCAAACCATCGGCGACCTGGTCGGTGCCATCCAGGCGGCCTACGGGACCGGCGCCACGGTGCGGGTCGAGAACGGGACGATCGTGGTGGAGGACACCGCCGCCCGGGCCTCGTCCCTGGCCCTCACGCTCACCGCCCAGAACCAGAACGGCGGCACCCTCGACTTCGGGGCTACCACCGTGGTCGCGCCCGGCCGGGGCACCATGCCCCTGACCGCCAGCGCCGTGGGGAACGAGATCCGGATCACGGCCAACGATTACGGCAGCACCGCCGGGTTCACGGTCGCCTACGCCGCCGGCGGAGCCGACGGCACCGGCCAGCTCGGCCTCCCCGCGGGGACCACCCGGGGCACCGACGTCGCCGGCACGATCGGCGGGAACGCCGCAACCGGAAGGGGCCGCACCCTCGTCGGCGCCGCCGGCACGGCGGTGGACGGGCTCACCCTGTCGTATGCTGGCACGGCCACCGGCCCCCTCGGCTCGGTGACCGTCACGGTCGGCGCGGGCGCCCAGATCGAACGGGTGCTGGAACGCTGGCTGGCCGCGTCCACCGGCACCCTCGACGCCAAGCAGGCCGCCATCGAGGCCCGGGCGGCCGGCCTCGACCGCCGGGCCGACGAGCTGGAGGCCCGGCTCGAGGTCCGGCGGGCCACGCTCCTCAAGCAGTTCGCCGACATGGAGGTGACGCTCTCCCGACTGCAGAGCCAGTCCCGCGGGGTGCTGGCCGCGCTCGGCGCCCTCACCCAGCAAACGACCGGGAAGTGATCGCTGCGGCGGGACGCGCGGCTCGCTGGCTCCCCCGTCCGGCTCCAGGCCGGGTGGGGGCGTGCCGATAGTAGGGGTGGTCGCAGCACCCTCTCCCGCATCCGGACGGAGTGGCTCATGGGCGCATCCCCGCTCTCGAAGTACCAGGAGCTCGAGGTCCTGACCATGTCGCGCGAGCGCCTGGTGGTGTTCCTCTACTCGGCGCTCCACGCCAACCTGGCGCAGGCCCGCGCCCTGCTCGATGGCGACGTCAGCGCCCGCACCCATCGGATCCTCAAGGCCCAGGACGTCCTGAACGAGCTGCTGGCCAGCCTCGACCTCGAGGCCGGCGGGGAGCTCGCCGCGCGGCTGCAGCGAATCTACGGCTGGATGATGGTCGAGCTGTTGGAGATCCAGGCCCGGCGCGACGCTCACCGCCTCGACCGGGTGATCGCGATGGTCCGCGAGCTGCACGAGGCCTGGTCCCGGGCTGCGGACGAGCTGGAGGCACAGCCCGCGGCGAGCGCCCCGTGAGCGACCCGGTGCCGCCCGACGGCGGGGACGCGCCGGGCGTGCTCGCCGACCAGCGCGAGGCCCTCGCGCGCTGTCACTCCCTGGTCGACGCCCTCGACGACCTGGCGCGGGGGGGAAGCCGGCTCCCGGACCTCGCTGGACTGCTGGACGAGCTGGACGAAACGCTGGCCCGCTTCGGCCGCCTGACCGACCGACTCCCGGTCCGAGCCCCCGTCCGACCCGCGCTCCGTGGCGACCTCGACGCCCTGGTGGCGTCCTGCCTCGGCCTCCATGACCGGATCCAGACCGTGGTCGAACGGCTGATCCAACGGCAGCAGGCGATCTTGCCCGAGCTCCGGGCATCGGCGGACCATCCCACCCCGGTCGGCCGCACCATGCCTCCCCTGCTCCTCGACACCCGAGGCTGATCCCCCACCCCGGCGACCAGCCGTCGGGCGTGATCCCGATCACCAGCGCCAGGGCTCAAGTTCTTGTCCCGTCGGCCGATACTCGCCAGCAAGAAGTCGGAACGGGCCGAGGACGCGGGCCATGACAGTCGATCCCATCAGGTCCCGGGCCGCCCCGCCGCCGGTGCCGGCGGCCCATCCGCCGGCGGCCGTCCCCGGGGAGGCGCCCCACGGGGACGCCGGGATGTCGGGCGGGAGGGACCAGGTCGAGCTCTCAAGCCAGGCACGGGCGATGGCTGCCGCCGGGGGCGAACCGCGTGGCGAGCTCCAACTCTCCCCGGAACGCCTGCGGGAGCTAACTTTCGCCGATCCCGGGACGACAGGGTCGTCCTGAGTGGCGGCGGCGTTCCGGCCACGAGCCACTCAACTTCGCGAGCGGACGCACCGATACTGGGTGCATGCCGGCCATCCACGGAGAGCCCCCGATGTCCGTCGATCCGATCAACCCACAGGCCGTTCCCCCCAACGCTCCCAAGCCCCAAGGAGCGGCCCGGCCCCCGGCGCGGGCGGTCGACCGCCCCGACGCCCCGGCGTCGGCGGCGCCGGGAGCGGCGCACGATGCCGTGGAGCTCTCCGAGACGGCGCGCGCCCTGGCGGGTCGCGTCTCCGGAGCTGACCCGGCCGACGGTGCCGGCTCGGCCGAGCGCCTCCCGTCGGCCCGGTTGCGGGAGATCCTCGACCGGCTCGCCAGCGGCTTCTACGACACGCCCGAGGTGCGTGAGGCGATCGCGCGCCGTCTGGGTCCCGATCTCGAGCTTCCGCCTTCGGAGTGACCCGCCGATGAAATGCTTGATCGTCGACGACTCGGCCACGATGCGCCGCATCGTGGCCAACGCCCTCCACGGCATCGGGTACACCAACCTCGTCGAGGCGGTCGACGGGCAGGACGCCCTCGCCAAGTGCGACGGCACGATCGAGCTGGTGATCACCGACTGGAACATGCCCGTGATGGGTGGGCTCGAGCTGGTCAGGCGGCTCCGGGCCAATCCCCAGACCGCCAAGGTCCCGATCCTCATGGTCACCACCCGGGGCACCAAGGAGGACATCCTGCAGGCGGTGGAGGCGGGCGTGAACAGTTACATCCTCAAGCCGTTCACCCCCCAGGTCCTGAAGGAAAAAATCGACCAGGTGGTCTCGCTCGCCTCCGGGTCGGCGTGATCCCCTGCCGGAGCGGACGATGCAGCCCAAGCCCACGAGCTCCCTGGTGGCCGAGCTGGAGACCACTCTCGGTCTCCTGAACGACCTGATGGTCGAGCTCCAGACCCAGCGCCACTGGGATCCGGGAAGCCGGGTCGACCAGATCCTCACGGCGCTGCACCGGCGCCCGGCGCTGGCCGAGTTGCCGCGCATCCTCCTCCGCGTCTACAACGAGATCAGCGCCGCACTGACCGGCATCCGGCTGACCCGCGAGGCGATCCAGGCCCAGGCGATCGAGCGGCTGCGGGACGGGCACGTGCGACTCTCGGAGGTCTCGTCGACGACCGAGTCGGCCACCCTCGAGATCATTGCCGCGCTCGATCGCACGGTGGCGCTGCTGGACCAACTCCAGGCGGGCGGCGGGGCGGAGGCCCAGACCGCGGTGGCGGCGCTCCGGGGCGAGATCGACGGGGTTTTCAACCACCTGCAGTTCCAGGACATCACCTCCCAGCAGCTCCGGGGCGTGGCCGACCTCCTGCAGGATGTCGAGCGCCGCATCGCGACGGTGGCCGATCTCTTCGACCAGACGTTCGGGCTCCGGGACGCTGCCGTCCCCGGACCGGTGGGCGAGCCGGCGGACCGGGCCGAGCGCGCCTACAATCCCGATGCCACGACCCGCGATGTCGCCGCGCGACAGGCGCTCGCGGACGCCGCGTTCGGCATGGGGCGGGGCGCCGCAGCCACGGCGTCCGGCGCCTGACCCCGCCCCCGCTGACCGACCGGGGACGTGGCCCTCCGCCCGAGCCGCACCATGGACGCGCCGAGCCTGCACGCGCTCGTGGTCGACGACGACCCCATGATGCGGGTCCTGCTCGCCCGGCTCCTCAGCCACTTCCGGCTCGGGCGGATCGACGAAGCGATGAACGGCGAGGAGGCGCTCGCCGCGATGGCCGAGCGGGCACCCGACCTCGTGCTCTGCGACATCCAGATGCCCGGCATGGACGGCCGCGCGGTGGTCCGGACCATCCGTTCCGACGCGCGCCTCGGCGACGTCGCCGTCGTGGCGGTCACCGCGGTGTGCGACCGGGAGGTGGTGGTGGAGCTCCTCCAGCTCGGCGTGAGGGACTACATCCTCAAGCCCCTCAACCTGGCGGTCACCCACCAACGCCTGGCCGCGGTCATCGGCGAGGTCACCCGCCGGAAGCGCGCGATCGCCTGACCCCGAGCGGCGGGCCGGCGAGATCAGCGGCCCGACTGCAGGTACTCCTCCGGCACCGGGTTCCCGGGCCGCTCCGCGTCCCACATGATCGTCACCACCCACCAACGCTGGCCGTCATCCAGCAGCTGGATGCTGTTGATGCCCCGGGTGAATGGCCGGGCGTCGTCCCTGGCGTGCCGGGACTCGTAGGTGCTGAACGCGTGCACCAACTGGCCGTAGCGCTCGGTGCGGCGGGCCACCTCCCGCTCGAAGAAACCGTTGGCGTTGAAGTAGCTCCCGGCCTGACCTATATAATCTTCGACGCCCAGCACCCGGGCCGAGAACCCGCCGTCCTTCCGCGGCACCACCGGGATGAGCCGGGCACCCGGGACGAAGAGCGACCGGAACCGATTCCAGTCCCGGGGACCGGCGGGGCCGGAGATCACGTCGTAGAGCGCCGTGATGATGGCATCCACCGACCCGACGTCGGCCGGGTTGGCCGCGGGGGTGGGCGGCGCCGCCTGCTGGGCCGCGCCGGGCCGTACGGCCGGCGAGGCGACACCGAGCCAACCAACCAGCGCGAGCACCACCGATGAACGTGGAACTGCCAAGTGTCGGTGCATTGATCACTCTCCGTCATAGGAGCATGCGCCGCCAAGCGGCGGCCACGACGCACGATCGCCGTGCGGGCGCGACCCCCGCACGCGGCGGCCGCGATCCCGGCTCGAGGCGCCGGCGCGGGTAACGGTCCTCTCCTTCCTTCCACGATTGGCCCCAAACCTGCCATGACCCCTCTCGAAGCGTTTGCCCTCCTCGACCTCAGGGTCGGGCGGATCACCCGCGCGGAGCCCAACGCCAAGGCCCGGAAGCCGGCCTACAAGTTATGGATCGATTTCGGGGAACTCGGCATCAAGACCTCGAGCGCCCAACTGACGGAGCTCTATCGGCCGGAGGACCTGGTCGGCCGAACCGTCGTGGCGGCGGTGAATCTCGGCACCAGGATAATCGCCGGCTTCGCATCCGAGGTGCTCGTCCTGGGGGTCCCGGATCCGGAGGGACGGGTGGTCCTGCTCGGCGTGGAACGCGCCGTCCCCCTGGGTGGTAAGGTGTATTAGGTCGAGTGTGCGGCAGCGCACACACGACCCGAACCCCGCGCGGACGGCGCCTCGTGACCGCCACGACCCCCGAGTCCCAGCTGATCGACGAGTTCCTGCCCTCCTACGACGTGACCGAGCGTCACGAGGTGGACGTACGGGCACCGGTGGAGCGCGTGTTCGGCGCGGTCCGGTCCCTGGACCTGCGCGGCTCGCTGATCACCCGTTGGCTCTTCCTGCTCCGGGGCCTCCCCGCCCTGCTGGACGCCCGCGGCCGGCGGGGGCGGGGACTCGGCCTCACCCTCGAGGGACTGCTCGAGAACGGGTTCATCCTGCTGGGCGAGCGTCCCAATCGCGAGCTCCTCCTTGGCGTCGTGGGGAAGTTCTGGCGCCCGACCGGTGACATCCAGCGGCTCGACGCCGACGGGTTCCGGCGGTTCGACACGCCGGGATACGCCAAGGCGGTCTGGAATTTCACCGTGGCCCCCGGCGCGCCCGCCGTCTCCCGCCTCGCGACCGAGACCCGGGTCCAGTGTCTCGACGAATCCAGCCGACGGAAGTTTCGGCAGTACTGGCTGCTGATCGAGCCGTTCAGCGGACTGATCCGCAAGGAGGCGGTGGAAGCCATCAAGCGAAAGTCCGAGGAAGCCCCCATCCCCAACCCCTAGCGCGCCCGAGGGTCGAACCGCCGGGCGCCGGGCCCAGCTCATCCCGCACCCCGCGCCGATGCGCCCACGCCGATCGCCGGCCGGCTCACGGCCGCGTACCCGGCCCATACGGTCCGCGCACCGCGCGCCGAGCCCCTCGCGGCCGGGCTACTGCGCGAGGCCTTCCACCTCCCCCGGCACGCCTCCCACCCGGGGTGGGCGCCGAAGGAGCTCGATCTCCTCGCCGCTCCGGCCACCGATCCGGCACGGATGGAGCTCCGGATTCTGGAGCACGAGGCGCTCCGCCGCGCGCCACCGGCGCCTAACGATCCCGGCGGGGGGCCCGCCGGACATGTCGACCCATCGGCCCTGGGGACGGCGCCGGCAGCCGGTCGCCGCTTCCCGCCGACCGCGATGCGGGAGCAGGCCAATTGGACCGGCGCGGCGGGCGCATTGGACGTCGCCGACCGCGCGGCGCTCGGCGTCGGCCTGGACCGGAGCCGATGGGACGGGGAATCCGGCGGGCCGCGGTCACCGCAGGCCCGGCGGCGCCGAGCGTCGAGATGCGGGACGGCCGGCTCGTGCTCCGCGGCCCGGGCGTGCGGGCCGAGCTCCGGGGCGCGCGGCTGGAACGCTCCCCCGGGCGCCTGGTACTACATCTAGGTCGGCCGGATCGCGGGAACGAGTCCGGCCACCTGCCGCGCGTGGGCCGTTCGCCCGGCAGCGAAGGCGCCTCACATGATTCGTCCGAGGCACCCCATGACCTCGGCGAGACTCGGACCAAGGAGTTCACGATGCTGTGGACCATCTTCGTCATCCTCGTGGTGCTGTGGGTGCTGGGCATGGTCAGCTCCTACACCCTGGGCGGGTTCATCCATGTGTTGCTGGTCCTCGCCGTGGTGGTGGTGCTGATCCGGGTGATCCAGGGGCGCCGTCCCCTCTAGCCGGATCGCCGCGCCGGGCCCGGCCTCGCGCCGGCCGCTCGTGAGGCGGCCCGCCGACCCTCTCCGGGGCAACCCGGGGAGGGTCGCGTCGTTTTATATTCTCCCGGTCCCGACCTTCCCGACCCATGCGCGTCTACATCTCGGTGGACATGGAGGGGATCGCTGGCGTGGTGCATGAGAGCCAGACCGATCCCGTCGACCCCCAGCACGCCGGCGAGTACCAGCGCTTCCGGCGCCTCATGACCGCCGAAGCCAACGCCGCCATCGAAGGGGCCCTGGCGGCCAACGCCACGGCGGTGGTGGTGAACGACAGCCACTGGAACATGCGGAACCTCCTCGCGGAGGAGCTGCATCCGGCCGCCGAGCTCATCAGCGGGGTGCCCAAGCCGCGCTCGATGATGGAGGGGGTCGAGCAGGGGTTCGATGCCGCCTTCTTCATCGGGTATCACGCCCGGGCCGGCACCCGGAACGGGATCCTGGACCACACCTACGCCGATCGGGTGCAGGAGGTCCGCCTCAACGGCCGCCCGGTCGGGGAGCTGGGGATCAACGCCGCGCTCGCGGGCTACTACGGGGTGCCGGTGGTGCTCGTGAGTGGTGATGCCGCCCTCGCCGCGGAGGCGCGCGAGCTGCTCGGCGAGGGGGTCCACACCGTGGTGGTGAAGGAGGCGGTGAGCCGCCACGCCGCCCGCAGCATCGCCCCCTCGGTGGCGCGCGACCGGATCCGGGCGGCCGCCACCCGGGCGCTCGGCCGCCGAGGGGTGCCGTTCGTGGTCTCGTCCCCCATCACCGTCGAGGTCGACTTCTCCAAGACGGTCGAGGCCGACATGGCCGAGTTGGTGCCCGGCTCGATCCGCACCGGCCCGCGCACCGTGACGTACACTCACCGGGACTACGCCGAGGTCTTCCGCGCCTGGCGCGCGCTCTACAACCTGGCCGGCGCCGCCTAGCCCCCGCCCGTCCGTGCGGGCTCCGCTTGACTTGGCACCGGGCGGCTCCGAGATTCCGCGCGACCTGCCACCCCCGACCGTTCCCCGATCGCCCGCGACGGGACGCTCGCCCCAGCGCGCCCCCGGGACGATCACAGCCCGACACCCACCCATGCGCAATCCGCTCGTCCGCCGTCCGCTGTTCTGCGCCCTCGCCACCCTGATTCCCGCGACGCTCGCGGCGCAGGACTCGACCAGGGCCCGGCAGGCGCCCCTGGACTCGCTCGCCAAGGCCGCCGACTCCACCGCCGCGCCGTGGGACGTCACCCGGGTCCGCGGCACCCCGGTGAGGCTCGCCTTCACCACCGACGAGGGGACCTGGATCTCGGTCGACGTCTCGCCCGACGGCCGGACGATCGTCTTCGACCTCCTCGGCGATCTCTACCTCCTCCCCATCGACGGGGGCGAGGCGCGCCGCATCACCCATGGCCCGGCCTACGACGCCGAGCCGCGATGGAGCCCCGACGGCAAGCGGATCGCCTTCATCTCCGACCGGGGCGGGAGCGACAACATCTGGACCGTGGCCCCGGACGGCGCCGACCCGAAGGCGGTCACCAACGAGACCGAGACGATCCTCGGCTCGCCCGACTGGACCCCCGACGGCCGCTATCTCGTCGCCCGCAAGCGCCTCACCGCGGACATGGCCACCACCCTGGGCCCCTACGAGCTGTGGATGTACCACGTCGACGGCGGCGCGGGCATGCAGCTCGTCTCCAAGGACTCGGTCTGGTCCAGCGCGGGACCGGCCCCGTCGCCGGACGGGCACCACATCTACTTCGCCACCCGCCCCGGGCGCTACCAGTACGGCGCGAGCACCCGCGACGGACTCTGGCAGGTCCGGCGCTACGATCGGCGGACCGGCGAGGTGACGCCCCTCACCTCCGGCTACGGCGGGGCCTTCCGGCCGGCGGTCTCGCCCGACGGCAAGCGGCTCGCCTTCGGTCGCCGGATCAACGGCCGCACCGCCCTCTGGCTCCGCGATCTCGAGAGCGGCGCCGAGCGGGTGCTGGCCGATTCGATCCAGCGGGACGAGCAGGAGGGGTTCGCCTTCAACGACCTGCTGCCGGGCTACGACTGGACCCCGGACGGCCGCGCCATCGTGCTCTATACCCGCGGCCGGCTCTGGCGCGTCGATGCCGCCACCGGCGCGCGGCGCCCCATCCCCTTCCGTGCCGCGGTGGAGCAGACGCTGAGCGGCCGGGTGACCGTCGCCCGGCGGGTCGACACCGCCGCCGCCTTCCAGCCGCGGCTCATCCGCTGGCCCCAGCTCTCGCCCGACGGCAAGCGACTCGTTTTCCACGCCGTGGGGCGCAACTGGATCATGGACCTGCCCGACGGTCCGGCGCGCCGCCTCACCGGCGACACCAGCCGTTTCGAGTTCTCGCCGGCCTGGTCGCCGGACGGTCGTTGGGTGGCCTACACGACCTGGTCGGATCGGGAGGGGGGCCACATCTGGAAGGTGAACGTCGCCCGACGCGGGCCGAGCGCCCCGGTGCGGCTCACCACCAAGAGCGGCCAGTACCTCAACCCGAGCTGGTCGCGGAGCGGCGCCAGGCTCGTGTTCATCATGGGCTCGGGCGCCGAGCAGCGGGGCGAGGACCTGAGCCAGGAGACCTGGGAGGAGATCCGCTGGATCGACGCCGACGGCGGCGCCACGCACTACGTGGTGACCACCAAGCCGCGCGGCACCCGCCGGCAGGTGGCGCGCCCGTTCTTCTCCGCCAACGAGCAACGCATCTTCTATCTCGAGGACCAGGACTTCAAGAAGACCGACCTCCTGTCCGTTCGACTCGACGGCGCCGACCGGCGGGCCCACCTGCGCTTCCAGTGGGCCGACGACGTGGCCATCTCGCCCGACGGGAGCCGGCTCGCCTTCGTGGAGCGGGAGAACGTCTGGGTCACGCCCTTCCCGGCGATCGGCAAGCTGGTCGAAGTCAAGGTCGACGCCGCCCAGAACCCGGTGCCGGTGAGGCGTCTCACCACCGAGGGAGGGCTGTACGTCGGGTGGGCCGGCCCCGACACCGTCACCTGGGGGTTCACCAACTGGTTCTACCGCCAGGGGGTCGGCGCCCCCGCGGCCGACTCGTTCCCCATCCCGCTCCGGGTGCCGCGCGCCCGGCCGCGCGGGACGCTGGCGCTGCTCGGCGCCCGGCTCGTCACGATGCAGGGCGACCGGGTGCTCGAGCGGGGCGACCTGGTGGTGCGAGAGAACCGGATCGTCGCCGCGGGGCCCAGCGGCTCGGTGCCCATCCCGGCCGACGCCACCCGGATCGACCTCGCCGGCATGACGATCATCCCCGGGCTGGTCGACGTCCACGCCCATCTCAACGACGTGGCGCTCGACGTCATTCCCCAGCGGGTCTGGCAGCACGAGGTGAACCTGGCCTACGGGGTCACCACGGCGCACGACGTGTCGGCGCCGAGTCTCAAGGTGTTCTCGCTGGCCGAGCTGAACGAGGCGGGGCTGGTGGTGGGGCCGCGGATCTACTCCACCGGCGACGTGATCTACGGCGCCGACGCGTCGTGCTGCGAGAAGCTCAAGAGCTACGCCGACGCCCTGAGGGCGGTGCGCCGGCTCAAGCGCTACGGCGCCATCGCGGTCAAGCAGTACCAGCAGGTCACCCGGCGCCAGCGTCAATGGGTGGTCGAGGCGGCCCGCGCGGAGGGCCTGCTCGTCACCCCGGAGGGCGGCGGGGAATTCCGCCGCGACCTCAACATGATCATGGACGGGCACAGCGGTCTCGAGCACTCCATCCCGACCGTCCCGCTGATGAACGACGTGGTGCAGCTCCTCCGGACCCAGGGCACGGTCTACACCCCCACCCTGATCGTCGGATACGCCGGGCCGACGGCGGAGCAGTACTTCTACCAGAATGGCGAGGTGTGGCGCGACGCCAAGCTCCGCCGGTTCACGCCCTGGCGGGCGCTCGACCCCCAGGCGCGGCGGCGGGAGATGTTTCCCGACTACGATTGGCACTTCCGCGACATCGCGTCGCAGGCGACCAAGATCTTCCGGGCCGGCGGGGCGATCGGCCTCGGCTCCCACGGCAACCGCCAGGGACTGGGCGCCCACTGGGAGCTCTGGGGGCTGGTGATGGGCGGCATGACGCCGATGGAGGCCCTCCGGGTGGCCACCATCGACGGGGCCCGGGCCCTCGGCCTCGACCGCGACCTCGGCTCCCTGGAGGAGGGGAAGCTCGCCGATCTGGTCGTCCTGGCCGGCAACCCGCTGGAAGACATCCGGCAGAGCACGACGATCCGATGGGTGATGAAGAACGGCGTGCTCTACGATGGGGAGACGCTGGACGAGGCGTGGCCGGTGCGGCGGACCCGCCCCCCCTTCTACTGGAAGGCCGCCGAGCCGTCCAATCCCTGAGCCGACCCGGGAGCGCGCGGCCTGACCGAGGGGCGGGCCGCCCCTCGGTCACGCCCCGTGCCCGTTCCCACCTACTCCCCGGTTCCCTCCGACGACTCGATCGGGATCATGGCGTGGGCATAGGGCGTGCCCTTCCACATGACCCACGGCCCCCCGTTCTTGGGATCGGTCGGCAGCTTGTCGAGCTGTCGCATGTCGGGGGAGATCATCATCACGTGCGGGCCGGTCCTGACCCACTGGTTGTCGGCCGTGGGTTCGGCGGCGTACGGATCGGTGTTGCTCACCCCGCGGTCGCCACGCAGCATGTAGCCGAAACCCACTTGCCTGACGTTCGGCTTGGTCCGGCTCGCCCACGCCGTGGCCCACTGCTGGAAGGCGCTGTCGAGGCACATCGGGTCCTCGCCCGTGGCGCCGCCCGACTGGGCGGGGGTGCTGGGGAAGCAGACCCAACCGTTGGTGCCGGCCCGGAGCTGGACCGGCTGCCCCCCTTTCTCCGTCGGCCAGTCCATGATGGTGGCGTTCGCGGCAATGGAGGGGGGCGCGGCGCTCATCGCGCTCCGGAGCTTGGCATCGACCGAGGTCGCGCCGGCGGTGGTCTGCTGGAGGTCGGACTCGCGATCGGCCTGGCCCCCGGCGTCGCGGCGGTCGGCCCGGTCGGGCTGGCAGGCGCCCAGGAGCAGCGCGAGGCCCAGGAGGCGGCGAGGGTACGACATGGCGATCCTCCCCACGCGGTTGCGTGCAGGTGCGTGATCGATGGCTACATGGTGTCCTCGTTCGGGGACCGGGAGCGCCGGGACTCGGTCGATCCCGGTGGGTCTAGTGTAGGAAGCGGGACCGGAGCACGCCAGACCGGCGGGGGAGGTCGGGATCGACCCGCACGATCACCGGCGTCGAAGGGTGAAGACGGGGAGCTCCGGTGGCGCACCGAAACGGAACGGGACGCCGCTGGTGCCGACCCCCCGCGAGAGGTAGAGCGGCGCGACCGCGTCGCGGTACCACCCCGCCACGAACCGTCCGCTCCCGACCGGCCGGACCGGCGGCAGGAGCGGAACCCGGACCTGTCCCGCATGGGTGTGCCCGCCCAGGATCAGGTCGGGCGGTCGGGCCGCCTCGGGGGTGATCGCGTCCACCACCCCTGGAGCCTGAACCAGCCAGATCGTGACCTCGTCCCGACCACCGTCGCCGGCGGGGCCCAGGTCCGGCGTCCCTTCGACCGGATCGTCGAGCCCCACCACCCCGACACGCCGACCGCCGGCCGCGCCGGCGAGGCCGAGCCGCCCGGCGCGGCGGAGTGTCATGGGCCCGATGCCGGCGAGGTCACCGGCACCGGTGACGGTCGGGTCTCGATCGTGCCGTCCCCCAGCTGGCCCACGGCGTTCCAGCCCCAGCAATACGCCCGCCGCCCGACGGAAACACCGCAGCTGTGGTTGCCCCCGGCCGTGACGGCGTCGAACGTGATTCCTCCCTCCACGGCCAGGGGCACGGCGGTTGGAAGCGCCGTGCCCTCGCCGAGCTTGCCGTAGGTGTTCACGCCCCAGCACCATGCCGCGCCGGCGGCGGTGACGCCGCAGGCGTGGTAGCTGCCGACGTCGATGCGGGCGAAGCGTCGGTTCCCACTCACCGGGCGGGGCAGCGTCTGGGGGGTGGGCGAGGTGGTGCCGTCGCCCAGCTCGCCGGTGTGGTTGGCGCCCCAACAGTAGGCGGTGCTGTCGGCGGCCACCGCGCAGGTGTGGAAGTTCCCGGCGTCGATGGCAATGAAGTTCAGCCCGCCGCCCACCCGACGGGGAACGGCACTGGCGGCCGTGTCGCCGGTGCCGAGCTGACCCTGCCGGTTCGCGCCCCAGCAATACGCCTCGCCGCTCGTGGCGAGGCCGCAGCTGTGGAACAGGCCGGCGGACAGGTGGCGGAACCTGATGCCACCGGCCACCGGGGCCGGGCCATCTCGATCCCCCCGGTCGCCGGTTCCCAGCCGGCCGTCCGCGCCGTCGCCCCAGCAGTACCCGATCCCGTTGGCCGTCGTACCGCAGGCGTGTCCGCCGCCGAGGCTTACCTGGGCGAACGCGTATCCGCCGGCGACCGGCAGGGGAACGGTGCTGAACGGCGCGCTGACCCCGGCACCGAGCGCGCCCCGATGGTTCGACCCCCAGCAGTACGCGGTGCCCACCGGGGTCAGGGCGCACGTGGTAGCGCCGCCGGCGCTGATCGCGACGAAGGCCGACCCGCCGTCCACCCGTCGCGGTCTCGACGCGTCGGCCGTGTCGCCACCCCCCAACTGGCCCCGCCGGCCCCAGCCCCAGCAGTACGCCGCGCCGTCCTCCGCGATGAGGCAGGAATGATCGGTTCCCGCGGCCATCACGATGGCCGCCAACCCAGGTGCACGCCCCGGGCCGGTCGGATCGGCGTCGTCGCCGCAGGCCGCGAGCAGCACCGCGGCACCGACCGCCACCGGCAGCGATCGTCCCGAGCCCCTCAGTTCCCCCACGACTCGAAGCATGACGGATGGCCCACGGTATCGACCCCTGACGCGCTCCTTCACGGGAACCCGCGCTCCGAACTCATACCCCGCAGCGCCCCGACTCCCGCAAGCCGTGCGACCGACCCCGCCCGGCGGCGCTCCTCGCCGCGGTCCGGGTACCGGCGTCCCGCTAGCCGCGGGCGGCCCGGTGCGGGCGCCGCGCCGTCCCGAGCACCACGGCCGCGAACGCCACCTCGACCACGGCGTCGGCGAGATAGATCGGGGAGATCCGGCCGCCCAACGCGTACCGGACGTCGATCGCCGCGAACGCGGCCGCGGCACCTACCGACAGGAGGAGCGTCTCGGGCAGGAGTCTCCCGGCGGCGGCCGCCCGAGCCAGCGAGAGGCCGATCACCACCGCCAGGAGCCCCACCATGCGCACCAGCCAGTCGTCCACCTTGGGGCCGGTCACCGCCTCGAAGCTGGCCAGGCTCAGCAAGGGCCAGAGGCCGCTCACCGCGTAGTAGGCAGCCTGGATCCCGAGCGTCCGGCGGGTGGCGCGCCGCATCGATGCCGGCGTCATGGCGACCGCCTCGCGCCACGGTTGAGCAGGGCGGCGAGCGTGGTGACGAACGAGCGCGGCAGGAGGCGCACGCCGGCGGCGTGGATTCGGTTGAGGGCGCCGGGGACGACGACCCGGCGACCGGCCATCATCCCCTCGAAACCGGCCCGCGCCACCGACGCCGCGTCCTGGGCTACCCGCCCACGCACCAGTCGCTCGGCGTCGATCCCGGCGCGCGCCTGGAAGCCGGTGAGGGTCGGCCCGGGGCAGAGCGCGGTCACGGAGACGCCGCTCTGCCGGAGTTCCTCGGCAATCGCCTCCGAGAACGACAGGACGTACGCCTTGGTCGCGTAGTACACCGCCATGTACGGGCCCGGCTGGAAGGCCGCGGTGGAGGCGACGTTCAGGATCCGACCTCGCCGCCGGGACAGCATGCCCGGAAGGACCGCCCGGGTGAGATGCGTCAGCGCCTCGACGTTCAGCCGGATCATCTCCAGCGCCGCCTCGAGCTCGAGCGCCGCGAACGGACCCGCCGCACCGAAGCCGGCATTGTTGACCAGGACGTCCACCCGGGCGCCGCGCTCGGGGAGCGCGTCGAGAAGGCGGCTCACACCCTCCGGCCGGGCCAGATCGGCGGCCACCGGGCGAACCGAGCCCCCCGAGCGGCCCAGCTCGGTCGCCACGGCGTCCAAGCGGCCGGCGGATCGGGCCACCAGGACGAGATCGTGGTCCGCGGCGGCGAGGAGCCGGGCGAGCTCGTAGCCGATCCCGCCCGACGCCCCGGTGACGACGGCCAGCGGTCGGCGGGCCGTCACTGCCCGCCGGGTGGCGTGACCGCCTCGACGCGGACCACCTCGAGGATCGGCCCCACCTGGCAGAGGCTCATCAGGTCGTCCCGCCGCCGGGCCACCAGGCGGACGACGGCCCCGTCGACCAGGACCTCAGGGGGCGCCTGCCCCCGGTGCAACTCGAAGCCTCGGCCATCGTCGGTCTCGAGCCGCCAGCAGCCCCCTTCCACGCCGACGTGACGCACGGTCCCGCGGAGGCGCAGCTCGCCCCCGGGCGTGGGGGGCTCGAGCTTCGAGGCCGGATCGGGGTCGGGCGATCGCGCCGGAGGCGAGCCGCAGGCGATGGCGAGGGCGCAGATCGCGAGGGCGCACGCCACCACGGGAGCGGAGCGGAGCAGACAGCGAATCGGGGAAGGCGTCATCGTCAGGCGCATCGTTCGAGCGGGTTCGGGGGATCGCGTGGAGCCTCGGCGGGACGGGGCGACATGGCTCAGCGCCGTCCGCCGCGCCCGAGCTCGGCCCCGGCGGCCGCCGCCACCAGCGCCAGGAGCCCGATCAAGAGTGGCTGGAGCCGAGGCAGGAGGTAGGCGTCCGGTGCAGCACCCAGCAGTGTGCC
>DATLZT010000041.1:0-14987 GCA_035573835.1 Gemmatimonadales bacterium
GAACTCCGTGCGGCGGAGCTGGACCCCGAGCGGCGTCGACTGCGCCACCAGCCGCCCTTGGGCATCGATCCAGAGCGCCACGGGCACGCCGCGCATCCGCAAGTCCACCCGACGCGCGCGCACCGTGTCGGCGTGGGCCGGCACCCAGCGGTCGGCCACCGAGTCGTAGGCGGCTCTGTCCGGGACGACGAACACCGCGTCCCCGCCCGGCTCGACGAGGGTCGAGTCCCAGGCGAGGCCCAGCGGGTCGAAGACGGCGAGTCGGGCCGGGTCGTCCCTGCGGGGCGCGAAGGTGAGCTGCAGGGGCAGCGAGACGGGAAGCATCGGCCGGCGGCCCGCCAACGGCTCGCGGTGGGGACGGGCGCGCCCCGGCAGCTCGAGCACCAGCGCGCTGTCGCCCGCGAAGCGGCCGGCGAGCACCGGGCCCTCGAGCCGCGTCCCGGCCCGGAGCACGAAACGGTCGACGTCGAACGCCTCGTCGAGCGCCAGCTCGGCGAAGACGGCCAGCGCGCGGGCGTAGGCCGGATCGGTGGCAAACGGCAGGAGGCGGGTGACCAGGTGGAGCCCGGTCGCGGTCGTGTCGACGGTGGTCGAGGCCAGCCCGACCCGCCGACCGCCCAGCTCGACCGAGTAGAACGACGCGCTGGGCGGCACCCGGCGCGCCACCGCGGCCGCCCGCTCGACACCGGGACCGAGCTCCCGTCGCACCAGCCAGGCCAGGGAGGCGAGCCAGGCCGCCAGGATGACCGCCGCGAGCACGGTCCGGTTCAGGGGACGATCCTCCCGACCACGGCGGCCGCGGCCGCCCGGTCGTCCTCCCGCTCGACCACGATCGTGAGCGACTCGGGCGCGCCGCCCCTCCGCTCGGCGAACGTGCGGGCGAGGAGCTCGGCCGATTCCTCGGTGCCCAGGAGGCCCGGCCCCGCGCCCACGAGCGGCGCGGCGATGCGCCGGAGTCCCCAGTCGCCCGCGCGCTGCCAGGCCGACACCAGCGCCTTGCGGACGGCCGCGGGCGAGGCCGGCGTTGCCGGGTCCTGGAGGACCAGGTGGATCACGAACTCGGCGGGCAGGTCGCCGGCGCCGGTCACGACGGCCGCGCCGATCTCGAGGGGTGACTGCACCCGCCGCTGCCGCCGGAACGTCTCCCCCCCGAACGAGTCCAGCCGCGCCACCGCCGGCGTGATCGGCTCGAGCGCCGCGTCGGCCGGCCGGAGGATCGCGTCGGTCGCGCAGAAGGCGAGATCATCGACCACGACCCGGATCATCGCTCCCGCGCCCCCGGGCCCCGCGCCGCTTCGCGCGCCATCCGATACATCGCCACCGCCCGATCCGCCTGCCCCATCCGGTCGAGCACCCGCCCCAGGAGCTGGTAGCTGCGGCTGTCGCCGGGGGCGAGCTCGATGGCCCGCTCGAGCGCGGCGCTCGCCTCGGCGAGGTGGTTCGCCAGGGCCAGCGCCTCGCCGAGGTAGTACCGGGGTGCCGGCTCGCCAGGGGCGAGCTCCGCGGCGCGGCGGAGCGCCTCCACGGCATCGGCGAACCGGCCCCGGCGGAGCAGGGCGATCCCGAGCTGGAGCTGCGCCCCGGGGTGCTCCGGTGCCTGGGCGAGGAGCGCCCGGAGCTCGGTTTCCGCCTCGCCGGGCCGCTGCAGGGCGAGGAGCAGCCCGGCGCGCTGCACCCGGAGGTCGGCGGGCTCGGCGGCGCGGGCGATGGCGAGGTCGAGGATGCGGATGGCCTCCTCGTGCTCGCTAAGGCGCTCGAAGAGCTCGGCGAGCTCGGCCGCGGCCCCCAGCATGTCGGGGACCCGGCCGAGCAGGGCCTGGTATTGGCGGATCGCGTCGGCCACTCGGCCGGCAGCAGCGAAGGCCCGCGCGCGTCGCTGCAGCTCGTCGGGGTCCTCGGTGGGCATGATGGAAAGGAAACACGCGCGGACCGCCGTGCCGTGACGCCGACCACGCCGCGGCATCGGCCCCGGCCGGGCGGGCGGGCGGCGATCGAGCCCCCCCGCGCGCGCGAGGGGCGCCGGGCCGGACGGCGAGTCGGAGCGGGACACGGTCGCGACGACGATGATGCGAATGCGGTCGGGGGTAGGGCCACGGGACAATACGCGATCGCGGGCCGGAGGGGAAGTCGTGAGGCGAAGCCGGGGCCGGCTGTGGCCGCGCCGGCCCCCCGAGCCCTGGCATGCCGGTCTATCTTCGGGTAGTTTTCAGGGCTATGGCAGACGAATACCTGGTGGTCCGGGGGGCGCGCGAGCACAACCTCAAGAACATCACCGTCGCGATCCCCCGCAACCGGCTTACGGTCATCACCGGGCTCTCCGGCTCGGGAAAGTCGTCGCTCGCCTTCGACACGATCTACGCCGAGGGGCAGCGGCGGTATGTCGAATCGCTGTCGGCCTATGCCCGCCAGTTCCTCGGCCTGATGGAGAAGCCGGACGTCGACGCGATCGAGGGGCTTTCCCCGGCGATCTCCATCGAGCAGAAGACGGTCAGCCAGAACCCCCGCTCCACCGTCGGTACCGTCACCGAGATCTACGACTACCTCCGCCTCCTCTGGGCCCGGGTTGGCATTCCCCATTGTCCCAACGACGGCTCGCCGGTGGAGCGCCAGAGCCCGGCCCAGATCACGGAGGCGGTGCTGGCCTGGCCGGAACGGACCCGCATCGAGGTGCTGGCCCCGGTGGTGCGGGGCCGCAAGGGGGAGTTCCGCGAGCTCTTCGACGAGATCCGGAAGCAGGGCTTCGTCCGGGTCAGGGTGGACGGGGAGACCTACGACCTGGGCGCGGTCCCGGCCCTCAATCGCCGCCAGAACCACGACATCGCGGTGGTGGTGGACCGGCTGGTGGTGCAGGCCCCCGACCGATCCCGGCTTCATGACTCGATCGAGACCGCCCTCCGCACGGCCGACGGGGTGGTCGAGGTGGTGCGCCACGACGGCCAGGGGTCGCCCAAGTCGGTGCTCTTCAGCGAGCGGTTCGCCTGTCCGGTGTGCGGCCTCTCGCTTCCCGAGCTCGAGCCCCGCCAGTTCTCGTTCAACTCCCCGTTCGGGGTCTGCCCCGACTGCCACGGCATCGGCACCCGCAGGGAGGTCAATCCCGAGCTGATCCTCGGCGACCCGAGCATCTCGATCCTGGAGGGGGTGATCCTCCCCTGGGGCGAGCCGACCGGCTATCTCCGCAAGGTCGTGCTCCCGACGCTGGCCAAGGCCTTCCGGTTCGACCTCAACGCCCCCTGGGGCTCGCTGAGCGAGGCGGCGCGGCACGCCATCCTCCACGGCGCTCCCGGCAAGACGCTCAGGTTCGACGTGCCGGGCGCGCGCTCGGCGCAAGCCTACGAGGGGGCGTGGGAAGGGGTGCTCCGGAACGTGGAGCGTCGCTACCGGGAGTCGAGCAGCGATGCCGTGCGGGCCGAGCTCGAGGAATTCATGACCGAGCAGCCCTGCGCCACCTGCGGGGGCAAGCGGCTCAAGCGGGAGAGCCTGGCGGTGCTGGTGGCGGGGAAGAGCATCGGCGACGTGGTGGACATGCCGGTGGGGCGCGCGCTCGGGTTCTTCGAGAGCCTGCCGCTCCGGGGCGACGGGCGGCCGGGGCTCGATCCCGGGATCGCCGGCCCGATCCTCAAGGAGGTGACGGACCGACTGCGCTTCCTCCGCAACGTGGGGCTGGACTACCTCACGCTGGGGCGCTCGGCCGGATCGCTCTCCGGGGGCGAGACCCAGCGCATCCGGCTCGCCACCCAGATCGGCTCCCGCCTGGTCGGGGTGCTCTACATCCTCGACGAGCCGAGCATCGGGCTCCACCAGCGGGACAACGAGCGCCTGCTCCAGACCCTGCGCGAGCTCCGGGACCTGGGCAACACGGTGATCGTGGTGGAGCACGACGAGGACACCATCCGCGCCGCCGACCACGTGATCGACCTGGGGCCGCGGGCGGGCCGGTACGGGGGTGAGGTGGTGGCCCAGGGGGCGCTCGAGCGGGTGCTGGAGCATCCCACCGGGCTCACCGCGCGCTACCTCCGGGGCGAGCTCCGGATCCCGGTGCCGACCCGCCGACGCCGGCCGGCGGCCGGGCGGCGGCTCCGCGTGGTGGGCGCCCGGGAGAACAACCTCAAGGACATCACCGTCGACATCCCGCTCGGGCTCTTCGTCGCCGTCACCGGCGTGTCCGGGTCGGGGAAGTCGAGCCTGGTGACCGATATCCTCTACCGCGCGCTGGCGCGGCACTTCTATCGGGCCAAGGTGCTCCCGGGGGCGCACGCCCGGATCGAGGGGATCGACCAGATCGACAAGGTCATCGACATCGACCAGAGTCCGATCGGCCGCACCCCGAGGTCGAATCCGGCCACGTACACCGGCCTCTTCACCCCGATCCGGGAGGTGTTCACCCAGCTCCCCGAGTCGAAGATGCGGGGCTACGGGCCGGGGCGGTTCTCCTTCAACGTGAAGGGGGGGCGCTGCGAGGCCTGCCAGGGCGACGGCCTGGTGAAGATCGAGATGCACTTCCTCCCCGACGTCTACGTCCCGTGCGAGGTCTGCAAGGGGCGGCGGTACAACCGGGAGACGCTCGAGGTGCGCTACAAGGGGAAGAGCATCGCCGACGTGCTGGACCTGACGGTGGCGGACGCGCTCGACTTCTTCGCCAACCAGCGGCGCATCGCCGAGCGGCTCGAGCTCCTGAACGACGTCGGCCTCGGCTACATCCACCTGGGCCAGTCGGCCACCACCCTCTCCGGCGGCGAGGCGCAGCGGGTGAAGCTCGCCACCGAGCTGGCCAAGCGGGACACCGGCCGCACGCTCTACATCCTCGACGAGCCGACCACCGGACTCCACTTCGAGGACGTGCGGCTGCTGCTCGAGGTGCTGCACCGGTTGGTCCAGAAGGGGAACAGCGTGCTGGTGATCGAGCACAACCTCGACGTCATCAAGACGGCGGACTGGATCATCGACCTGGGCCCCGAAGGGGGCGACGAGGGCGGCCGGGTGGTGGCGCAGGGGACGCCGGAAGAGGTGGCCCGGGTGGCCGCGAGCCACACCGGGCGCTTCCTGCGGAAGGTGCTGGCCGGGTCCTAGCGCCGCGCCGGGGCGGGCGGCGAGCGGCCCGGCGATCGGGGGGCTACCCCTTCCGCTTCACCTCGACCCTCGCTGCCGCGGCGTCCGGGCTCACCGCCAGTCGGATCCACATCCCCGACAGCCCGTGGCCGGGCACCCCGCAGAAGATCCGATACGATCCCCTCGCCGACGGCGCGGTGAAGCGGACCGTGTCGGTGGCCTCCTGGGGCAACCCCTCGATCGCCTTCCGGGTGGCCGCCCGCGGAATCGCGGGATCCTCCGACATGTTGGGCATCGGGTCGGCGTCGGCGATCACCACCGCGCTGTGGGGGGTGCCGTCCTTGTTGACGAAGTTCATGACGACGCGGCTGGCCGCCGGCACGACGATCGTCGCCTCGCCGTCGATGTAGCCGTTGAAGTTGAAGGGGCTCTTGGCCCCCTCGGCCCCGGCGACGAGCTCGACGGTGACCGTCTTGGTGTCCCGGCTCCACCGGAGCCACGCCGGGGTCGAGTCGGTGGTCTGGGCCGGGGCCGCAGCGGCGCCGAGGGCGAGCAGGACGGCGAAGGTGGCGGCGAGACGTCCGGGAGCGGGTTGCATGGGACTCCAGGGTTGGGGTGTGCGTCCGGGGTCGGTCGGAAATCTAGCCGCGGAACGGCGGGCTTGCCCGCGCCCCCGGTCGATGCGATGCTTCGTCGCCGTGCGTCGGCCGGCCCGTCGCCGGCCGAGCCGTCCGGTACCCGCACCGGGCTCCCGCCCGAGGCGGGGCGATCCGCACCATTCAGCCGAGGGGTCTCGCGTGCCTGCTCGTCTCGTCGTGCTGCTTTCGCTCCTTTCCACCCTCGTCGTTCCATCCCTCCCGGCCCAAGCGCCCGATCGCTCCCTCCTCACAGTCGAGCGGATCTACGCCTCCGCCGATTTCCGGCCGGAGCGGTTCGGTCCGGCCCGCTGGCTGGCCGGGGGCACCGCCTACACCACGCTGGAGCCCTCGCCCGGCCGGCGCGGCGCCCAGGACATCGTCCGGTACGACGTCGGGACCGGCGCGCGGGAGGTCCTGGTCCCGGCAGCGCGCCTCGTCCCCGAGGGGGACAGCACCGCGCTCGCCATCGAGGACTACGCCTGGTCGGCCGATCAGGCCCGGCTCCTCATCTTCACCAACTCGAAGCAGGTCTGGCGCACCAACACCCGGGGCGACTACTGGGTGCTCGACCTCAAGACCTGGCGCCTGCGGAGGCTCGGCGGACCGGAGGCGAAGCCGTCCACGCTGATGTTCGCCAAGTTCTCCCCCGACGGGGGCCGGGTGGGCTACGTGCGGGAGAACGACCTCTACGTCGAGGACCTCGCCACCGGCGCGATCACCCGGCTCACCACGGACGGCTCCCGCACGGTGATCAACGGCACCTTCGACTGGGTCTACGAGGAGGAGCTCGGCCTCCGGGACGGGTGGCGCTGGAGCCCCGACGGCCGGCGGATCGCCTACTGGCAGCTCGACGCCGAGCGGGTGCGGGACTTCCTCCTCGTCAACAACACCGATTCGCTCTACTCGTTCACCGTGCCGATCCAGTACCCCAAGGCGGGGGAGACCAACTCCGCCGCCCGCGTGGGGGTGGTGAGCGCGACGGGGGGTGAGACCCGCTGGGTCCGGCTCCCCGGCGATCCGCGCAACAACTATCCCGCCCGCATGGACTGGGCGGCGAGCCCGGACGAGCTCGTCATCCAGTACCTCAATCGGCTCCAGAACCGGCTCGAGCTCTTCCTGGCCGACGCCGCCACCGGTGCCGTCCGGACCGTCCTCACCGAGCGCGACAGCGCGTGGGTCGAGGTGGTGGACGACCTGGTCTGGCTCGACGGCGGGAAGCGCTTCACCTGGGTGAGCGAGCGGGACGGCTGGACCCACGTCTACGTCGTCTCGCGCGACGGGAAGTCGGTCCGGCTCGTGACCCCGGGCGAGTTCGACGTGGCCCAGGTGCTCGGTGTCGACGAGAAGGGGGGATGGCTCTACTACGTCGCCTCGCCGGAGACGCCCACCCAGCGCTACCTCTTCCGGGCCCGGCTCGACGGCAAGGGGAAGCCGGAGCGGCTCTCGCCGGCGACGGAACCGGGAAGCCACGCCTACGACCTCTCCCCGAGCTACCGCTACGCCTTCCACACCTACTCGCGGTTCGACACCCCGCCGGTGAGCCGCCTGGTGCGGCTCCCGGGGCACCAGGTGGTGCGGACGCTGGTCGAGAACCGTGCCCTGCGGGAGAACGTCGCGGCGCTCCGCAAGGCGCGGAGCGAGTTCTTCCAGGTCGACGTGGGGAACGGGATCCAGCTCAACGGCTGGATCATGAAGCCGGCCGACTTCGACTCCACCCGGAAGTACCCCATCCTCTTTCACGTCTACGGCGGGCCGGGGTCGCAGACGGTGCTCGACCAGTGGGGCGGCTCGCAGTACCTCTGGCACACGCTGCTCACCCAGCGCGGCATCCTGGTGGCGAGCGTCGACAACCGGGGCACCGGGCTCCGCGGGCGCGACTGGCGCAAGATCGTCTACGGCCGGCTGGGCGTGGTCGAGACCCAGGACCAGGCCGCCGCCGCCCGGGCGATCGGTCGCTGGGCCTACGTCGACTCGACCCGGATGGCGATCTGGGGCTGGAGTTACGGCGGGTTCATGAGCCTGAACGGGATCCTGCAGTTCCCGGGGGTCTACCGGGCGGCGATGGCGGTGGCGCCGGTGACGCACTGGAAGTACTACGACACCATCTACACCGAGCGCTACAACGGGCTCCCGCACGAGAACCGTGACGGCTACGACCGGGGCTCGCCGCTCACCTACGCCGACAGCCTCCGGGGCGAGCTCCTGGTGGTGCACGGCACCGGCGACGACAACGTGCACGTCCAGAACACCGAGGCGCTGGTCAACGCGCTGGTCAAGGCCAACAAGCAATTCGACCTGATGCTGTATCCCAACCGGAATCACGGGATCTACGGCGGCAACACCACCGTCCATCTGCGCAACCTGCTGGCCGACTACATCACGCAGCGGCTCACGGCCGGGGCCGAGCGGCCCCGGGTCACCTCGGCCGCGGACTGAGGGGAAGCCGGGCAAGGGGAGGTCGGTGGTCCCCTTTCCCGCCCCCCTCGCGGGCGGTACATTGGCGCTATCCCCCTCAGCGAGGCCGCCCATGACCTACCAGGAGATCGTCGCGCTCTTGGGATACGCCGGCGGGACCGAGCAGACCGTGCGCATCACCACGACCGACCGTTCGGAGGTGATCGGGGTGCCCACGAGCTTGGACACCCACGTCACCGCGCACGAGGTCTACCTGCGGCCGGCCGGCGACGACGACACCGAGATCGCGGTCTCGCTCTCGGCGATCACCGCGGTGGAGCTGGTCTGAGTGGTTTCCCTCCTCGACATCATCGGCCCGGTCATGGTCGGGCCGTCCTCCTCCCACACCGCCGGGGCCTGCCGCCTCGGGCTCTTCGCCCGGGGCCTGGTGGGCGGCCGGCCCGATCGGGCCCTGGTCGAGCTCCACGGCTCCTTCGCCCGCACCGGCCAGGGTCACGGCACCGACCGGGCCATCGTGGGCGGGCTCCTCGGCTACGCCCCCGATGACGAGCGCCTGCGCGGGAGCCTCGAGCATGCCGCCGAGGCCGGGCTGGTGGTGACGTTCCAGACCGCCAAGCTCCGCGGCGAGCATCATCCCAACACCGCCCGCCTCACGCTGGCCCGAGGCGCGCAGGAGGTGGTGATGATCGGCTCGTCCCTCGGCGCCGGGCGCATCCTCGTCACCGCGATCGACGGATTTCCGGTCGAGATCACCGGCGCGTACCCCACCCTGGTGGTGGTGGCGAACGACGAACCGGGCATCGTGGCCGGGGTGGCCGGCGCGCTCGCCCGGGAGGGCATCAACATGGCCGCGATGCGGGTCTCCCGCCGCCGGCGCGGGGGCGACGCCATCCACATCTACGAGCTGGATTCCCCCGCCACCCCGGCGGCCCTCGCCACCATCGAGGCGATCGGCGCCGTGCGGCTCCTCCGCGCCATCGACCGGGTGGCATGATGTTCGATTCGCTGGCCGCCGCGGTGGAGGCGGCGGAGCGCGAGGGCATCGGCCTGGGCGAGCTCGCGCTCCGGACCGAGGCGGCCACCGGGGTGCGGAGCCGGGAGGAGATCGAGCGGGCGCTCCGGCGGGCGCTCGAGGTGATGCGGGGCGCGGTGGCGCGTGGCCTCGCCGGCGACCTCCGCAGCGTGAGCGGGCTGGTGGGCGGCGACGCCGCCCGTCTCGCCCGTCCCCGGGGACCGCTCGCCGACACCCTCTTCACCGACGTGCTGGCCCGCGCCCTGGCGGTCCAGGAGGTGAACGCGGCGATGGGCGTGATCGTCGCCGCGCCGACCGCGGGTGGGGCGGGTGTGCTCCCGGGCGTCCTCCTCGGGCTGGCGGGACGCCGCCCACTTCCCGACGAGGCGCTGGTGCGGGGGCTCGCCGCGGCCGGTCTGGTCGGCGCGGTGGTGGCGGTGCGGGCGTCGCTCTCCGGCGCGGAGGGCGGGTGCCAGGCGGAGACGGGAGCGGCTGCCGCGATGGCCGCGGCAGCGGGGGTCGAGGTGCTGGACGGGACCCCGCGCCAGGCGATGCACGCGGTGTCGCTCACGCTGCAGGGAGCGCTCGGACTCGTCTGCGATCCGCTGGGGGGACTGGTCGAGGTGCCCTGCGTGTACCGCAACGCGACCGGCGGCGCCATGGCGCTCGCGGGAATCGAGATGGCGCTCGCCGGGATCGAGTTCCCGATCCCGGTGGACGAGGTGATCGACACGATGGGCGAGATCGGTCGGGCGATGGATGTCCGGTACCGGGAAACCGCGGGCGGCGGGCTCGCCGCCACGCCCACCGGCCGACGGCTGGCCCGCGAGCGATTGGTCCAGCTCAAGGCACGTGCCGGCGCGGCGATGTCTCCGTCTGAAACATCCGCGGCAAGGCGGTCGTAGGGGCGCCGGGCGCTCCAGCGCTGCCCCCACCGACCCCAGGCACTCCTGGCCAGCGGAGCCACGATGAACGGACCGGAAGTACTCGTACCCATCTCCTTCTTCGCCACGATCGCCGCGATCTTCATCGCCCGGAGTCGAATCGGGGAGGCGATCGCGGAGCGGATCCGGCGCGGGACCGGCGGTGGGGCGGAGGAGCTTCGGTTCGAGGTGGACCGGCTGCGGCAGGAACTGGACGCGATGCGGCAGGAACTGCTGGAGACCCAGGAGCGGGTCGACTTCGCCGAGCGACTCCTCGTCCGGGGGACGCCGGCCGAGCCGCGGGCCGAGGGGTAAGCAATGGAAGACATCCTCGCTCTGATCCTGATCTTCGGGGGAGGAGCCGTCACCGCCATTTCCTTCAGCCCGGTGGGTCGGGCGCTGGCGGAGCGGATCCGCGGGTCGGTGCCCCCGGCGGGGCCCGATCCAGCGGTGCTGGAGGAGCTGGATCGCCTCCGGATGGAGCTGACCGAGCTGCAGGAGCGCATGGACTTCGCCGAGCGGCTCCTCACCCGGGGCAGCGCCGAGTCGCCACCGGTCGAGGGGAGCTAGGGCGATGGATCCCGATATCCTGGATTTCTTCGGCGTGATGCTGGCGATCTTCGGCGCCGGCGGCATCGGGGTGGCGGTGGTGTCGCTGTCCCTGGCAGTGGCGAAACGGCTCCAGGGCGGGGGCCGCCCCGACGCCGAGGTCCTGACCGAGCTGCTCCGGCTCCGGGCCGAGCTGGACGAGCTCCAGGGGTTGCGGGGCCGGGTGGCCGAACTCGAGGAGCGACTGGATTACGCCGAGCGCATGCTCGCGCGGGGGCGGGAGCCGGAGCGGTTGGTCGGAAAGGAGCGGGCGACGTGATGATGCAGGTGGTCCAGCAGTTCCCGGTCCCCCCGGACGTGCCCCCGCCGGCCCCCTGGGAGGTGATGCCCCCCCAGGCGGTGGTGATGATCGTGCTCGCGATCGTCGCCGGGGCCACGCTCGTGTGCTTCCCCCTGTTCCGGGCGCTCGCGCGGCGGATCGAGGGGAAGGGGACGGACACGAGCGGCCTCCACGCCGAGCTGGACGAGTTGCGGGCCCGGGTGGCGGAGCTCGAGGCGGCGCAGGCCAGGGTCGGGGAGCTGGAGGATCGGCTGGATTTCGCGGAACGGCTGCTCGCGCGGCGGCCGGACCTCGAGCGGCTCGGGGAGGGGTGAGTGGATCCGTTCACCGCGGACGTCATCGGCGTCACGGTCGTCGTGAGCGGGCTCCTGCTCGCCACGCTGGTCGTGGGCCTGGGTCCGATCGGCCGGGCCCTCGCGCGGCGGATCGAGGGCCGCGGCGTGGCCGAGTCCCGGCTGGAGGAGTTGCTCGCGCGGCTGGAGGCGCGGCTGGGTGACGTCGAGCGGGCCCACGACCGGCTCGCCGAAGTCGAGGAGCGTCTGGACTTCGCCGAGCGGCTGTTGGCCCGGTCCCCCGGGCCCGAGCGGGGAAGCGAGGGGCGGGATCGGTGATCTGGCGGGCCGCGGTTGGCGGCGTCCGGCGCCCGGCGAGTAGATTTGGCGTCATATCCGTCGACGCGGCCGGCGGGTGGGTCGGCCGCCGGCGACATCGGCTCCCCGGAGGAGGGCGGGAATGATCACCCGAGACGACATCCAGGCGTTCATCGACCGGTTGGACGGCGGAGCGCTCGCTTCGAACGAGATCGAGCCCGGCTTGTGGGTGATCCGGACCCCCGAGGACGCGGAGGTCGTGGTGAGCTACGCTCCCCCGGTGGTGATCCTCCGGGTGCGCGTCATGGAGCTCCCCGCCGCCGAGCCCCGGCGGAGCGAGCTGTTCCGGCAGCTCCTCGAGCTGAACGCGCGGGAGCTGGTGCACGGCTCCTACGGGCTGGAGGGCGATCACGTCGTCCTCACCGACACGCTCGAGCTCGAGAATCTGGATTTCAGCGAGTTCCAGGCCAGCTTCGACTCGATCACGCTGGCGCTGGCTTCACACCTCGGCGCGCTGGCGCCGTACCGGGAGAGATGAGCTGGCCATGGGAATCTTTGACCGCCTCTCGACGATGATCCGGTCGAACCTCAACGACCTGATCTCGCGGGCCGAGAACCCGGAGAAGATGCTGAACCAGCTGATCCTTGACATGAAGGCGCAGCTGGCCAAGGCGAAGCAGCAGGTGGCGAGCGCCATCGCCGACGAGAAGAAGCTCCAGGCCGACGCCGAGGCGATGCGGAAGCAGGCCGAGGACTGGGAGCGCCGGGCGATGCTGGCGGTGCAGGAGGGGCGGGACGACCTGGCGAAGCAGGCGCTCATGCGGTACAACGAGCACCTCCAGGGGGCGCAGCAGCTCCACGAGACCTGGCTGCGCCACAAGGCCGAGACCGAGGCGCTCAAGGCCTCGCTGCGGCAGCTCAACGACAAGATCGAGGAAGCGAAGCGCAAGAAGAACATCCTGATCGCGCGGGCCCGGCGGGCCGAGGCCCAGCAGCGGATCCAGGAGACGATGTCGGGGATCTCCGACAAGAGCGCCTTCGAGTCGTTCGAGCGGATGGCGGAGAAGATCGAGGCCAGCGAGCGCCGGGCGCTGGCGGCGGCGGAGATCAACGAGGAGTTCTCCGGCGACCACCTGACCCGGCAGTTCGAGGCCCTGGAGTACAAGGGCACCGCCGACCAGCAGCTCCTGGAGCTCAAGCAGCGGATGGGCCTCCTGGGGCCCGGCGGCCCCGACCAGGCGCGGCGGCTCGGCCGCGGCAACGACGCGGCGCAGGACGCCGAGATCGTCGAGGAGCGCGGGGGAGAGGGCAAGCCCTAGCGGATGGTTCCCCGGGCCGGGTCGCGATATCTTTCGCCGCCCACGGTCATCCGGAACCTTCAGCCGATCCAACGCATGAGCGCACCTCGCTTCCTGATCCTCGCCGACGGCGAGTTCGGCCCCCTCACCTCGAAGACCGCCAACTCCGTCATCCGTTATCTCCCCGACCGTACCGTCGGCGTGCTCGACCGCAGCAAGGCCGGCAAGACGGTGCAGGAGGTGCTGGGCTTCGGCGGCGCCCTCCCGATCGTGGCCACCATGCGCGAGGGCCTCGCGCTGGGCCCCACCGCCGTGCTGGTGGGCATCGCCCCCATGGGTGGGCGGCTTCCCGAGCAGTGGCGCTCGTGGCTCGTCGAGGCCATCGAGGCCGGCTGTGATCTCTGGAGCGGCCTGCACACCTTCCTGGCCGACGATCCGGTCCTCGCGGCGAAGGCGAGGGAGCGGGGCACGAAGATCCTCGACCTGCGGCGCCCCCCGGCCGACCTCCCGGTCGCCTCGGGCAAGGCGAAGCACGTGGAGCCCCTGGTGGTGCTGACCGTCGGCACCGACTGCAACGTCGGCAAGATGACCGCCCAGCTGCAGCTCACCAAGGCACTCAACGCCCGGGGGCGGCGGACCCGGTTCGTGGCCACCGGCCAGACCGGCATCATGATCGAGGGGTGGGGCATCGCCGTGGACGCGGTCGTGGCGGACTTCATCGCCGGCGCCGCGGAACGGCTGGTGCTCGAGGGGAGCAAGGACGCCGACATCGTGCTCGTCGAGGGGCAGGGGAGCATCAACCACCCGGGGTATTCCGGGGTCACGCTGGGACTCCTCCACGGCTCGTGCCCCGACGCGCTCATCCTCTGCCACCAGGCCACGCGCCGCTACATCGGCGACTATCGCGAGGCCGCGTGGCTCAGGATCCCGCCCCTCAGTCGGTACATCCAGTGGTACGAGAGCCTCGGCTCGGCGGTCCATCCGACCCGGGTGATCGGCGTCTGCCTCAACACCTTCGACCTGACCGAGGAGGAGGCCCGGCGCGCCTGCGAGGAGGCCGCCCGCGAGACCGGGCTGCCTGCCACCGATCCGGTGCGCTTCGACCCGGCGCCGCTGGTGGACGCGGTGCTGGAGGCCGAGCGGCGCCACCGGCCCGCGGCGGTCGGGGCGAAAGGCTGAGCGCGGGGGCGATCCGAGCGGCGACCCGACCGCCGCGGACCGGGGGGCCCGGCCGGGCCCCCCGGTGGCATCTCCGCCCCGGCCGCCGGCGCCGATCAGGCCGCCGGCCGCTCCACGATCAGCGCCGTCACCATCCCGAACATCCCGTGCTGGGACTCGGCGTGCGGGAGGATGTGGCAGTGGAAGGCCCAGACGCCCGGGTTGGTCGCCTTGACCAGCACGTCCCACCGCTCCCCCGGGGCGATGTTCAGCGTGTCGCAGCGTTGCGGCACGGCGAGCGGCCACCCGTCCCGTGCGATGATCGTCATGTGCATCCCGTGCAGGTGCATCGGGTGGATCATCATCCCCTCGTTCATGAACCGGATGCGGACCGTCTGCCCCAGCCGGCAGACGATCGGCTCCGTGGCCGGGAAGCCCTTGCCGTTGAGCGTGTAGCCGTGGGACCCGTCGTTGAGGATCATCACGTAGTCGAGGTCGGCCCTGGGCTCGCTCGAGCGGTCCCTCGGCTCCACCACGAAGGCGCCCAGGAGGCCGAGCCCCACCTGCACCGCCGCGTTGTGGTGCGAGTGGTACATGTGCGAGCCGGCGTTGGGCACGGTGAACTCGTAGGTGTACCGCTCGCCCGGCTTGATCGGCGGCTGGGTGATGAACGGCACGCCGTCCTGGTCGTTGGGGAGCTCGAGCCCGTGGAAGTGCACCGCCGTCGACTCCGGCAGCTTGTTGTGCACGATCACCCGGACCCGGTCGCCCTCGCGGACCCGGATCTGCGGTCCCGGCACCTGGCGGTTGTAGGCCCAGGCCTTGACCCGCTTCCCGGGCTCCACCTCCCACTCGATCTCCTCGCAGGTGAGCTCGAAGACCTTCACCCCGCCCTCGAGCCGCGGCGCGAGCGGTTGGTTGCCCTTCCCCTCGGTCTTGGCGGGGAACGCCTTCACCCCCTTCTCATGCATGGCGTCCATGGCGTCGGCCCGCTCGCGGGGGGAGGGGGCGGGGTGGG
>DATLZT010000042.1:0-26882 GCA_035573835.1 Gemmatimonadales bacterium
GGCGGGCGGACGCTCGACCGCGCGGCGCTGCGCCGTTTCACCGCCCCCGCCGACGACCAGCTGGTGCTCTGGCCGTTGCTGCCGATCGCGCCGGCGGACTCGGAGCTTGCGCTCGACGATCTCGATCCCGTCGGGGAGCTGGTCGAGACGGTGCGTCGGCTGGCCGCCGGGCCCGATCCCAAGTGCGACCGGCTCCGGGAACTCCTCGCCGACGGCCGGATCACCGTGGTGTTCGTCGGCGCGCGGGAGACGGTGCATCATCTACGCGATCGCCTCGGGCGGGAATGCGTGGCGTGGTGCACCGGCGAGGCGGCCGGGATCGGTCCCCTCCGGGTCCCGCGTGCCACGGTCCTCGAGCTCTTCTCTCCCGCCGGCGCGCCCGCACGCGGCTCGTCGGTCGGCCCGCGCCCCACCGTACTGGTGACCACCGACGTCAGCGCCGAGGGCCTCGACCTCCAACGTGCCGAGCGGGTGGTACACTACGACCTCCCCTGGACGGCGGTGCGGCTCGAGCAGCGGGACGGCCGCGCGCTCCGGCTCGGCTCGGCCCATCCCGTGGTGGACGTCGTGCGGATGGAGCCGGCGGCGGAGCTCGAGCACCGGCTCCGCCAGCTCGAGCTGCTCGAGCGGAAGTCCGGCCTTCCCGCGGCGGCGGGGCTCACCGCGGCGGGGCGGCGGCGCTGGCGCTGGCGGCTCGAGATCGCGGATCGGTTCGGCGCCCGGACGTCCGCGGCGGCGGCACGGTCCGGCATCGCCGCGGTCGGGAGCGAAACGTCGGGGGCGCTGGTCGGGTTCGAGCTGATACCGGTGACGGACTGCCAGCCGGCGCTCGACCCCGTCTTCCACCTTGGTTGGATCGACTCGACCGGGGCATGGTCCGAGGACCCCGATCTCCTCGAACGCCGTCTGGTGGAGGCGACGTCGGCCTCGGCCGGGGCGGCCCCGACGGCGGAGGAGATCCATCGGGTCCTGACCGCGCTCCTGCCGGTGGTCCGCCGGCGACTCGTCGCCGCGGCGCTGGATCGCTGGCGGCGAGCCGATCCGACGGCGGGAGCGCGTCGCCTGATCCGCCGCCTCAACGCCCTCGCGGCGGCGGCGGTCCGGCGGCGGCGGGACCAGGAGCTCGCGGCCATCGAGCGCGCCATGCGCTTCGCCCGCGGCGGCCACACCGCCGGCGAGGCGATGCTGGTCGAGGCGCTGGCCGAGCTCCCGGAGCCGCGGCTCCGGGAGCGGCTGCCGCTCGTGCCCGAGCCCTCCCCTGAGCCGCCGCCGCTCGAGCCGCGGTTGGTGGGGCTCATCGTCTTCCGTCCGCCCCGGCGGCCCGGCCCCGGCGGTTTCTCCGGTTGAGCCGTGCCGCTACGTTCCCGGCATGGCGACGCTCACGACGTTCCTCTTCGATCTCGACGGGACCATCCTCGACTCGATCGGTCACATCCTCGACAGTTATCGCCACACCTTCGCGGTGCACGGCCTCCCGCCGGCTCCCGAGGAGGAGCTGGTGCGGGGGATCGGCACCCCGCTCCGGAGCCAGCTCGCCAAGCAGGCGTCCGACCCGGCCCTGCTCGACGCGCTGGTGGCCACCTACCGGGAGTACAACCTCAAGTACCACGACGAGCGCATCTTCCCGTATCCCGGCGTCGTCGAGGCGATCCGGGCGATTCGCGCCGCGGGCCGCCGCACCGGGCTCGTCACCAGCAAGAACCGGCAGGGGGCGCTCCGGGGTCTCCAGCTCGCCGGGCTCCAGTACGAGATCGACGTGGTCGTGGGATGCGACGAGGTGGAGAACCCCAAGCCGCATCGGGAACCGGTGGACAAGGCGGTGGCGCTCCTCGGGGCCGATCCCGCCACCACGGTCTACGTGGGCGACAGCGTCCACGACATGCGCTGCGGCCGGGCCGCCGGGGTCCGGACCGCCGCGGCGCTCTGGGGGCCCTTCACCCGGGGCGACCTCGCCCCGACCGAGCCCGACTACTGGCTGGAGCGCCCCGCCGACCTCCTCCGGCTCCTGGCCTGAGCCCCAGCCGGGGGCGGCGGCCGCCGGCGCCCCCGCTTGCCCGTCGGGCCCCCGCTCTTATTTTGCCGTGGTCCCTGAACGACCCGGAACCTCGTCCTCGTCGAACGGAGCCGCCCGTGGTTCGCCTACTGCCCCGCGATGAGCGCTTCTTCGAGCTCTTCACCGCGCACGCCCGGCTCAATGTCAAGGCGGCGATCGAGTTGCAGGGCCTCCTCAAGGCCGACGCCAACCACCGGGTTCCCCTGGTGGAGGCGATCAAGCGGCTGGAGCACGAGGCCGACCAGCTCACCCACGAGGTGGTGAACCGGCTCGACCGGACGTTCATCACGCCGCTCGACCGGGAGGACATCCATCTCCTCATCTCGCGGCTCGACGACGTCCTCGACCTGATCGACGGGACGGCCCGGCGGGTCCACATGTTCAAGGCGGGCGCCGCGCCCCCCGGGGCGATCCTCCTGGCCGAGGTGGTCCAGCGGGCGAGCGAGCAGATCCTGCAGGCGGTCCAAGGGCTCGAACGGGACCGCGAGGGGACCGTCATGCCCGCCTGCATCGCGGTGAAGCGGCTGGAGGAGGAGGGAGACTCGCTCTACCACGAGTGGCTCGGGCGGCTCTTCGAGGGGACGCCCGACCCGCTCACGGTGATGAAGTGGAAGGAGATCTACGACACGCTGGAGGAGACGCTGGACCTGGCGGAGGACGTGGCCAACGTCCTCGAGTCCATCTCGATCAAGCACGGCTGACCATGGAGCCCACCATCACGGCCGTCCTGGTCATCATCCTGGTGGCCCTGGCGTTCGATTTCATCAACGGCTTCCACGACAGCGCCAACTCCATCGCCACCGTGGTGTCGACCCGGGTGCTCTCCCCGGGCGTCGCGGTGCTCTGGGCCGCGTTCTTCAATTTCATCGCCGCCTTCACCGTGGGGACCGCGGTCGCCAAGACGATCGGCAAGGGACTGATCGATCCCGCGGTGGTGGACCCCTGGGTGGTGCTCGCCGGGCTGGTGGGCGCCATCGTGTGGGACCTCATCACCTGGTACGGCGGCATCCCCTCGTCCTCCTCCCACGCGCTGCTGGGCGGCTACGCCGGCGCGGCGGTGGCCAAGGCGGGGATGGCCTCGCTGATCCTGGGCGGCTGGGTCAAGCCGCTGCTCTTCATCCTCGTCTCCCCGATGCTGGGGTTCGCCATCGCGCTCGGGCTGGCGGTGGGCCTGTCCTGGCTCCTGCACAAGCGGCCGCGCGGCATCCTCGACCGGGTCTTCCGGCGACTCCAGCTCGTCTCGGCGGCGCTCTACTCGCTGAGCCACGGGGCCAACGATGCGCAGAAGACGATGGGGATCATCGTGGGCCTGTTGGTCTCCTCCCAGGCGCTCTTCGCCGACGGCACCGGCTGGCTCCGCCACTTCTACCTGCCCTCGGCCGACCACATCCCGCTCTGGATCGTGCTCGCGGCGCACGCCGCGATCGCCCTGGGGACCGCAGCCGGCGGCTGGCGGATCGTGAAGACGATGGGCTCGCGGATCACCAAGCTGCAGCCGTTCGGCGGCTTCTGCGCCGAGACCGCCGGCGGGATCACGGTGCTGATGGCGTCGGCGTGGGGAATCCCGGTGAGCACCACCCATACGATCACGGGGGCGATCGTCGGCGTGGGCTCCACTCACCGCCTCTCCGCGGTGCGCTGGGGCGTGGCGGGGCGGATCGTCTGGGCCTGGATCCTGACGATCCCGATGAGCGCGGCGATCGCGGGGCTGAGCTACGTGGCGATCCGCCTGGCGCTGCGGTAGGCGGACGGCGCGGACCTCCCGCCGTCGGCCTCCCGCCCTCAGGCGGCCCGCTCCACCTCACGCCGGCCGGCCGCCTCCCGGTAGTCGTCGAGTAGCCGATCGTAGATGGCGCCCCACGGGCGCTCGGAGGCGGTGCGGAGCCCGCCCGCGGCGAGCCGGTGCCGGAGCTCGACGTCTTGCAGCAGCCGCGCCAGGCCGGTACGGATGGCGCCGAGGTCGCCGGGCGGCACCAGCAGCGCGTTGACGCCCTGTACCGCGAAGTCGAGCACGCCGCCCGCCTCGGCCGCGAGGGAGGGAAGCCCGGAGGCCATCGCCTCGAGGAGGGAGTTGCCGAAGGTCTCGGTCGGGCTGGGGAAGGCGAAGACGTCCGCCGAGGCGTAGGCCACCGAGAGCTCCCGCCCCTGGCGGAGCCCGATCACGTGCAGCCCGGGGATGCCGGCGCTCCGGAGCTCGTCCTCGAGGGGCCCCCGCCCGACCAGCACCAGCTGGGCCCCCTTCCGTACCGGGCCGAGCTCGCGCCAGGCCCGCACGAGGAGCTCGAGGTCCTTCTCCCGTGCGATGCGGCCGATGTAGGTCACGAGCAGGTCGTCCGGCCCCACCCCGAGACTCCGCCGATACTCCTCGCTGCGGAACGACGGATTGAACACCGTACGGTCCACGCCGCGGGTCCAGAGCCCGGTGTGATGCACGCCGCGGGCGTGGAGATACCGCTCGTAGACCCTGGACGGCACCAGCACCCGGCGCGCGTGGCCGTAGAACCAGCGGAGATAGTGCCAGCCGGCGCGCAGCACCCACTCGACCCCGTAACGGGCGGCGTACTTCTGGTAGTCGGTGTGGGCCGAGGCGATCACCGGAACCCGCAGCTGGCGGGCGGCCTTCACGCCGGCGAGCCCGAGGGCGAACTCGGTCGCCACGTGCACCACGTCGGGACGGAAGGCGGCGAGGTCGTCGACGATCTCCCGCAGCCGGGGGAAGGCCCATTGGACGTCGGGGTAGAGGAAGAGCGGCACGCTGGGGGAGCGGCGCGCCTCGGGCCGGTCGCCGGACGGCGGCAGCGGATACGTGGCCGAGTAGACGCGCACCTGGTGGCCGCGCGCCTCGAGCGCCTCGGTGAGCCGGAGCAGCGTCACCCCGACGCCGCTCACCATGGGCCAGTAGACTTCCGAGAAGACCGCGATTCGCATGCTCGAGCGATGGGTATCGGCCGCCGGACGGCCCCGGGCCGGGGGCCGACCCGCTCCATAGGGTATACCGTGGCGGGCGACCCCGGTAGGGCGGCTCATTGCCGCCGGGGCGGGAGCCCCGCGTCCTCCCGGATCACCGACGCGAAGCCGGCCCAGTCGTATCCGTCCCGGCCGCGTTCGAGCGCCCGGCGCAACCGGTCGCGGGCGAGCTCGGCGAGCGGCAGTCGCGCGCCCAGCTCGCGGGCGGCTTCCAGCGCGAGCTCGACGTCCTTGAGCCCCAGCGCCAGGGCGAAGCCCGCCGGCTCGAACTCCGTGGCGGCGATCCGCGCCCCGTAGCCCCGCACCACCGGCGAGCCGAACAGCGTGCCGGCGAGCAGGTCGAGCAACTCGCGCGGATCGAGCCCGCCCTTCTCGCCCAGGGCGAGCGCCTCGCCGAGGCTCTCGATCGTGGCGGCGATGAGGAAATTGCCGATGAGCTTCGCCAGCGCGGCCTGGGGTGCACCGCCCACGGCGAAGGTGCCCTGACCCAGCGCCTCGAAGACCGGCCGGCAGCGCCCGAGATGCGGCTCCTCGCCACCGGCCACGATCCAGAGCCGGCGCTCCGCCGCGGCGTCCGGGCGCCCGAACACCGGCGCGGCGACGTATCCCTGCCCGACCGCCGCGTGCGCCTCGGCGAGGCGCCGGGTGAGCCCCACCGACACCGTGCTCATCCCCAGGTGGACGGCGCCGGCGGCGAGGCCCGACAGGAGCCCGTCGGGACCGAGCGCCACTTGCTCCACCGCGCGGTCGTCGGCGAGCATGGTGATGGCGACCTCGGCGCCGGCCGCGGCCTCGCGCGGTGTCGCGGCGATCGTCGCGCCGGGAAGCCCTTCTCCTCGGCCGGGGCTCCGGTTCCACGCCCGCACCGGGAATCCCGCCGCGACGAGGTTGCGCGCCATGGGCAGTCCCATCCGGCCCAGGCCGAGGACAGCGACGGTGATGGACGACGACATGGTGACAACGTAGCCCCGCCCCAGGTCGCCGGCCAGGTGTGGCGCGGCGGCAGGGGACGGGGGACTGGGGCGGCTGGGGTCGAACCAGCAACCTCCCGGTTAACAGCCGGGCGCTCTGCCTGTTGAGCTACACCCCAAGACGTTCGATTGAGCGGGGGATTCCGTGCGATGAATCGGCGATGCCGTCGCGGCTCGTGCCCCATGATGCTATCGGCCGGCACCGGGCGGGTCAACCCCGGCGCGCCACTTGACCGGCCGACCGAGCCGCTGATAGGCTGCCAGCGGCCCTGCCGGCGGCCCTACCGGCGGCCGGGGTCGCCGGACGGCGCATGACCACGAGTGGCGTCCGGGCGGTGGTGCTCGCCGCGGGGGCCGGTCGCCGGTTCGGCGGCGACAAGCTCCTGGCCCCGCTCCGGGGCCGCCCGCTCCTGGACCACGCGTTGGCGATCCTCCGACGGGCCGAGCGGGAACGCCTGATCGACGGCGTGGTGGTCGTGGCGCCGGCGGGCGATCACCCCGTGGTGCGGCTCGCGCTCGAGGCCGGGTGCCGGGCGGTGGCGCATCGGGTCCCCGCCGCGCCCCTCTCCCACTCGATCCGGCTGGGCCTCCAGTCGCTTGCCGGGACCGGTGCGGCGGCCGCGCTCGTGGCGCTGGGCGACCAGCCCGCCATCCGGATCGAGGTCGTGCGCGCGCTGGTGGAAGCCTGGCGCGCGGGCGCGGGGCCGGTAGTGCGTCCCCGTTACGCCGATGCGCCGACCGAGCCCGGTCACCCGCTCCTCCTCGACCGCTCGCTCTGGCCCCGCGCCGCGGAGCTCGAGGGCGACGCCGGGTTCGGCCCCCTGCTCCGCCGGTACCCCGGCTGGGTGACGCTGGTCGACGTGCCCGGCGCCAATCCCGACATCGACACGACGGCCGACCTGGGCGGCTTCGAGGAGTCTGGTTGATGCATCTGCATTTCTCGGGGCAACCGGAGATCGCGGCCCCCCAGGCGGAGGTCTGGCGCCGCCTGCTCGACCCGCGGCTGGTGGCCGCCTGCATGATCGGGGTCGAGTCGGTCGAGGCGATCACCCCTACCCGCTACCGCGTCATCTCGGGGCTCGGGGTGGGTCCGATGAAGCTGCGCGTCGCCCTCGACGTCGAGCTGCACGACATCGTCGAGCCGGAGCGCGCCCGGATGCGGCTGCGGGGCAGCGCGCCCGGCTCCACCGTCGACACCCGGACCGCCATCGCGCTCGAGGCGCTGGGGGCCGATCGGACCCGCCTCTCCTGGGTGGCCGACACCGAGGTGACCGGCACCCTGGCGAGCCTGGGCGGTCGCTTCGTCGAGAGCGCCGCGCGGATGGTGACCGAGCGTTTCTGGGAGGAGTTCGCCGCGCGCGCGGCCGAGTCGGGACAGGAACGAGGAGCCCAGTGAACACCCCCGCCGCCAAGGATCTGACCGCGCAGGGCATCGAGCTCCGGGGCCGCACGCTCCCGGGCGCCGAGCGCGTGCTCACGCCGGAGGCGCTGCGCTTCGTGGCCGATCTCGTCCGTCGCTTCGACCCCCGCCGGCGGGAGCTCCTGGAGCGCCGCCGGCGGGTGCAGGAGGAGCTCGACGCCGGCTGGACGCCGGACTTCCCCGCCGAGACGCGCGACGTGCGCGAGGGCGACTGGACCGTCGCCCCGCTCCCGCCGGATCTCCTCGACCGTCGGGTCGAGATCACCGGCCCGGTCGACCGCAAGATGATCATCTACGCCCTCAACTCGGGGGCGAAGGTCTTCATGGCCGACTTCGAGGACGCCACCTCGCCCACCTGGGAGAACGTGGTGCTGGGCCAGCTCCACCTGATGGACGCGGTCGACGGCACGATCGAGGTGGCGAAGGACGGCGCGACGCTCCGGCTCGCCCCCACCACGGCGACGCTCGTCGTGCGCCCCCGCGGCTGGCACCTGCTCGAGCGGCACATCCTGGTGGACGGCCGGCCCGCGCCGGGGAGCCTGGTGGATTTCGGCCTGTTCTTCTTCCACAACGCCGCCAAGCTGCTGGCCAAGGGGAGCGGTCCGTATTTCTACCTCCCCAAGCTCGAGAGCCGCCTCGAGGCGCGGCTCTGGAACGACGTCTTCGTCCACGCCCAGCGCTCGCTGGGGATCCCCCACGGGAGCATCCGGGCCACGGTGCTGATCGAGACGATCCTCGCGGCCTTCGAGATGGACGAGATCCTCTACGAGCTCCGGGACCACTCGGCCGGGCTCAACTGCGGCCGCTGGGACTACATCTTCAGCGTGATCAAGAAGTTCCGCCGTCGGCCCGAGTTCCTCCTCCCCGACCGGGCCACCGTCACCATGGATCGTCCCTTCCTCCGCGCCTACACCCAGCTGGTGGTGAAGACCTGCCACCGGCGTGGGGCGCCGGCCATCGGCGGCATGGCGGCGCAGATCCCCAACAAGTTCGACCCGGAGGCCAACCGGGCGGCCATCGACAAGGTGGTGAAGGACAAACTGCGGGAGGTGAACGACGGGCACGACGGGTCGTGGGTGGCGCACCCCGGCCTGGTCGATCCGGTGCGCGAGGTATTCGACGCGGGGATGCCGGGGCCGAACCAGATCGCCCGCCAGCGTCCCGACGTGCGGGTGACGGCCGCCGACCTGCTCCGGGTTCCCGAGGGGCCGATCACCGAGGCCGGCGTCCGGCTCAACATCACGGTCGCGGTCCGCTACGTCGAGGCCTGGCTCCGCGGCCAGGGCGCCGTCCCGATCTTCGGCTTGATGGAGGACGCCGCCACCTCGGAGATCTCCCGCTCCCAGCTCTGGCAGTGGCTCAGGCATGGAGCGACGCTGGACGACGGGCGACGGTTCACGCCGGCGCTCTACGCCGCGCTCCGGGACGACGAGATGCAGAAGCTCCGGCGCGAGCTGGGCGAAGACCGCTGGCGGGCGAGCCGGGTCGAGGAGGCGATGTCGATCATCGACCGGCTCGTGCTGGCCGACGAGCTGGAGGATTTCCTCACCCTGCCGGCCTACGAAGCGCTCCTCGGCTTGGAGCAGGCCACGCCCGCGGGAGACCCGTAGACCCGCCCGCGGCCCCGCCGGCCCGGCTCCCGGGCGATTGCCTGGCCGAGCGGATACCGGCCCCGCGCGAGACGGCGAGGCGGCCGGGGCTGGTGAGGAAGGGGAGGAGGTTGGCGGCGCGTCGGGGTGATCGAGCGCCGACTCACTGCCGGGCGAGCCAGTCCCGGGCGCTCTCCACGTCGTCGAAGACCGGGAGGTTCCGACCGGAGAACGTCATCACCGCGTTGTAGGCGATGCGGAGGAGGCCGGTGACACCGACCACCGCCCCGGCGCGCACGTAGGGCTTGTTGTGGACCGCGAGGGCCTTGAGTGCGGAGAGCAGGCGGCTGTCGAAGCGGGAGCCCGTCACGTTGGTGAGTGTGCGGACCGAGCCGGGCGGTTGCTCCCGGATGACGCCCTTCGCCTCGTTGATGGCGGCGAGTCCTTCCTCGGGGTTCTGGACCTCGGAGAAGTCCAGATAGAGAATCGGCACCCCGCGGTGCTCGATGAATCGCACCCTCGACACCCGTCCCTCCTGGCCGCGTCCGCGCTCCCGGCGAGCGGGAGCCCCCGAATCCAAACCGCGGCGCCGGCGGGTGTCAACTCGAACGGTCCGGGATACGGACCGCGTGCCGGGCTCGGCGGCTCGGTCAGCGGGCGGTCGCCCGCCCGATCAAGCGCCCGATGGCGCCCAGGACCCGCCGTTGCGCCGCACGGTCCCGGGCCGCCACGAAGATGGTATCGTCGCCCGCCACGGTGCCGACGATGTCGGGCCAGGCCAGCCGGTCCAGCGCGGCGCCGACCCGGTTGGCCTCGCCCGGCGGGGTGTGGAGCACCACCAACGCGTCTCCCGCGGGCTCCGCGCTCAGCACCCCCTCGCGGATCCGCAGCTCGTCTGGATTGTCCCGCCGGCCGGCGGGCGCGATCGGCCGGCGATAGGCGCCGCCCACCTTCACCAGCCCCAGCGCCGCGATGTCGCGGCTCACCGAGGACTGGGTCACCTCCCACCCCTCCGCCGCCAGCGCCTCGGCGAGTTCCTCCTGGGTGTTGATCTCCCTGGTGCTGATGAGCTCGAGGATCTTGAGGTGTCGTTTGCGTCGGTCACCGGTCATGGTCGTTCCTCAGCCGCGGGTACCGGCGAGGCGCCGCATCGCGCCGTCGAACCGCCGCCGCTCCGATTCCCCCCATCGCCGCGCCGCCCGGATCCGGCGGCGGAGCTCGCCGAGCCCGAGGTCGCCCAGCCCACCGGTGGAGCGCCGCCGCGCGACGATCTCGAGCGGGGACGGCGCGGGGAAGCTCGCGCCGTCCCGAAGCTCCGCCACCACCGCCCGGTACGCGGCGCGGAACGGCTCCCCCCGCTCGACCCGGCGCATGACCTCGTCGGTGGCGAGCGCCCCGCCGGCGAGCGCCGCCAGGGCCCGCTCCCGGTCCACCTCGAGCCGCGGCACCGCCAGCGCGAGCATCGCCAGCATCTCGCGGATGCGCTCCAGCCCCCGCATGACGGGCTCCTTGAGCAACTGGAAGTCGCGGTGATAGCCGCCGGTGAGCTTGCCCTTGATCAAGAGCACCGAAACCAGGTCCCCCTCGAGCTCGGCAGCCCGTGCCCGGGTGAGCTCGAAGAGATCCGGATTGCGCTTGTGCGGCATGATGCTCGAGCCGGTGGCGAACTCCGCCGGCAAGACCAGGAAGCCGTACTCCTCCCCGCTGTAGAGGACCACGTCGGCGGACAGCCGGGCGAGCTCGTGGCCCAGTTGGGTGCACCAGAAGAGAACCGCCGCCTCGAGCTTCCCGCGGCCGTTCTGGACCGTGGCCACGTTCCGGTCGAGGCCGCGGAACCCGAGCGCGCGGGCAGTCGCTTCGCGGCGGAGCGGCAGCGGCACGCCGTAGCCCGCCGCGCTCCCGAGCGGGGAGCGGTCGAGTCGTTCCCAGAGCGCGGGGAGCGCCTCCACCGTGTCGAGGATCCCCTCGGCGTAGGCCCCGGCCCAGAGCCCCACCGACGACGGCATGGCGCGCCGCTGGTGGGTGTAGCCGGGCCAGAGCGCGTCGGCGTGGCGCGCCGCCAGCTCCGCCAGACCACTCGCGAGGTCGAGCGCGGACCGGTGGAGCCCGAGCACCCGGTCCTTGAGGAAGAGCCGCAGATCGCAGGCGATCTGGTCGTTGCGGGAGCGCCCGGTATGGAGCCGCTCCCCCGCTCCGCGGAAGCGGCGGGTGAGCCAGCTCTCGACCGCGGTGTGGACGTCCTCGTGCTCCGGCTCGATCCCCAGCTCGCCCCGCTCGATGGCGCGGAGCGCCGCTCGGAGCCCCCGGCGGAGTTCCCCGTACTCCCGCCGACCGAGCAGCCCGGAGGCCCGGAGCCCCTCGGCGTGGCCCAGGCTGCCGAGCACGTCCCAGCGAAGGAGGTGCGAGTCCCAGATCCGGTCGTCGCCCACCGTGTACTCGAGCATCCGGTGGTCCACATGGAGGCCGGGTACCCAGAGGGTGGGTGGCCCTCCCCGGCCCGGCGCCGGCCGCCGACCGGGCGTCCGACGGGGGCTCACGCGAGGTACTCCCGCGCCAGCGCGGCATAGAACGCCCTCGCGGCGCTCACCTCGTCCAGCTCGACGCACTCGTCCGGCGCGTGCGACCGGCGGCTGGTGCCCGGCCCGCACTTGAAGGCGTCGGCGTGGCGCAGGAACACCCAATCGGAGCAGGTGGGGCTTCCGTAGTGCCGGGCGCCGGGCCGGACCCGCTCCGCCGCCGCGAGGAGCCTCGAGCCCGCGGGCGCCTCGCACGGGACCAGGCGGTCGGAGGTGACCACGACCTCCGAGCGGAGCCCCCGGCGGAGCTCGGCGGCGATCGCCTCGTGGGGCCAGGCCGGCGTGCTCCGGATGTCGAGCACCGCCCGGGCGACCGGCGGCGTCACGTTGCGGCTCACCCCGGCCTGCAGCATGGTGGCGGTGATCGTCGGGTGACCCAGGCGGGGATGGGGCCGGTCGCGGCAGAGCGCCTCGAGCGCGAGGAGGTCGCGCGCCAGGATCGTCACCGCGTTGACCGCCTCCCCGGTCGCGGCGTAGGCGGCGTGCCGCTGGTCGCCCCGGGCGACGAGGTCCACCATCATGAGCCCCCGCTGCGCCACCGCGAAGTCGAGGTTGGTCGGCTCCCCCACCACCGCGGCGTCGATCGGGCCCACCGACGCCACCGCGGCGGGCATCGAGGTGTGGCGGGTCTCCTCGCCGTAGCCGAGGATCACCAGGAGGCGGCCCGACAGGTCGCCGGGGCGAGCGGCGAGGTCGCGGGCCGCGCAGAGCATCGCCGCCACCGAGGCCTTGGCGTCGCCCGAGCCGCGGCCGTAGAGCCGCCCCGCCTCGACGACCGGCGTGAACGGATCCCGGGTCCACCCCTCGCCGGGCGGGACGACGTCGAGATGGGAGACGAGCGCCAAGGTGGGCCCCGGCCGCGCGCCGGCGAGCTCGACCTTCACGCCGGTGTCGTCGCGGACCACGTCGAGCCCCCACCCGCGCGCGGTCTCCTCGGCGAGCCGGGCCACGGCGGCCTCGTCGCCGCTCACCGACGGGACGGCGACCAGGTCGTGCAGGAGCCGGATCTCAGTCGGCCAGGTCGACGCCGAGATAGGCCGCCTTCTCCTTCCGCCCGACGATCATGGTGCCGCAGCCGGCGCCGGTGAAGACCTCGAGGAGCAGCGCGTCCGGCGCCCGTCCGTCGATGATGTGGGTGCGCTCGACCCCGCTCGTCGCCGCCCGCATGCAGGCCTCGACCTTGGGCCGCATCCCTCCCGCGATCGCGCCGCCGGCGAGGAGGTCGGTCAGGTCCTCCGGGTCGGCGAAGGCGACGAGGGTGGAGGGATCCTCCCGGTTCCGGAGCACGCCCGGGGCGCCGGTGAGGAAGATCAGCTTCATCGCCCGCACCGCCACGGCGAGCGACTCGGCCACGGTGTCGGCGTTCACGTTGTAGACCTGGCCCGCCTCGTCCCCCGCGAGGCTCGCCACCACGGGCACGAAGCGCCGCTCGAGCAAGGCGTGCAGCACCCGGGGATCGATCTCCACGATGTCGCCCACGTGGCCGAAGTCCACCCGCTGGGTCGCCCCGGCGTCGTCGGTGACCTCCACCGGCGGCCGGCGCCGGGCGGTGATCAGCCGGCCGTCGACCCCGCTCAGGCCGACGGCGTCGACTTCGTGCTCCCGGAGCGCCGCCAGGAGGTCGACGTTGATCTTCCCGGCGTAGACCATCTTGGCGACCTCGAGGCCGAGGTCGTCGGTGATCCGCCGCCCGGCCACCATCCGGGGCTCGCCGCCCAGCCGCCGGGTCATCGCGCTGGCCTGGGGCCCGCCGCCGTGGACCACCACCAGCCGGATGCCGAGCGAGTGGAGCAGGGCGAGCTGGGCCGCCACCCGGTCGAGCGCGGCGGCGTCGGCCAGGACGTCGCCGCCCAGCTTCACCACGAAGATCCGGTCGCGGTAGGCGCGGACGTAGCGCAGCGCGCCCTTGAGTCCGGCCAGCCCGGTGGCCGCGTCAATCACCGGCATCCCGCCTCCCGATCAGCTCGAGCAGCAGCGCCCGCTGGACGTGGAGCCGGTTCTCCGCCTGGTCGACCACGACCGATCGGGGACCGTCCAGCACCGCGTCGTCGATCTCGACGTTGCGGCGCACCGGCAGGCAGTGCATCACGATGCACTTCTCGCCCCGGCCGCGGGTGGAGCGGAGCCGTCGCTCGGTGACCCGCCAGTCGCGCAGCGACTCGCGCAGCGCCCACTCCTCCTCGGGTCGACCGAAGCGGGCCAGCGAGCCCCAGGACTTGGCGTAGACCGCGTCGGCCCCCACCATGGCCTCGTCGGGGTCGTCGATGAGCTGCACCATGGCGCCGCTCCGCCGGGCGATGCCGCGGACCGCGGCGAGGTCGTCCGGGTCGAGGTCGTATCCCTCGGGGCGGGCGATCACGATGTCCATGCCCAGGTGCGCCGCGGCCACCAGCGCGCTGGCGGGCACGGCGGTCGGGAGCGGCTTGGGATGCCAGGCCCAGGTGAGCACGAAGCGCTTCCCGCGGGTCTCGCCCAGCTTCTCGCGGAGCGTCATCGCGTCGGCCAGCCCCTGGCAGGGGTGCCGCCGGGCCGATTCGAGGTTGATGACCGGCTTCTCGCAGTGCCGCGCGAAGCTCCGCAGCACCGTGTCTTCCCGCGCGTCCGACCAGTCCCGCCCCCGCGGGAAGCTCCGCACCCCCACGGCGTCGGCGTAGCGGCCCAGCACCCGGGCCGCCTCGGTGACGTGCTCGACGGTGCCGCCGTCCATCACCGCGCCCGGCTCCACCTCCAGCGACCAGCTCCCCCGCCCGGGCTCGAGCACCACCGCGTGCCCGCCGTGCAGGAACATCGCCGTCTCGAAGCTGGAGCGGGTCCGGAGGCTCGGGTCCATGAAGACCATCGCGAGCACCCTGCGCTCGAGCCCGCCGGTCACCTCGCCCCGCTTGATCCGCGCCGCCAGCGCGAGCAGGGCGTCGATCGCCTCCGGCGCCCACTCCTCCATCGCCAGGAAATCGCGTTTCGTCACCCCAACACCTCCCGCAACGCGGAGAGGACCAGCTCCGCCTCGTCGTGACTGAACGTGAGCGGCGGCAGGAGCCGGATCACCTCCGGATCGGCCGCCGTGCCGACCAGGATGCGCCGCTCGCCGAGGGCCCGCTGCACCGGGGCCGCCGGCCGCCCCAGTTTGAGTCCCAGCAGGAGCCCCTTGCCCTGGACGGCGGGAATGCCGAGCCCGAGCGCGCCGTGCCGGAGCCGCTCCCCCACGGCTCGCGCGTGCTCGATCAGCCCCTCACGGTCGATCACCTCGAGCGTCGCGATCGCGGCCGCGCAGGGGACCGGGCCCCCGCCGAAGGTGCTGCCGAGGTCGCCCACGCCGACGGTGACCGTGACCGCCTCGGAGGCGATCACCGCCCCGATCGGCAGTCCGGAGGCCAACCCCTTGGCCAGCGTGAGCACGTCCGGCACCACCCCGAACGCCTCCGCCGCCGTGAAGGCGCCCACTCGGCCCACCCCGCACTGCACCTCGTCGAATATGAGCACGACCCCATGGCGCCAACATAGCTCACGCGCCGCCCGGAGGAACTCCGGGGAGCAGGCGCGCGCGCCGGCCATCCCCTGCACCGGCTCGAGGATCAACGCGGCGACGGTGTCGTCCAGCGCCGCCTCGAGCGCCGCAACGTCGTCGAACGGCACCACCCGGGAGAGCGGCATCCCGGCGCGGCGCGCCGCGGCCCGGAACTTCTCCCCGTCGGTGCAGGCGAGCGTGGCCGCGGTCCGGCCGTGGAATCCGCCCGCCACCGACACGACCGCCTGGCGCCCGGTGTGCCGCCGCGCCAGGTGCAACGCGTTCTCGTTGGCCTCGGCGCCCGAGTTGCACAGGAATACCCGCCGGAGGGGGGCCGGGCAACGCTCGGCCAGCATCGCGGCGAGCGTCTCCCGCCGGGCGTGAGGCACGGCGGTGGAGTAGAAAAGCAGTCGGCTCGCCTGCTCGGCGATGGCCCGCACGACGTGCGGGTGCGAATGACCGGTGGACGCCACCGCGTGGCCCCCATAGGCGTCGAGCCACTCCTCGCCCCGCTCGTCGACCAGCCAGGAGCCCCGCCCGGACACCGGCCGCACCGGCATCTGGGCGTAGACCGGGAGCAACGCCTCGCTCAGCACGGGAAGGCCCCCGCCATCCGGAGCCCCGCCGTCTCGGGGAGCCCGAGCGCCAGGTTCATCGCCTGCACCGCCTGGCCCGCGGCGCCCTTCACCAGGTTGTCGATCGCCGCCATGACCTGGATCTCGCGTCCGTCTTGGGCCGCCGCGGCGTGGACCAAGGCGTAGTTGGTGCCGACCGCGTGAGTGAGCTCCGGCGGGCGGTCGAGGATCCTCACGAACGGCCGGCCGAGGTAGGCCGTCCGGTAGAGCTCGGCGACGTCGCCCGCCGCTTGGGCGAGGCGGGCGTGCAGGGTGAGGTGGATCCCGCGGACGAACGGCCCCGAATGGGTCATGAGCCGGGGCGGATCGGCGGCCGGGCCGGTCCAGGCGCGCCAGGACTGCAGGATCTCGCCCTCGTGCCGGTGGCCGAGCACCTGATAGGCGAAGAAGTTGTTGGCGCGGAACGGGTGGTGCGCGGTCGGCTTGGGCTGCGCGCCGCTCCCGCTCGAGCCGGTGACCCCGAACAGCGCGGGCGGGGCGGCCAGCGGGAGCGCCGCGAGCGGATAGAGCGCGAGCTGCGCCGCGGTGGCGAAGCAGCCGGGTACCGCGAGCGCGCGGGCCCCGCGGAGCCGCTCGCCCAGCACGTCGGCGAGGGCGTAGGTGAACCGCCCGAGGAGCGCCGGCACGGGCGGGGCGCCGTAGTGGCGGGCGTACAGCTCGGGATCCGCCAGGCGGAAATCGGCGGCGAGGTCGACCAGGAGCGCCCGCGTCTCGTCGATGAGTCCGGGCACGATCCGGGACGACTCGCCGTGCTCCAGCGCCAGGAACAGCACCTCCCGGCCCCGCGCCGCCTCGAGCGGCGGGAGATCGGCGAAGCACGCGTCGGTGAGCGGCAGGAGGTGGGGATGCGTCTCGCCGATCGGACGGCCCGCCCGGCTCCGGCTCAGCGCGAGGCAGTCGGTCACCTCCGGGTGCTGCAGCAGGAGCCGGAGGAGCTCGCCGCCCACGTAACCGGCGGCGCCGACGACGGCGACCCTCATCCCGCGACCGCGAGCGCCGCGGGCGCCGGTCCGGTCCACCCGGCCAACGCCTGCCGCACCACGCCCACCAGCCCCGCCGCGTCGCGCAGCGCGTTGTGGGCCGGGATCCCCAGGGCGGCGCGGACGTAGTCCCGCCCGACCTCGTTGTCGGTGGCGGGGCCCGTGATCGCGGTGACCGCGAGCCCGTACTCCCGGCGCATCAGCTCGACCGCGCCCCAGCAGCCCACCGGGTCGGGGGCGGCCATGACGAAGGCCGCGCCGGCCGCGGCCAGCTCCCCGTCCCGCAGGATGTCCTGCACCCCGTACTCGCCCAGGATGCCGTCCCCCAGCTCGGCCACGATCACGTCGGGCCGGGCGGCGGCGAGGCGGTTGAGGATCCCCTTGGCGACCGGCACCGTCATGCCGGCGCGGGTGCTCGCGGCGCCGGCGTCGTTGAACGTGAGCGCCGCCGCGGCCCCCGCGTCGAGCATCGAGAGCGAGTCGCGCATGAGCGAGACGCCGGTGAGCTTCGCCGCCGCCACCCGGAGCCCCGAGCGGGCGAGCCCCCGCACCAGCTCGGTGGCGGCGACGGTCTTGCCCGCGTTCATGCAGGTACCGGCCACGTAGACCACGGGCACGGCGACCTCGAGCCGTGCGGCGGGCGGGACGGCGTGGTCACGGATGTGGGCCGGGCGGCCGATCCGGTCGCCCAGCTCGGGGAAGGCGAGGACCGCGCCCAGCACCTCGGCCCGGAACGGGGGGCCGATGTCCGGATTGGCCGAGGTGCAGCGGCCGAGGATCCCGCCGAGGTTGAGGACGTGGAGGACGTCGCCCACGGCGATCCGCGCCGGTACCACGCCGGCGTAGCCGCGCAGCGCCCGGCGGCTGCCCAGGGTGCCGGCGAGCACGTCGCCCGCCCGGAGCGAGACCATCCGCCCGCTCAGGTCCTCGACCGTGTTGTAGGTGGACTTGTCGTCCAGGATCCGGACCGCCAGGACGTACCCCTCCTCGGCCACGATGTGGGGACCGAGGATCACCTCCGACGAGAGCCGGGCGTTGCGGGTGGAGGACGCGATCCGGTCCAGCCGGATCCGGCTGGTCGTCACCATGCGGGGTCGCCTCCGTGGGCGCGCTCCACCTTGGCGGCGAGCAGGGACGGCACCGCCGCCACCCGGGCGAAGGCGCGCGCCTCCTCGCCGCTCCAGAGCCGGTTCTCCTCGCCGTACGTGGCGACCGATCGGTCCATCATGGAGTACGGGCTCCGGGCCCCCACCACCAGGAACCGGCCGGGGGCGAGGCGGAGCCGGGTCTCGCCGGTCACCCGCCGCTGGGAGCTCGCGATGAGCGCCTCGATGTCGCGCAGCGCGGGATCGAAGTAGTGCCCCTCGTGCAGCCGGTCGCCGTAGAAGCGGCCGAGTTGGTCCTTCCAGAAGGTCTGCCACTTGGTGAGCACCAGCTTCTCCAGCTCGCGGTGGGCGGCGATGAGGAGCAGCGCCGCGGCCGCCTCGAACCCGATCCGCCCCTTGATGCCGAGGGCCGTCTCGCCCACGTGCACGTTGCGGCCGATGCCGTAGGCGGCGCCCAGCTCGCCCAGGCGCTCCACCAGCGCGGCGCCGGCCAGCGGGTCGCCGTCGAGCGCCACCGGGAGGCCCCGCTCCCACTTGATCGTGATCTCGCGCGGCGCCGGCGCGTCGGCCGGCGGGTCGACCAGCTCGCCGGGCGGTCCGGCCCAGGTGTCATGGGTCCAGCCGCCACCCCAGGTGGTCCCCCAGAGCCCGCGGTTCACGCTGTAGGCGTCGGCGCGCTCCGGCACCGGGAGGCCGCGGCCGCGGAGGTAGGCGATCGCCTCCTCCCGCCGGATTCCGCCGTCGCGGATCGGGGTGAGGATGGCGAGCTCGGGGGCGAGCACGCGGAAGGCGACGTCGAACCGCACCTGGTCATTGCCGGCACCGGTGGAGCCGTGGGCCACCGCGGCCGCCCCGATACCCCGCGCCACCTCGACCACCGAGATGGCCTGCTGGGTGCGCTCGGCCGCCACGCTCAGGGGGTAGACCTCGCCCCGGAGCACGTTGCCCTGGATGAGGTAGCGGACGAACCGGCCGAAGACCGCGTCCCGGGCGTCCACCTCGTGGTGCCGGACGGCGCCGACGGCGAGCGCCTGGGCCCGGATGGCGGCGCGCGCCTCGGCGCTGGTGCCCCCGGTGTCGACGAAGACGGTATGGACCATCCAGCCCGCGTCGGCGAGCCGGGGGACGCAGAAGGAGGTGTCGAGACCGCCCGAGAAGGCGAGGGCGGCGATGCCGGGCGACGTTTGCATAATTCATAAATATGCACAGGCGCCGGCGGGGAGACAACCCCGGCCGGCGGGCCCGGCGCCGTCGTGACGCCCCCGCCCTCAGTGGCCCAGCGCCGCCACCTGCTCCGCGAGCACCCGGAGCGCGAGGTCGACGTGGCGACGGTGGGTGCCCGCGGTCAGCGCCGCCAGGCGGAGGGTGAACCGCCCACCCAGCGTGGTCGAGGAGAGGAACACCCGACCGTCCCGCCGCCCCCGTCCACGATCGCCTGGTTGAGCCGGTCGGCGCACGCCGGGTCGACGCCGGGCGGCGCCCAGCGGAAGGTGACGATCGAGAGATCGGGCGGGGGACCCACCTCGAAGCCCAGGGCCGCGACGCCCCGGGCAGGAGCATCCGGCCGATCGGGAGGAGATCCGACTCGTCGCCCCCCGTGCCGTGGAGCAACAGCAGGGTATGGCGCCCGGCCGGGCCCGCGCCGCGCCCGGAAGGGTCGGGTGAGCTCCGGCGAGACGCGCGGCATCCCGCACCGCCACGACCCCGGCGCCCCAGGGAAGGAAGAGACTCTTGTGCGGGTCGAGCACCGCCGAGTCGGAGCGCCCGAGGCCCCGGAGGAGGGCACGGCCATGCCCGGTGAGCAGGAAGAATCCACCGTACGCCGCGTCCACGTGGAGCCAGCAGCGCTCCCGGTCCGCCACGTCGGCGATCGCGTCGAGCGGATCGACCGCGCCGGTATCGGTCGTCCCCGCGGTGGCGACGACCAGCCACGGCCGGAGGCCGCGGGCGCGGTCGGCCCCGATGGCCTCCGCCAGCGCGTCGGGGCGCATCCGGTGGCGCCCGTTGACCGGCACCCGGCGCACCGGCACCTCCTTCATCCCGGCGATGCGCAGCGCCTTCTCCACGCAGAGATGGGCCTGGTCGGTGAGGTACACGGCCGCCCCGGCGTAGTCGGCGCCGCCCAGGCCGACCCCGTCCCGCGCCGCAGCCACCGCGGCAAGCGTGGCGATGCTGCCGCCGGAGGCGACGTGACCACCCGCCCCGGCGGGATAGCCCACCAGGTCCGCCACCCACCGGACGACCATGTGCTCCATCCGCACCGCCCCCGGGCCGGAGAGAAAGATCCCGGAGTACTTGTTGGTCACGGCGGCCAGGAAGTCGCCCAACGCCGCGTGGTAGAGCCCGCCGCTCGGGATGTGGGCGAGGTGGGCCGGGAGGACGGGATCCCGGCCTCGAGGATGCCCCGACCCATGTCGCTGGAGTCATCGGAGGCCTTGGCGGTGTCGAGCCGGCGGAGGAACCGCTCGGTGGATGCGACGACGGCCTCGCGGAGCTTCTTCCGCCGGTTGGCCCCTGGCTCGAGCGGGCGCGCGGCACGCTCGAGCCGGCGGATGCGCTCGAGGAGATCAGCGTCGGTGGTCAATCGGCACTCCGAGCGTGATGGCGGGTTCCGCGAACGAGCCGTACCACGAGCGCGCAGCGCGCCGGGGACTTGCCCGTCCCGCGCCAGCGTCGCCGCGCCGGTCCAGGCCGGCGCGGCGCGCTCCCGCTCGGTGTCGTGGGGGCCTTCCCGCTAGAGCTCGAGCCCCTAGGGCCGCGGCTCCCGCTCGGCGAGCGCCGCAGGTCGTTCCCGTGCATGTCGATGCAGTGGGCGCGCCCGTCGGGCTGCGGGGCGCGGAGCTGCACCGGGAGCAGCAGCGACCCCTCGAGCCCGCACCCCTGAAGATACCGGTCGAGGGTGTGCATGGCCTGCCGCCACGCTCGCCGGAGGACGCGGCGCGACACCGTGCAGCTCGGCTTCGCGGCGGTGCCGCCACCTGGGAGCCGGCGCGGCGTCCGGGAGTCGGCCGCGGCACTGGCGGCGGACCTTGCCACCCGCCGGGCCCGCTGGAGGGCCGGCGGCTCACCAGCGCTCGGCGATCGCCGCGATCAGGTCCGCCAGCCACGCCACGTCCCGGAGGTCGGCCACTTCGGCCGGCGAGTGGGAATAGCGCAGCGGCCACCCGATCGGGACGTCGGGCACGCCCCACGGGGCGAAGGCGGAGCCGTCGTTGCCGCCGTTGGTGGCCCCGACCTGGAGCGGGATCCGCCGGCCCCGCGCCACCGCGCGCAGGGTGTCGAGCAGCGGGGGCGGGGTCACGGAGCTGTTGTCCACCGCCCGCGCCACCGGTCCCCTCCCCAGCGGCGCCACGCCGAAATTCGGGAGCTCGCGCGGGGAATCCGCCGAGACGAACGTGTCGATCGGGTGAACCCGGGCGGCGCCCAGGCCGAGCGCCGCCGCGGCCGCCCGCGCTCCCTCGAGCCCCACCTCCTCCCGCACGCTCCAGACGAAGATCACCATGTGCCGGAGCCGCGCCGGATCGATCCGGCGGAGCGCGATCAGCTGCGCTGCGGAGCCGATCCGGTCGTCGAACGAGCGGCCGGTGGCGCGGGTGCCCGCGAGCCGCACGAGCTCCTTCGGCATCGTGACGGTATGCCCCACCCGGATGCCCGACTGCTCGACCTCCTCCCGCGACCGGCGGCCCACGTCCACCCGGAGCCGCGCCGGGGTGCGCCGGAGCGGGATGGTGTCGGCCTCGCGGGGGGCGAACACCCCGGGCACGATGCCGGCGCCGGTGTGTACCAGCGCCGGCTGGGCCTCGAAGAGCGAGGGATAGAACCCTCCCCTGGGCTCGAGCTCGAGCAGCCCGTCGTCGCGGATCGCCGTCACCCGGAAGCCGATCTCGTCGAGGTGGGCCACGAACACCACCACCGGGTCGCCCCGGCCCACCCTCACCCAGAGGTTGCCCGCCGTGTCGGACTCGGCGCGGGCCCAGGCGGGGAGCAGCCCCGTCACGGCCTCCCGTACCGGGGCCTCCATACCCGAGACGCCGTAGGTCTCCACCAGCGTCGACAGCACCCGTGACACCTCCTCGAGGTCCGCCGGCCGCTGCGCCGCGGCAGGCGCCTCGGCGGGCGCCGCCACGAGCGCCAGGAGCAGCGCCAGGACGAGTCGCATCGGGGGGATCATTCGGCGCCTCCGAGCCAGTCGGCGACCCGCCGCGCCAGCGCCTCGACCTCGCCGAGCGAGATCGTCTCCACCGCGGTGCCGGCGTAGCGGGTTCCGAGCGCCCAGCGGGTGACGGTCCCGAGTCCCGGCGCGGCCGGCGGGTCGAAGCCGAGCGCCAGGGTGGCCTGGAACGGCCCCTCGGCATTCGCGACCGTGAGGAGCCCCCGCTGGCCCAATCGCCCCTCCACCACGAAGGCCACGACCGTGGTACCCGCCGTGTCCGAGCGGCGCCGAGCCGCTGCCAGCAGGGCGGCGCAGGCTCCCCGGGCCGCCGCCACCGGGGCCGCCAGCAGGCCGTCGCCGTACCGGTGCGGCTTCTTGGCGAGGGCCACCGGCGCGAGCAGCTCGACCCCCAGTCGGCCGACCTCGGCAGCCGACGCCGCGCCGAGGTCCACGTAGGCGCTGTCGACGGTGAAGGGCGCGTCGGCGTCGCCTCGGCCGCGGCTCAGGTGGACCGAGCGCACCGCCACCACGCCGGGCACCGGGCCGTTCCGGCCGAACACCGTCACCCGATGCCCCTCGAGCTGCTGGTCGTAGAGCGGGCCCGGCGCCGGCCCCACCCGCCGGAGCGTGAGATAGCCGTCGTCGCGCACCCCGCCCACGACGTAGCCCGGCTCGTCGAGCGCGCAGGCGGCGAGCCGCCGGGGCTCGCCTCGTCCGAGCACGAGCACCGCATTGCCGGCCCGGTCGCGGCGGGCGGCCGGCAGCGACGCGAGCAGCGTGTCGACCATTGCGCGCTCGAAGCCGGTCACCGCGGTGAGTCCGGCGAGGCGCACCGCCAGGTCCGTGGCCGCCTGGCCGTGTATCGGCGCCGGGAGCAGCAGGGTAGCGGCTATCGTGAGCGGCGGAACGACGACCGACTTCATGGAGCGGGCCATGGCGGAGCTCCTCGCGGCACTTCAGCCGGCGGAACGACGACCGATACTAGGAAGCGGACGGTCGCGGGAACGGACGATCGTGCGGCGCCCGTGCGGGTGCCGAGGCGGCGCCGCGACGTGATCGGGATCACGCACACACCGAGGCTGCCGTGCAGAACCGCATCATCCGCTTCCTGCCCAACCTCGAGCTGCTGCTCACCGGCGACGACCCGGCCGACCGCGGACAGATGGACGGGGCCGACGCCCGGGTACCGCTGGAGCTCAGGATCGGCCGCTCGGTGTTGGAAGCGGTGTTGGTCGACAACATCGCCGCCGTGCGCCGCTTCCTCGCCCGCCCCGACCTCCTGCCCGAAGAGGAGGACGAGGCGTCCCGGCTGCTCCGGTCGCAGTCGGTGTTCCTCGAGCTGGTGCGGCGGGACCAGAGGGTGAACCTGCCGATCGGGCTCTACTTCCTCCCGGAGTACGAAGCCGGAGGGGAGTGACGCCCCGCGCCCCGTCAGAATTGGTAACCGAGGCCGGCGTGCAGGTGCGCGGCGACGTTCGGCACCCGAGCCTTGCCGCCGGCCACCGGCACCTCGGCATACGAGAGTGACGCCCGCAGGTCCGCGCTCAGGAAGAGCGCGGCGACGAGCGGGAACCGGCGGCCGACCGTCCCCATGACCGTCCCCCCGCCGAGCCGGTAGCCGCCGCCGAACGGCCCGCCCCCTTCGCTGGCGCGCCCCCGCACCACGTTCTCGTGATGGGTAATCACCACCCCCGCGCCCACCGCGTAGACCATCGCGCCCCGCCGCCAGGCCCGGCTCGCCGCCAGCAGGTTGAACCCGTGGGTGATCTCGAAATTCTGCACCTCGGCCGGGGGGTTGTCGAGGTAGAGCTTGTGGTGGACGAAGTCCAGCAGCCAGCCCGTCCCGCCGTCGCCCCAGAAGCCCAGGCGCAGGGCGTAGTAGGGCGATTCGTGGAACGGCCGGGTCCGGTAGCGGGCGGTGAAGTCGAGGTCCGCCTCGCCCGCCTGCGCGATTCGCAGTGGCGTGGGGAGGTTCAGGGCCGTGCCGGCGAACGCCTCGACCGAGATCCGCTGGGCCTCGAGCGGCACGGCCCGGCAGGCGAGCAGGGCGGCGAGGAGCGCGGCGAAACGCATGTGGGCAGGAAGATCTCTCCCGTGGGCACGTTGCTCAAGCGTCCCCCTGCCCTCGCGGTCTCATCCCCGTCGGTCCGGGCTCGGCGCCGACCGATCCCGCAGCACGGCGTCGAGCCAGCGCGCCGCGTCGCTCACGTCCTCGCGGACGAGCCCGTGCCCCGCCTCCCGCCACCGGACCGTCACGTCGGCACCCGAGCGCCGGAGCAACCCGGCCAGCCGCTCCGTCTCCCCCGGCGGGCAGATCGGATCATCCCGCCCGCCGGTCACCAGGACCGGCACCCCGGCGAGGTCGGGCGGCCGGTCGGGCTCGAACGGCACCATCGGCCGGAAGAGCACCGCGCCGCCCAGGACGCCCGGGCGGCGGAGCAGCACGCTCGCCGCGATGTTGGCGCCGTTCGAGTAGCCCACCGCGATCACGCCGTCGTGCGGCAGGCCGTAGGCCGCCACCGCCCACCCGACGAAGTCGGCCAGTTCGTCGGTGCGCGACCGGAGGTCCGCCTGGTCGAAGACCCCTTCCGCCAGCCGGCGGAAGAACCGCGGCATCCCGTTCTCGAGCACCTGGCCGCGCGGACTCAGCAGCGACGCCCCGGGCAGGAGCATCCGGCCGATCGGGAGGAGATCCGACTCGTCGCCCCCCGTGCCGTGGAGCAAGAGCAGGGTATGGCGCCCGGCCGGGCCCGCGCCGCGCTCGAAGCGGTGGACGAATCGCGGCCCCTCGCGAGGCGGGGTCATGCGCCCGCCCGGGCCGGCGCCGGCAGGCGGAGCGGCGGCAGGTGGCGCTCGATCGTCGCCCGCTCCGGCTCGAGCCACGGGGGCAGCACCAGACGGGTGCCGAGGCTTTCCGGCGGCTCGTCGACCGTGAAGCCCGGCGGATCGGTGGCGAGCTCGAAGAGCACGCCCCCCGGCTCGCGGAAGTAGACCGAGCGGAAGTAGAACCGGTCGATCACGTCGGTCGGCGCGCGACCCGCGTCCACCACCCGATCGCGCATCTCGCGCTGGGCGGCGTCGTCAGGCAGCCGCCAGGCGACGTGGTGCACCGTCCCGACCCCGAGGCGGCCCGACCAGAAGTCGGGTGCCGCCTGGACGTCCACGAAGGTGGACGGGCCGCCCGCGCCGGCCTCGAGTCGGATCCGGCCGTCGTGGCGATCGACCTCCCGGAATCCGAGCGTCGCCGTGAGGAGCGCCCGGGCGACGGCGGGATCCTGCTCGAGGAGGGTGACGCCGTGGAGCCCGCGGATGGCGTGCTCGGGCGGCACGCCGGAGTCCTCCCACGGCTCGTAGGGCCCAGGCCGTGCCGCGGCCACCAGCTCCAGCCCGAGTCCGTCGGGATCGCTGAAGGCCAGGACGTTCTCCCCGAATCGCCGCGTCGGCCGGCGGTAGGCGATCCCATGGCGGAGCAGCCGCTCGATCCAGAAGCCGAGCGACTCCGCCCCGATGGCGAAGGCGACGGCCGTGGCCTGCCCGGCGCCGGCGCGGCCCCGGGGCAGGTCGTTCCATGGGAAGAAGGTGAGGATCGAACCGGGCCGGCCGAGGCCGTCGCCGTAGTAGAGGTGGTAGGTGAACGGGTCGTCCTGGTTGACCGTGCGCTTGACCAGGCGGAGGCCCAGCACCCCGGCGTAGAAATCGAGGTTGCGCTGCGGGTCCCCCGCGATCGCGGTGACGTGATGGATGCCGAGCACCGAGTGGGCCATGGTGGCCGCCTTCCTGGTCGGGTACGGCAGTAGTTTAAGCTTGAACTATCATCCGCGCCAGTGCACCCGCCCCGCACCGCGGGTCCCGCCGCTCACCCCCGCTCGAGCACCTGCACCAGTCGACCGTCGGTCTCCTCCTCCAGGTCGCCGGTGTAGTCGCAGTCGGTGTCCTCCGCCGTGATGGTCAGCGTGTTGCCGTCCTCCGAGAAGTCGGCCGTCACCTGCTCGGCCGGTTCGCCGGTGTTGGCCACGAGCACCTGGCCGTCCTGCACCGTCAGCGTGCCGGTGGCCGTCGCCGAGCCGCCGGGGCCGGTGATCGTGTACTCGAACTGCCCGTCGTCCTCGATCGCGAGGCCGATCGTGACGCCGAAGTCCCGGATGTAATCCACGGTCTGGCTCGGGTCGGCCGGGTTGGTGCACTGGAATTGCACGACATCCCAGGTCCCGACGAATTGCTCCAGGGTGAGCTCGTCGCCCGGTCCGGTGCCGTTGTCGTCGTCCTCGTCGTCGCCGCAGGCGACGGCGACCCCCAGGGCGAGCGGCAGCAGGCTCAGGCGGATCCATCGCGCGAACATGATCTCCTCCTCCGGATGACCGCGCAGGCGCCGCGCGCCCGACCCCGGCCGTCCGGATCGTTATGGTGACCCTGGCGCATACCAGGGGGGACGGAGGCTTGTTCCCGGGGCGGGGCCGGCGGTCAGCGGCCCCAGACGAACCCGGCGCCCTCGCTCACGGTGCGATCGGCGTGTTCGATGGCGTAGGTCGTCGTCGCGCTGTCGTGGGGTGCGATCCCGAGCCGGATGACGCGGTCGACGGTGGGCACGCCCGGGGTCGGCAGGGTCCGCCAGCCGTTCCGGGACTGGAGATAGATGACGTCGGCGCGGTCGGGCTGCCGGAGCTCGACCGGCGCCGCCAGCTGTCGCTGCAGGACGACGATGGCGCGTGCGCCGGGCCCGCGACCGTGCAGGATGCTTCCCTGCACCACGAGCCGCCCCCGCACGCCCGCGTCGCGCAGCCGCTCGAGCTCCTCGGGCCGCAGCGTCGTGGCCGGCAGCGCCCCGGCGGCCACGTGGAGGTCGGCGGTGGACGGCTCCCACCGCACGAACACCACTTCGAGCGCCTGCTCGCCGGTGAGCCGTGCCACCACCGCGGGCCGGGTGGCC
>DATLZT010000043.1:0-7955 GCA_035573835.1 Gemmatimonadales bacterium
CCGCCGGTCCCGTCCGCGTCGCCCGTCCGCGGCACCTCCGGCTCCCGGAGACCGGCCACGTAGCGGAACCAGTGCCGCCGAGGGCAGCGGGCGTAAAGCATGAGCTCGGTGGCGCTGTGGCGCGTCCGGCCCGCGATCGCCACGACCGGCGCCGGCGGCTCGGCCAGCGCGGCCTCCTCCGCCGGCTCCACGGCGGCCGGTTCCCCGTCCGCCAGCGGCGGCGCCACCCGCAGCAGCGCCCGCCAGGTCCGGCCGTCGTGCCCGCGGTACTCCACCGTGCTCCCGTCCCGGACTTCCCCGACGCCGAGCCGCTCCCAGAGCGCCTGGCCCGGCGAGCTCGACTTCATCTTCCCGGGGCAGAACCCGGCGAGGACGAGCCGGTCCTTGGCCCGGGTGGCCGCCACGTACCAGAGCCGCTTCTGCTCCGCCGTGCCCTCCCGCTCCTCCGCCTGGGACAGCGCGATCCACTGGGTCGATTGGGTCTTGGCCTCGGGATCCCTGAGTGCGATCCGATCCCGCCCCACCAGGATCGAGCCCTCCCGGCCGCCCGGTTTCCGGGAGAGGTCGCACCAGAACACCACGCCCCACTCGAGCCCCTTGGCGCTGTGGATCGTGGTGATGGTGAGCACGTCGTCCCGCTCGCCGTGGAGCCGCGCGTCCCCCTCCTTCTCCTTCCGCTCCCGCGCCTCCTTCAGCGCGCGGAGGAAGTCTCCCACCCCCTGCTCCGGGAGCTGGCGGGCCATCCGGACGAGCTTCCGCACGTTGGCGATCGCCTGGAGGCCCGCGTCGCCCAGGAGATGGAGGTAGGCCAGATAGCCGGTGCGCTCCAGCAGCCGCTCGAGGAGCTCGTGGGTGGGAACGCGATCGCGAAGCGCGACCTGCTCGCGCAGCACGGCGGCGGCCCACCGGAGGAGGTCGCGCTCGGCGCACTCCACCCGCTCGAGGTGCTCCCAGCGCGGCGCCGAGCCGGCGCGGGCCAGCGCGAGGAGCGTCTCGTCCCTCACCCCCACGAACGGGCTCCGGAGGAAGCCGAAGAGGGCGCGGTCGTCCCGCGGATCGCGGATCGCCTCGAGCGCGAGCACGAGGTCCTGCACCTCCCGCCGCTCGTGGAACCCCTCGGTCCGGAGGGCGTAGGTGCGGAGCCCCGCGCGGCGGAGCGCCCGCTCGTAGATCTCGAGGTCGGACCAGGTGGCGAGGAGCACGGCCATCTCGCCCAGCCTGACACCGCGGCCCCCGTCGTGCAGCTCCGCCGCGCGCCGCGCCACCGCCGCCGCCTCGCGGGCGCGGACCTCCTCCATCTTGGGCTTCTCGCCGTCGTCCTCCGGCAGCACCACCAGGAGCTCCACCGCCGGCTCGGCGCCGGTCCCGTCCCCGCCCGCGGGCCCGCGGGTGGGTCTCACCGCGGCGTAGCGCACCTCGAAGTCCTGGAACGCGCGTCCGTCCACCGGCGTGTCCAGCACCGCCCCCACCGCGTGGTCCACCAGCGCCAGGATCGGCGCCACGCTCCGGAAGTTCTCCTCCAGCGCCACCACCTCGCCCCACCCCTTCTCCCGGAAGTCGCGCTCCACCCCGGTCCAGACGGTCACGTCCGCCCGGCGGAACCGGTAGATGCTCTGCTTCGGATCGCCCACCAGCATGAGCCGGGTGGTGTGGGGATCGTCCCGGTCCGGCTCGCCCAGGAGGTAGGCGATCTCCCGCTGCACCGGGTCCACGTCCTGGAACTCGTCCACCACCAGCGTATGGAGCCGCCGCTGGAGCGCCCGGCGCACGGCGGGATGATCCGCCAGGAGGTCGCGGGTCCAGGCGATCATCCGGTCGAAGTCGAACGCGCCGATCTCCCCCAGCCGCGCTTCCAGCCGGATCAGCGTCCGCTGCGCGAGGGCCAGCACCCCGCGCTCGAGCTCCGAGTGCGGCGAGTCGGAGACGAGGATCCGCCGGAGCCGCCCGCTGTCCCCCACCAGCGCCCGAACCCACCCCTCGACCTCGGCCACGGAGTAGGTGGCGAAGAGGTCCCGGAGGTGCGGTACCGACTCCCCCTCGAGCGCCTCGAGCACCGCCTCCCGCGTCGCCTCGTCGGCCAGCGCCGCCGACTCCCCTTCCTCGAGCACCCGCGCGAACGGATCCCGCCCGGTGCGGAGCGCGAACTCCCGGAGCACGTCGCCGCAGAAGGCGTGGATGGTGCCGATCCGCGCCGTGTCCACCTCGTCGGCGGCGTCGCGGAGCCCCGCCTCCCGGAGCGCCCCGCGGAGCTTGCGCTTCAGGTCCGCCGCCGCGGCGTTGGTGTAGGTGATGGCGCCGATCTCCCGGAGCCGTACCGGGCGGCCGATCCGCTCGCCGTTGACCTCGGCGCCGAGGAGATAGAGGATCCGCCCCACCACCGTGCTGGTCTTCCCCGTGCCCGCGCCCGCCGCCACCAGCACGTGGCGGTCGGCCAGGCGGATCGCCTCCCACTGCCGTTGGTTGAACCGCCGCATCAGCCCCGCCCCTTCTTCCGGGGTCCGCCCGGCACCCGGCAGATCTCCCGCGACGCGCAGAAGTCGGGGCAGCCGCACGACTCGGCCGGCTCGGTGGGAAACTCCCCCTTGCGCACCCGCAGCACGTGGAGGGCGACCATGTCCAGCGCCCGCTCCATCTTCCGCCGCGCCTCCTCCCGCTCCACCGGGCCGCCCTGCGAGACCTGGTGCAGCTCGAGCCGGTGCACCGGCTCCCGGTGCTTGATGGCCCGGTACTCCACCCGGGTGATCGTGGCGCCGGGGTAGAGACGGGTCAGCGCATAGGCGTAGAGCGGCACCTGGAGCACCACGTGGTCGTCCCAGGCCGCCGTGTCGCCGCCGCCGGGGGCCGAGGACTTGGTCGTCTTGTAGTCGACCGCGGCGAGGTAGCCGGCCGACTCGAACCGCTCGTCGACCCCGACCTCCACCCGGTCGACCGAGCCGCGGAACCGGAACCGGACCCCGTGCCGCTCGAGCACCAGGTCGGTGAACCCGCGCTCGTGCTCGCTCACCCCGGTGCGCACCATCCTGGGCGCGTTCCGTTTCCGCGAGTCGTACATGTCCTCGTGCTCCTGGATCTCCGATTCCAGGTAGCCCAGGAGCATCCGCGCGAGCTCCAGCCGCTTGGCCGGCTGGAGCGCGGGGTGGCCCAGCCATTTCCTGCCGCCGGCGTCCGCCAGCGCCTCGTCCAGCGCCTGCTCCATCATCGGACGGGCCCAGTCGCGGTCGGCGGCGCGGAGGAAGACCGGTCCGCCCACCTTGTCCTTCGCCTTCCCGAAGAACCGGCGGAGCGCGTCGTGGAGCAGGCTCCCGCGGGTGGCGTGGTCCATGTCCTCGTCCGGATCCTCGAGCTTGGCCACGCCGAGGAGCCGCTCGCCGAAGTAGGCCCAGGGGCACTTGGCGAACGCCTCGAGCTGGGTGGGGCTCCAGAGCCGGTCGTCGCCGAACTCCTCCGCGAGCCACGCCACGAGCGCGGGATCCTCGATGAGCCCGTTGTAGGGGGAGATCTCCCCCCGCGCCCGGAGCCGCTCGATCCGCACCGCGTGCCGGGCGCGGCGGGCGGCCTCGTCGCCGCGATACAGCCGGCACCCGGGGGTGACGACCCGCGCGCTCGGCAGCGTCTCGCCCTCCCACGCGGCCCCCGATCCCGCCGCCTCCGCCAGCCGCTCGACGAACCCCGAGCGCACCACTTCGCGGCCCGAGGCGTCGAGCCGGGCGTAGGAGACGGTGAGCGACCGGCGCGCCGAGGCCGCGAGCGCGCGGAAGAGCTCGCGCTCCCGGCCGTCCCAGACCTCGCGCGGCTCGAACGGGAGCCCCGCCCCGGCGAGCTCGCGCCGTTCCGCCTCGTCGAGGAGCGGCGAGCCGGGGGCGCGGAGCGGGAAGCTCCCCGCCTGGAGCCCCACGACGAATACATGCTCGAACGAGCGGTACGCCGCGGCGAGCCCCTCGAGTACCCGGACCCCGCGCATCGTCTCGGTCCAGAGCGCGGCGTCGCCGTCGAGGAGCTCGTCGAGCTGCTCCCGGAACCGGGCCACGTCGATCGGGTCGTTGGCGCCGCCCCAGGCGTCGAGCGCCTCGCGCCAGCGCTCCACGATCGCCGCGAGCGCGCGCCAGCCGGCGAGGTCCACCCGCACCACGTCGAACCGGCCGGCGGGGACCTGGAGGATCCGTTCCTTCACCCGCCAGGGATCCTCCTGGAGGAACCCCGCGAGCCACTGGACCCACCCGGAGAGCGGGCGGGTCCCGTCGAGCGCCTTGGCCCGGGCCGCGAACGCCGCCATTCCCCGGGCGGCGTCCAGGGCGCGGGACGCGGGCGGAAGCTGCGCCCGCCGCTCCTCCCGCTCGCTCTCGTCCCGGCGCTCGTGCGCTTCCGCCTCCGTCGCGAGCTCGCGGAGCGCGCGCTCCCACTGGCCGAGCCCCGCGATCCGGCGGCGGAACCCGGCGAAGTTGATGACTTGGGCGTCGAGCTCGGCGGCCACGTAGGGCTGTTCCGCGAGCTCCACCAGCCCGTGCCGCTCCCAGTTCCCGGCCGCGGCGGCGAGGAGCGCGCGCACCGCGCGGATCGCCGGGATCTCGCGGAGCCCGATCCGGCGGCGGGCGGTGACCGGGAGGCCGAACTTCTCGAGCGCCGAGATGGCGAGGTCGAGGTAGGGGCGGGCCTGGCGGGCCACGACCGCGATCTCGGTGGGCGGGACACCGGCGTCCACCAGCGCGCGCACTCGCCGGGCCACCTCCTCCAGTTCCCGCTCCACGTCGGGCGCGTCGATGCCGTGGATCTCCGGCCCGGTGGCCGGCGCATCCGTGGTCGGCGCATCCGTGGTCGGCGCGCCCGCGGCCGGCTCGACCCGGAAGAGCCGGGTCGCCGCCGTCTCCGGCTCCTCCAGGCGCTCGACCGTGACCGGGAGATCGCCCAGGTCGAGCGGTTCCGAGGAGTAGATGACGATCCGGTCGAGCGTGGGGGACGAGGCGAGCGCGCGGAGGAGCGGGCGCCAGCCGCCCCGGAGGTCGGCGAGTCCGACCAGGCGGATCTCCCGCCGGCCGCCGAGCCGGCGGGCGAGCGCCGCCGGATCGCTCGCGAGCGCGGTGGCGCAGTCGAGCCAGGTGTCGCGGCCGTCGCGGAGCCCGTGGCGCGCGAGCGTGTCGACGTAGTCCTGGTAGAGGTGGGCGAGCTCATGGTCCCGTGCCTTCTCGAACTCGTCCCGGCCGCGGCGGCTCTCCAGCGCGCGGCGGAAGGCGTCGGGTGTGACCCCCTCGGCTGCGAGCTCGCCCACCAGCCGGTCGAGCGCGCGGAGGAACGCCTCGGGGCGGTTGAGCCGGCCGAACACCTCGCCGCCCAGCCGGCGGAGCGCGCCGCCCAGGATCACCGCCCGCTCGAAGTCGTCGCAGGGGCGGCGCTCGGTGGCGCCGAGCCAGCGGGGGAGCTCGTGGAAGACGGCGATCGCCGGGTCGAGCCAGCCGGCGACGCCGCGGGTGCGGGCCAGCGCCAGCAGATCGTCGCGCAGACCGCCCTGGCGGAGTGCGAGGAGGCAGCCGGGTGTGGGGAACGTCCCGTCGTCCCGCGGGACCGGGGGCCGGAGATGCTCCTCCGCCGCGCGCTCGAGGAGGAGGCGCGGGTCGGTCGCGAGGACCAGGCGGACGGCGGCGGAGGTCGGGGACTCGGGCACGGCGATGCTCGGGCCGGTGGAGTTGGGACCAGCTTACGACGGGGGTGTGACAGGAGGTGCCGGGCCGCGGCCGGGGCCCGGCGCTGGGCGATGTTACCGCCCGGAGCGGGCGGGCGCAAGGGCGGCCATGCGCCGTCGTTGCCCTGCCTGCGTCATTGCGAGGGCTCGGAGGGCACAGCCCGCAGCGCCCGAAGCAATCGGGCGGCCTGGGAACGCGTCATTGCGAGGCCCCGGGGGGCGGAGCCCGGAGGGGCCGAAGCAATCCGGTGGCCCCTCCTGCGTCATTGCGAGGAGCGCACGCAGTGCGCGACGAAGCAATCCGGTGGCCCGGGTTCTCGTCATTGCGAGGGCGCGCAGCGCCCGAAGCAATCCGGTGGCTCCAGGCGGCGGGATTGCTTCGTCGCCGGCTGCGCCGGCTCCTCGCAATGACAGTGCTGGGAGCAGCGGGATTGCTTCGTCGGGCGCTCCGCGCCCTCCTCGCAATGGCGCGACGCTCCCCGCCCTAGTCCTCGCCCACCAGGGCCGCCACCCGTTCCCTGATCGCCCGCACCGTGGGCTGGAGCTCGGGATCCGCGGCGTGCCAGAGCTCGAGGAACCGGCCGTACCACTCGAGCGCGGCGTCGCGCTCGCCGCGCAGGTCGTGGAGCTCGCCCAGCCGCCGGAGCGAGAGGGAGTAGTACAGCTGGTCCTCCCATCCCATGACCGGCCAGGGCGCCCGGTCGATGGCGAGGTGGTAGTAGACGAGCGCCGAGTCGGGGACGCCGGCCCGGTCCCACATCTCGCCGGCGAAGTGGGCGCCGCAGGGCGAGCATTGCCGCATCCGGGTCGACCGGCTGAAGGCCGCCGCCGCGTCGCGCCAGCGCCGTTCCGCCTCGGCTTCGAGGCCGTCCCAGAGGTCGGGCTCGAAGCGGCCCCGGGTCTCCGGCGGCTCCACCGCCTCGAAGACGCGGCGGACCCGCCGCGTGGCCGCGGGGTCGCCGAGTTCGGCGTGCGCCTTGGCGAGGGTGAGGTGGGGCCAGTCCGGCTCCGGGAGGCCACGGAACGCGGGGCCGGCGAGGACCCGCGCGAGCGCCGCCCGCGCCGCCTCCGGCGTCCCTCGCCGAAGCTCGTGGAACACCGCGAGGAGCGCGATCTCGGCCGCCTGCTGCCGGTCCCCATCGGCGCGGAGCGAGTCGGCCAGCTCCGCCGCCAGCCGCTCGGCCCGGCGGAGGCGCCCGCGGCGGACCTCGAGCTCGAGCCGCGCGACCCGGATCGGGTGGATCCAATCCGACCCCGCTCGCCGCCCCTCGTGCGCCGCCACCAGACTCTCCACCCGGGCGTAGTCGCGCTGCGCCACCGCCGCCGCGAGCCGCACGACGACCGGGCCGATGCTTCCCCGCGGCGCCACCCGCTCGGCGTGGGCGAAGAGCGAATCCAGGCTCGCCCACTTCCGCTGCGCGGCGAGCACCGTCACCTGGTTGATGTGCAGGCTGAGCGGCCCCCGCAGCCGGATGCCGCGCCAGAGCACCTCCTCCGCCTCGGCGAGCGGTCCGGTGCGCTGGAGCGCGAGGCCGAGGTTGTTGAGCGCGGTGGTGTTCTCGGGGTCGAGCTCGAGCGCGGCCCGGTAGGCGGCGATCCCCCGCTCCGGGTCGGTCCGGTCGGTGAGGGTGTAGTAGTCGCCCTCGGTGAGGTACCGCTCCAAGGGCGGCAGCCGGTCGCGGTGCGCCAGCGCCCGGCGCGACGCCTCGAACCGACTCCTGGTGTCCGCGCGCATGTTGAAGTAGAGGGCGGCCAACCGCCGCCACGCCATGGCGAACGCGGTGTCGATCCGGACCGCCTGCTCCAGGAGCCGCCGCGCGCGGACGAAGTCGCCGGCGTTGAAGGCGCGGGTCCCCTCGGTGTAGAGCCGGAGCGCGGGGAGCGAGGCGGTGGTGACCTGGTCCAGCGGCTCGCCGCCCCGGATCCGTCGGAGCGATTCCCCGATCCGCTCCCGGAGTCGCGACGAGAGCCGGTTGACCGCGCCGATCAGTTGCCCGTCGCCGTCGGCCGTCACCCGCACCGGGGCGAGCACCGAGCCGGAGTCGGCGGTGACGAGTCGGGCGCTCAACACGTAGCCGCTCCCGAGCCGGGCGATCTCGCCCGCCACCACCGCCTTGGCGCCCTCCCGCAGCGCGAGCTCGCGGGCCAGCGCCTCGCCCAGGGTCGTGTCGGCGCGCGCCCCCATGCGGCGGAGCGCGGCGGCCACCTGGCGCCCGTCGAGGAGCCGCACCGCGTCCGACTGGCCGAGGTCGACCCGGAGCGCCTCGGTGACGGCGGCGCC
>DATLZT010000044.1:0-10695 GCA_035573835.1 Gemmatimonadales bacterium
CCCGCCAGCGCCACCCGTCCCATGGCGAGGAGCGCGGCCGCGGACGTGGCGCCGAAGGCGGCCAGGCCCAGCCCGAGTGCCAGCGTCACCCAGCTCATCGTCCCTCCCGTCCCGCGCCGGCGGCGGCAGGCTCCCGATCCCGCTCGACCGTGACCCGGCGGATCCGCCGCCGCACCACCTGCTCCACGGTGAGGCGGAACTCGCCCACGGTGACGCTCTCCCCGGCCCGCGGCACCCGGCCGAACTCCGCCAGCACCAACCCGCCCACCGTGCTCACGTCCTCGCGGCCGAAGTCGTAGCCGAGCACGCTCTCGAGGTCGGCCAGCGGCGCCCCGCCCTGCACCGAGAACCGGTGGGGGTCGGTCTGGACGATGGGCTCCGCCTCGTCCACGTCGTACTCGTCGTGGATCTCCCCCACGACCTGTTCGAGGATGTCCTCCAGGGTCACGATCCCGGCGGTGCCGCCGAACTCGTCCACCACCACGGCGAGATGGCCGGGACCGCGTTTGAAGTCGAGTAACTGGCGGTCGAGCGTCTTGCCCTCGGGGACGAAGGTGGCGGGGCGGATGAGCCGATGCCAGCCGGCGTCGCCGCCCTCGTCCAGGGCGGCGAGGACGTCCTTGGCGTAGATCACGCCGATCACCGCGTCCGGGTGCCCGTCGTAGACCAGGAGCCTGGCGTGCTCCGAGCTCCGGAGGGTGGTGACGACCTCGTCGTAGGTCGCGGCCGCGTCGACCGCCACGATGTCGAGTCGCGGTGTCATGACCTCGGCCACGGTCGTCTCGGTCAGCGAGAGCAGGCCGCGCAGCATGTCGCGCTGGGCCAGGCCCAGTCCGCGCGGCGGCGGGGACGGCGTGCCGCGGCGGCCCCAACGGTCGGCCCAGGCCACCAGCCGGAGGAGCGGGCGGAGGGCCGCCAGCGAGCGCACCGCCAGGGGCCGGGTGGCTCCCGACAATTCCGGCGCCACGGCGCCGAGGAGCCGGGGCAGACTGTCGCCCACGACCAGCACCAGCAGGACGACCAGGGCCAGGCGTGCGATGGCGCCGCCGGCCGGCCAGGTCCACCACGCCACCGCGCCGGCGGCGGCCACCGAGGCGAGCAGCAGCAGCGCGAGGTGCGCCACTTCGAGCGCGCGCAGGGTCGGGAGGGAGCCGGTCTCGGGCGGGAGCTGGTCGGCCAGGACCCGGGGGACCTCCCCGTCGGCCTGTGCCGCCACCGCGAGCCAGCCGGCCCAGAGCGCGAGCAGGGCCGCGAGCAGCGGAAGGACCAGCAGCTGGAGCGTGGCGGTCACCGGAGCAACGCCCTCACGTAGCGTTCCTGACGGCGCCACATCGGCGAGCGAACCCGCGACTCGTCCGCCGGGTGATCGTACCCCAGGGCGTGGAGGGTCCCGTGCACCACCAGCCGGAGCAGCTCCTCGCGCAGCGGGATCCCCCGGGCGCGCGCCTCCCGGACGGCCACCGCGCGGCAGACGTAGACGTCGGCGGCGAGCGTCCCCCCGGGACCCGGGAGGCCGAAGGCGATCACGTCGGTCGGACGATCGTGGCCCTTGTGCTCGCGGTTCAACCGGCGCATCGCGTCGGGGCCCAGGAACGTCACCGAGACCACCGCGCCGCGCCGCTCGCCCCGCAGCACGGCGCGCACCGCGCGCCGCACCGCGGCGGCCGGGAGCGCCGGGCGCCGCCCACCGACCACGACCTCAGCCGTGGGGAAGGCGTTCGAAGTCCCGGGTGACGCCGCCGAGCGCACGCGGATACTCGATTCGGTCATGGTACATGCCGGTCGTGAGCCGGACGAACTCGTCCTTCACCCGCTCGAGGTCGCGCAACGTGAGCGGCGCGTCCCGCAACTGGCCGTCCGCGATCCGCTGATTCACCAGGTGCTCCACCACGCCGCGCACCTGGGCCGGGGTCGGCGCGTCGAGGACCCGGATCGCCGCCTCGATCGAGTCGGCCAGCATCGCGACCGCCGTCTCCGCCGAGCGCGGGATCGGGCCCGGATACCGGAACCGCGCCGGATCGACGTCCGGCTCGTGCTCCCGCGCCCGCTCGAGGAAGTAGGTGAGCCGCAAGGTGCCGTGGTGCTCCGGGATGAACGCCTTCACCGCCTCGGGCAGGCCCGCCTCCTCGGCCAGCGCCAGCCCGTCGGCCACGTGCTCCCGGATGATCCGGGCCGACTCCGCCGGCGAGAGCACCTCGTGGGGATTCATCCCCCGGACCTGGTTCTCGATGAAGAACTGCGGGTGCTTGAGCTTGCCGATGTCGTGGTAGTAGCACCCGACCCGCGCCAGGAGCCCGTTGGCGCCGATGGCGTTGCACGCCGCCTCGCAGAGATTGGCCATGGCGAAGCTGTGGGCGTAGGTGCCCGGTGCCTCCAGCGCCAGGCGCCGGAGCAGCGGGCGGCTGGGATCGCTCAGCTCGAGCAGCGAGAGATCGGTGGTGATCCGGGTGGCCGACTCGGCCAGGGGCACGAGGATCAGGGCCAACGAGGCGCCGCCGAGGGCGTTCACCGCGCCCGCCACCGAGCTCCAGAGCAGCATCTCCGCGGTCCACTCGAAGAGCAGCGCGAGCGTCGCCCCGACGAGCACGTAGGCCACCGTCACGGCGCCGAACGTGAAGTACAGATGCCTCCGCCGGCGCACCACCCGCATGCCGAGCGCCGCCGCCACCCCGCCCACCAGCCCGAAGAGCAGGATGTTGCTGTCCCGCAGGGCCCATTGCCCGCCCAGCAGGATCGCCAGCGTGCCGGCCGCCATCACCGCCACCCGCCCGTTGTAGAGCATGGTGACCAGGATCGCCGCGAAGGGGATCGGGATCAGCTCGGGCCGGGAGGGGAAGAGCCCCAGGACCACGCCGGACGCCATCACCACCAGGGCGAAGAGCGCGGCGAAGAAGGCCACCTCGCGCAGCGAGTCGTAGGTCGGCCGCCGATAGATGAGGAGCAGCAGCCAGAACACGCCGACCACGATCCCGTTGAAGAGCACCTGCCCCACCACCGTCCGCGCGACCCGCGCCTGCCCGCCGCGCCGCTGCAGCGCGTCGTCCAGCGCGACCAGCCGCTCGTGTACCTCGGCCGTCACGAGCTGGCCGCTCCCCACCAGCCGTTCCCCGGGCGCCACGCGGTACTTGAGCGTGTCCACCCCGCGGCGCAGCTCCTCCCGACGCGCGTCGGTGAGATCCCGGTCCAACCGGACGTTGGGTCGGAAGAAGGTCCCCACCAGCTTGCGGAACACCCGCTCGCCGAACTCCGTTCCCGGCCGGGGAGCGACCTCCTCCGCCCGGGCCATGAGGTCCGCGAAGGTCAGGATCGAGTCCCGGGAAACGAGCAGCTCCGCCGGTCCCCGGCGGAGCACCACCTGGCTGTGCAGCTCCTCCCGGAGGGGACCGGCGTCCGCGACCCCCTGCGACAGGAACCGCGCCATGAAGCCGACCAGCGCCTCGCCCAGCGCCCGGCGATACGCGGGGCTCGCCAGGTAGTGGGCCTCCTCCTCGGTGAGCACGATCCCATGGGCGTCGGCGACGCCGCGGACCACGGCGGGCTGGATCGCGCGGCTCCGCTCCAAGGCGCCGAAGAAGACGCGAATCGCCCCGAGGATGGAGTCGGTGGCGGCCTCGCTGAACGTGTAGATCGGCCGCACCGCGGCGGCCCGGGCCTCGGCCTCCCGCGCGATCTCGGCGTCGGTCTTCCGGACCGCGAAGCCGATCGGGGAGAAGATGTCCCGGTCCGCGATGCGCCCGATCGAGAGGACCCGGGAGTCGGCGGTGGCGCTGGGGAACACCAGGTACGTGACCGCCGCCACCGCCAGCGCGAGCGCCCAGCGGGCGGCATGGAAGCGGAGCCCACGTCCCAGCGCGCGCAACATCAGCCGCCTTGGTCCTCCGCGTAAGCGCGGATGATCTCGCGCACCAGCCGGTGGCGGATCACGTCGGCGTCGTCCAGGTAGCAGAACGCGATCCCCTCGATCCCCGGGAGGATCCGCTCGATCTGGATCAACCCCGAGTCCTCCCGCCGCGGGAGATCGACCTGCGTCTTGTCACCGGTGACGACGGTCTTGCTGTTCACGCCGAGGCGGGTGAGGAACATCTTCATCTGGGCGCCGGTCGCGTTCTGCGCCTCGTCCAAGATGATGAAGGCGTCCGACAGCGTGCGCCCCCGCATGTACGCGAGCGGGGCGATCTCGATCGTCCGGGTCTCCAGGGCACGCTGGACCCGGTCGTGCGGCATCATGTCCTCCAGCGCGTCGTACAACGGCCGGAGGTACGGATCGACCTTGGCCTGGAGATCGCCGGGGAGGAAGCCCAGCGATTCCCCCGCCTCCACCGCGGGGCGGGCCAGGATGATGCGTTTCACCCGCTTCCGGGCCAGCGCCTCCACGGCCTTCGCCACCGCCAGGTAGGTCTTCCCGGTACCGGCGGGGCCGATGCCGATCACGATGTCGTTGGCGCCGATGGCCCGGAGATATTCCCGCTGCCCCGCCGTCTTCGGCACGATCACCCGGCGGAGCCCCGGGAGGACGATCTTCTGGTCGCTCCCGGCGGGGCCGGTCTCCGCGACACCGTCGGCCGCCGCGAGGCGGGCCACGTCCTCCGGGCCGATCGGCTCCCCCATCCGGGCGAGGTCGATCATCCCCTGCACCACCGAGGCGGCGCGCTCCACCTGTTCCGCGCTGCCGCCCAGGGTGATCGTGTCGCCCCGGAGGGCCACGCGGATCCCGAGGACCCGCTGCAGCTCCGCCAGGTTCGTGTCGTTGACGCCCGCCAGGAGGAGGGGATCGGCCCCCTCGGTGGAAAGCCGGTGGGTGATGTCGTCGGCCATGATTCCTCGATTCGACGGCGGCGGAGCCGGACCCCGCCTCACTCGTCCCGCTCGACCCGCAGATGCAGCGCCCGCAGGTCCTCGTCGGCCACCGGGGTCGGCGCCCCCTCGAACAGGGCCCGCGCGGCGGTCGTCTTGGGGAAGGCGATCACGTCGCGCAGCGACGTGGCGCCCGCCAGCAGCATCGCCGTCCGGTCGAAACCGATGGCGAACCCGCCGTGCGGCGGCGCCCCGGAGGCGAGTCCGTCGAGCAGGAAGCCGAATCGACGCCGGATCTCCTCCGGGCCCAGCCCGAGCAGCCGGAACACGGTCTGCTGCACCGCCGGGTCGGTGATGCGGATCGAGCCGCTGCCGAGCTCCACCCCGTTGTACACGGCGTCGTAGTGGAGTGCGCGGCAGGTCCCGGGGTCCCGCTCGAGCCTGTCCCGATCGTCCGGGTGGGGCGAGGTGAACGGGTGATGCGCGAAGGTGTACTGCCCGCTCTCCGGGTCCAGCTCGAACAGCGGGAAGTCGACGATCCAGCAGAAGGCGTGCGCGGTGGACGGCGCCGGCGCGAGTCGCCGGATGAGCTCGGTCCGCACCGCGTGCAGGGCCGGGCTGGTCATCGCGTCGGGGCCGACGACGGCCACGAGCAGCTCCCCCTCGTGGCCCCCCAGGGCGGCGAGGGCCGCGGCGCCGATCGCCTTGACGCCCTGCCCTTCCCATCCCGCCGCGGTGCGCCGGGCCCAGATGAGCCCGCCGGCGCGCGCGCCCTTCGCGGCGGCAGTGAGCTGGTCCAGGTCCTTCCGCGAGAGCGCGGCGCCCCCGGGTGCCACGATCCCCCGCACCCGGCCGCCGGCGGCGAGTGCCTGGTGCACGAACGGCGCGGCGTCGGGACCGACCAGGCGGCCCAGGTCCCGGATCTCCAAGCCGTACCGGAGGTCGGGCTTGTCGATGCCGAAGCGCTCCATCGCCTCCCGCCAGGCAAGCTGCGGGAACGGGGCGGTCACCGTCTCCCCCGCCTCGGCCCAGAGATCGACCAGCACCCGCTCGACGAACCCCTGGACATCGGCCTGGGTGACGAACGACGCCTCGATGTCGATCTGGGTGAACTCGGGTTGCCGATCGGCCCGGAGGTCCTCGTCCCGGAAGCAACGCGCGATCTGGAAGTACCGGTCGAATCCCGCCACCATCAGCAGCTGCTTGTAGATCTGGGGCGACTGGGGCAAGGCGTAGAACTCCCCGGGGTGCACCCGGCTCGGCACCAGGTAGTCCCGGGCCCCTTCGGGCGTGGGCTTGGTGAGGATCGGCGTCTCGATCTCGAGGAACCCCAGGTCGCTCAGGGTCCGCCGGGCGCGCTGGAGGAGCCGGTGCCGCAGGATCAGGTTCCGCTGCAGCTCGGGGCGCCGCAGATCCAGCACCCGGTGCCTGAGCCTGAGCTCCTCGGCGGGGAGGTCCTCGCCCTCCTTGCGCGCCACCGGGATCGCCGGCGTGGCGGCCGGGCCCACCGGGTCGAGCGCGGTGACGTGCACCTCGATCTCCCGGGTGGCCATGGCGCTGTCCCGGGCGCTCTCGGGCCGGAGCGCCACCGCGCCCTCCACGACCACCACCGATTCCACCCCGAGCCCGGCCGCCCGCGCCATGACGTCCCGAGGCGTCCACTGGGGGTCAAACGAGAGCTGCACCAGCCCCGTCCGGTCCCGGAGGTCGATGAACACCAGGCCGCCTAGGTCGCGCCGCCGGTGCACCCAGCCGCCCAGGCGGACACGGGTGCCGACGAGGTCCCGGGTGAGCTCGCCGCAGTAGTGGGTACGGAGCGCCGTCGCCGCGGCGGCCGAGGTGTCGGGAAGCGAGACGGAGGTCATCGGGATTGTGGGAGTCGGAATCCTGGGAGTGCCGACCGTCCCTCGCGGGGCCCGGGCTCGAGGCCGCTGGGAACCGGCCGGACGGCGGAAGATTGCGGAACTGCCATGGGACCGTTCCGGAGAAACGTAACCCCCGGCCGGCGAGTGGGCAAGCTATTTTCCCGCTGGAAGTTAGGCGGACGGCACGGGTCCGGCGGCGCCGGGGATCAGGGCGTCCGACCGGGATCGTTCATCGCCGGCCCCTGCGCTTATCTTTCGGCATGTCGGATCACGCACCCGTCAACCTGCTCGATCTTCCCCCCGCCGAGGCGGCAGGCCGAGTCGCCCGCTGGGTCGAGGCGAAGCGGCTTCCCGCCTTTCGGAGCCGCCAGATCCTGCCGCGGCTGTGGGCCAAGCCGGTTGGGGCCTGGGCGGACGCCAGCGAGCTCCCGGTCGCCCTCCGCGCCGAGCTCGAGCGGGACTTTCCCCTCCCCCGACTCATCCTCGAGACCGAGCAGCTCTCCGCCGACGGCACCCGCAAGTTCCTCTGGCGGCTCCCTGACGGGGAGGCCATCGAGACGGTGCTGATTCCCTCGGGGTCGCGCCGGACCCTGTGCGTCTCTTCCCAGGCCGGCTGCGCGCTGCGGTGCGCCTTTTGCGCCACCGGCACCATGGGATTCCGCCGCAATCTCGCCCCGTTCGAGATCGCGGGACAGATGCGAGAGGTGGTGCTGCGGCATCCGGACGAGCGGCCGACCAACGTCGTCTTCATGGGGATGGGGGAGCCGCTCCTCAACTGGCCGGCGGTGGACACCGCGCTCACCGTCCTCAATGCCCCCGGCGGATTCGGCATCGGGGCGCGCCACATCACGGTGTCCACGGTGGGGATCCTGCCCGGCATGGCGGCGCTGGCGAAGCGGCCCGAGCAGTTCCGGCTGGCCATCTCGCTGCACGCCCCGTCGCCGGAACGCCGCCGGGCCCTCATGCCGATCGAGAAGAAGTATGACCTCGCCGCGGTGCTCGAGGCCGCCAGGGAGTTCCGCAAGCGGATCACCTTCGAGTACGTCCTGATCGCCGGCGCCAACGACAGCGACCGGGATGCCGACCAGTTGGCCCGGCTGGCGCGATCGCTCGGCGCCATGGTCAATCTCCTGCCGCTCCATCCCGGCGGCGCCCCGGATCTCACGCCGACCCCGCCCGAGCGGATCCGCCGCTTCGCCGACCGGCTCCGGAACCAGGGCGTGGAGGCGGTGGTCCGGCGGAGCCGCGGCCTCGACATCAGCGCCGCCTGCGGACAGCTGAAGGTGGAAGTCGAGCGGAAGCGCCGGGCGGCCCGGGCCCAGGGGTGACACGCTAGCCGGTGGCGCCGAACCCGGCGGCGACGCAGTTGATCGAGAGCAGCAGGGCGGAGAGGTAGTCGTCCCGGTCGTCGCCGGTGGCGGCCCGGAACCGGCGCAGGAGCTCGACCTGCTGCCGGCTCACCTGGTTGAGCGTCGGGAGCCGCCGGTCGAGTCGGCGGCGGAACCTGGGGAACCGCTCGGCCGGACTCGCCTCCCCGGTGATACCGAGCACCGCCTCCACGGTACGCCGGTATTCCTCCGCCACCATCCCGTACATCGTCCTCCGCACCCCGGGGTCGGGCACCAGCTCGGCATATTCCGCCGCGATGTCGAGGTCGACGTAGGTGAGCGTCTTCTCGACCTCGTCGACGATGAGCCGGAAGAGCCGCGAGTCGTCGAACATGCGCCGGAGCAGGGCGCGGCCCCGCTCCCCCCGCAGCTCCACGAACGTGGCGAGCCCGCTCCCCACGCCGTACCACCCGGGCACGAAGTGACGGTTCTGCGACCAGGCGAACACCCACGGGATGGCCCGCAGGTCCTTGAGCGTGCGCGCCCCGGTACGCCGGGCCGGCCGGGAGCCGAGGTTGAGGAGTGCCAGTTCCTCCAGCGGGCTCGCCGCCTGGTAGTACGCGAGCAGCATCGGGTGCTCGATCAGCCGGCGGTAGGCGGCGTGGGCCGCGCCCGAGAGCGCCTCCATCGCCTCGTCGAACTCGCCCACCGGGACCAGTGCCGTCTCGCGCTCGGACTTGAGCGAGTGCTCGATCACGCTCGCCGCGAGGAGCTCGGTCTGGTACTGCGCGGTGCCGCGGTTGGCGTACTTGAACGAGACCACCTCGCCCTGCTCGGTGAGCCGCAGCCGCCCCCGGATCGAGCCTGCCGGCTGCGCCGCGATCGCCCGGCCGGTGGGCGCCCCGCCCCGACTCACCGACCCGCCCCGCCCGTGGAAGAAGGCGATCGGCACGCCGGCCTCTTCGCCCAGGCGGGTGAGCCGGACCTGGGCCCGGTTGAGCTCCCAGTTGGAGGTGAGGAACCCGCCGTCCTTGTTCGAATCGGAGTAGCCGATCATCACCTCCTGCACCCCGCCCTGGGCCCGCACGCTGCGGCGGACCAGCGGCACCGCGAGGAGCTCCCGCATGATCGCCGGCGCCCGCCGGAGGTCGTCGATGGTCTCGAAGAGCGGCACGATGGGGAGGGTGCAGCTCTCGACGCCGGCGGCGTCGACGAAGAGCCCGGCCTCCTTGGCGAGGAGGTAGACGCCCAGCACGTCGCCCACCTCCCGGGTCATGCTGAGCACGAAGGCGCCAATCGCTTCCCGGTCCACCGTCCGGCGGGCCTCCGCCACCAGCCGGAACATGCCGAGCGTCTCGCGGGCGTCGTCCGGGAGCCGGTCCGCCGGCGGCCGATCGGCCTCGCGCCGCGGCCGCGCGAGCTCCGCCAGGAGCCAGCCCCGCCACCGCTCGCTGGACGAAGGGGGCGGCTCGCCCTCGCTCCCCGTGTACGCGCGCCAGAGGCCGGCGAGCGCCGCGTTCACCCGGTCGGAGTTATCCCGGAGGTCGAGCCGGACGGTGCTGAACCGGAATGCCTCGGCTTCCCAGCGGACGGGCCGCACGAGCTGCGCCGCGATCGCCCCGGCACCGATCTCCTCCAGCCCCTGCTCCACCGCACGGAGATCGGCGATGAGCTCGTCGGCGCCCCCGTAGCCCTCCGGCGGGGAGCAGGCCTCCCGCGCTTCCGCCCGGCGCACCGTCTCGTCCAGCCGGGCGAGCATCACGGCCAGGAACTGCCGGAACACCTCGCCGGGGTTCCGCCGCCGGAGCGCCTCCGCGTCCGGTCGCGCCGCCAGCGCCTCGTCGAGCGCCCGGCGGAAGCGGGGCCCGATGGGCGCCACGCGCTCCGTGATGCTGAGCGCCCGCACCAGCTCCGCCAACCGTTGGCGGTAGTGCCGGAGCGCCGCCAGCCGGTAGTCGCCCAGCGCCTGCCGGGTCACGTCGTTGGTGACGAACGGATTCCCGTCCCGGTCGCCGCCGATCCAGGACCCGAACTGGAAGAATGGCGGCAGGGCGAACGCTTCACCCGGGTAGTGCTGGCCCAGCGCGGCGGAGGTCTTCTCCAGCAGCACCCGGACCGCCTCGAACAGGGTCTCGTTGAAGAAGTGGATCCCCCAGGCCACCTCCTGGGAAACGGTGGGCTTCTCCAGGCGGAGCTCGCCGGTGAGCCAGAGGAGCTCGATCTCGGTGCGGATCGCGTCCACCAGGGCGCGCCGCTCCCGCGGGGTCCAGCGCGGCGTCTCCAGCTCCACCAGGCGGCGGTAGATCCGGCGGTGCTTCTCGAGCACCGTGACCCGCTTGGCCTCGGTGGGGTGCGCGGTGAGCACGGGCCGGACCCGGAGCCGGCCGAGCAGCGCGCGGAGCTCGTCGGCACCGACCCCGGCCCCGGCGGCCTCCGCGACGACCCGCGCCACGGTGCCGCGCGGCGGCTCCGGGCTCTCCGTCTCCACCTGGCGCCGGCGCCGCATGGCGGCGTTCTGTTCGGCGATGCTGAGGAGCTGGAACCAGAGGCCCTGCGCCTGGAGGCTCCGGGCGGCGACCTCGGGCGGGAGATCGGCGGCCGGGGACCGGCCCCGCAGCACCGGCTCGAGCGCCGGCTGCCGGGCGCGGACCACGTCGAGCAGGAGCCCGAACAGGAGTTCGGCCGTCTCGGCGGCGTACGCCGCCGCC
>DATLZT010000045.1:0-10887 GCA_035573835.1 Gemmatimonadales bacterium
CTCAGCGACGCCAACGCCCAGGCCCTGGCCGGGACGCCCGGCATCGCCGCGGTGGACGCCGACGAACTCATCGTCCTGGAAGCCCCGCAGGTCCTGGCCGACCAGGTCGAGGCCGTGTCCGATCAGGTCGAGAGCCCCACCAACCCCGCCGCGGCGTTCTTCTTCGCGCGCCAGTGGAACCTCCGGCAGGTCCAGGCCAACACGGCGTGGGCCGCCGGCCGGCTCGGCTCGCCCAACGTGAGCGTGTACATCCTGGATTCCGGGATCGACCCGAGCCACCTCGACCTCCAGGGCCGCGTGGACGGGACCCGCTCGGTGGACCTCCTCGGCACCTTCACCGTGAGCGGCGTCTCCTTCACGGAACGGGATACCGTCGCCAAGTATTTCCCCGGCCGTCCGGCCTACACCGACCTCTTGTTCCACGGCACCCACGTCGGCGCCACCGTGAGCAGCAACGCGGTCGCCGCCGCGGGCGTGACCTCGATGACGCGGCTGGTGGCGGTCAAGGTCTGCGCCTATCTCAACGTCTGCCCGTTCAGCTCGATCCTCAACGGCGTCCTCTACGCCGCCGACAACGGAGCCGACGTGGTCAACATGAGCCTGGGCGGCAACTTCAGCAAGGCGGGGAACGGCCGCTTCGTCGGACTCATCAACAAGACCTTCAACTACGCCCGGAGCCGCGGCGTCACCATCGTGGTCTCGGCCGGCAACAGCGCCATTGACATGGACCACGACGGCAACGCCTACAAGACCTACTGCAGCACCCCGGCCACGGTCTGCGTGGCCGCCACCGGGCCCACGGCGCAGGGCTCCGTGAACGGGCCCTGGACCAACCCCGATGCCCCCGCGACCTACACCAACTTCGGCCGCTCGGCGATCAACCTGGCCGCGCCCGGAGGGAACGTGAACACCTTCGTCTGGGCGGCCTGCTCCCGGACCAGCCTCGTCATCCCGCTCTGCCGGACCGGGACCTTCATCGTCGGCGCCCAGGGCACCAGCATGGCCGCGCCCCATGTGAGCGGCGCGGCGGCGCTCCTGGTGGAGGACTTGGGCCGCAACCCCGGGCTCATCCGGAGCCGGCTCCAGCAGACCGCGGACAACGTCGCGGGCAACGGGACCACCCCGTTCTACGGCAAGGGCCGGGTGAACGTGGCGCGGGCCGCCGGCGTGATCTAGGGGAGGCGTTCAACCGGAAGTCGGCCCCCGCCGAGCAGCTCCGAGGCCCGATGTGCCGGCCGGGCGGCGCGAAGACGGCGCCGGCCCCGCCGGCTCTGGCGGGTGGCGCGTGGCTGGGAAAGCACCAGTCGCCCGCCACCCGCCACCCGTCTTCCTACCGCCGCATGCCAAGCAACCGCTCCCACCACGGATGCCGCCAGCGACCCATGGCGTGCCACGCCTCCGGGGTCTTCACCTCGGGCTCGTCGCCCGTGTCGCCGAGAGGGACGCGAGCCAGGTAGCGGGCGATGATCCGGTGGCCCCGATTGAGGTAGACCCCGATCACCAGCACCGCGATCACGTTCCCCACCACGAACGACCACCACGAAAGCCCCGCGGCGCTCACGCCCTCCACCAGGGCGTAAGCCAGCCCCAGGAAGAGCAGCTCAAACATCGCGAACGCGATGAGCAGGGCGACGAGGAGCGCCGGGTGGCGGATGGCCTGGTGCACCAGCCCGACGATCACCAGCGCCAGCAGGAGGAACAGGATGAAGTGAACGGCGGTGTACGCCATGATCGCGAAGAAGCCGAGGCCTGGCTCGGCCGTGGGGCTCCCGTAGAGCAGGAGCTGGCCCAGCACGTTCGGAGTGTGGAGCGGATGGCCCGCGAGGGCGTCCCACAGCAGGAACCAGAGGAACACGGCCAGCGCGCCGAGACATCCGGCATCGGCGGCCTCCCGGAAGAGCGAGTGATGGTGTCTCATGGGGCCTCCCGCACGACTGGCACGGCGGTCGCACTCCCTGGCGGGTCCGGCCCGGTGCCAGCGGCGGGCGGAACCCGCGCTCAAGAGCTCAAGAAATGCTGCGGGAGGTGTCCTGAAGGGAGGCTGAAGGTGGGGTGAACCGGACGCGGTCGGAGCCAGGAAAACGGCGGGCCGGACGCGCCGGCGCGCCGGCCGAGAGAGGTCTCGAGAGGCGGAGAGTAAGGTGGGCGTGCTCGTCGCAGTGGGCCCTGGTGGATTCGAACCACCGACCAACGGATTATGAGTCCGCCGCTCTGACCGACTGAGCTAAGGGCCCGGCACCATCCGGCGAGCCGAAAAGTCGTCGCACCGCGCCGCTGGCGTCAACGTGCGGGGGGACGCCGCCCGTTTCCTGTCGTCTGCTGTCACCGCCCTGCCGCCTCGCGGCCTCTGGATTCCCGCTTGCGCGGGAATGACAGGGGGGGGGGAGGCCTCACCCGCCACCCGGGCGCGGTCCACCGGTCGCCTTGATCCGGCCCCGCCGGGCCCCACCCCCTCGCCAACCGCTACCCGTCGTCCCCTGTCCCCGCCGCACTCTCCTGGCTGTACGCCAGCACCCGCTCGTAGAGCGCGATGTGCCGTTCCGCCATCAGTTCCCGCGTGAAGTGTTTCTCCACCCGCCGCCGCCCCGCCTCGCCCATCTGCTCCCGCTTGAACGGGTCGTGGGCCAGGGTGTCGAGCGCCTCCGCGAGCGACCGCACGTCGTGCACTGGGACCTCGAGGCCGGTCTCGCCCGGCACGTTCACCTCGCGTACCCCGGTCGGGACCGCGCTCGTGATCACCGGCCGCCCGGCCGCCATCGCTTCCAGCACCACCAGGCCGAACATCTCGTCCACGGTCACCGAGGGGAGCACCAGGAAGTCCGCCTCCGCCATCCGGCGGGGGAGATCCTCGTCGGGGTATTCCCCGTAGAACCGCACCCGGTCGGCCAGGGCCAGCGCCTGGGTCAGGGTCTTGAGCCGGGGCAGCTCCGGACCGGCGCCGACGATGTCGAGCCGGAGGTCCGGCACCCGCTCCAGGGCCCGGAGCAGGATGTCAACTCCCTTGAACTTGAGGAGGCGGCCGATGAAGATCGCTTTGGGCGGTGCGTCGTACGGCCGCCGGGGGACGTCGGCCCAGCGGGTCTCGTCAATCCCGAAGGGGATGATCTCGGTCTTGTTCTCGAACCCCTCCAGCTCGGTGCAGAGGGCGAGGTGCGCCCGGCTCGGCACCACGATGGCGGCGGCCCGGCGGAGCACCGCCCGGGCCAGCATCCGATAGGTGCTCCGCTTGGCATCCTGGTGCTGGGTGACGACCAGCGGGGTTTTCCGGCTGCGCAGCAGCGAGGCCACGTCGGCCAGCGGATGGGGATGGTGCAGATGAATGATGTCGGCCCGGCGCCGGGCGGCCGCCAGGTAGCCCGGCGCCAGCTCCTCGCTGCCGAGCGCGCCGAACGAGAATACCCGGGTGACGGTCGTCCGCTGGCGCCCCCCGGCTCGCCCGCCCACCCGACTCTCCACCGCGACGACCGACACGTCGTGTCCCAGCGCCGCCGCCCCCTCGGCCAGCTCCTGGACGACCCGCTCCATGCCGCCTGACCGCGGCCAGTAATACTTGGCGAGGTGGAGGATGCGCATGAGGTGCCGCAAGTTGGGTGGGCCCTGAGGGGCTGTCAATGGCGCGCCGGTCGAGTGGCGGGGTGAGCGGCAGGGCTCGGGTAACGGGTTCCAGGGACCGGCTCGCGGGACCGGGGTGACGACTCCCCCCGCCCCCGTCATCCCCGCGCACGCGGGAATCCAGGGCGGTGGCGCCACGGCCAGCCGATGGCGCGGGTCAGGCGACGCGCCGCCCCCCCCCATGTCATTCCCGCGCAAGCGGGAATCCAGGCCGCCCGGCGGCCACGGCGCCAGGCGACTCGGCAGTACCGGCGCCAGGCGACGGCGCCCGACAGGTACCGCGTCGCGGGTGCCCCCCGCCCCCGTCATTCCCGCGCACGCGGGAATCCAGGGCGGTGGCGCCACGGCCAGCCGATTGGCGCGGGTCAGGCGACGCGCCGCCCCCCACGTCATTCCCGCGCAAGCGGGAATCCCAGGCGGCGAGGCCGCGGCCAGCCGATGGCGCCGGTCAGGCGACGCGCCGCTCCCCCCCACGTCATTCCCGCGCAAGCGGGAATCCAGGCCGCCCGGCGGCCAGGGCGCCAGGGGCCGCGGCACTGGCACCCGTTGTTCACCAGGGGTCAGGGCCCGCCTCCCCAGGCCCGCTCGCACCGACATTGACTCGCGCCCGCGCTTCGCCGATCATTCGATCGCTCTGGGCCGGTCCAGGCCCTTCGCGCCACTCGTCACCAGTCGCCCGGTACCGACACCATCCCCGGGAAGGGTGTCCGGCCAGTCTTGCTTCCGTCACCCGACTTGTTCGCCCTCTGCTACGGCACCCGCCCTCAGATCATCAAGGCCAGCGTCTTGCGCCGGTCGCTCGCCTCGCTCGGGCCGGTGCTCGCCGTGGATACGGGCCAGCACTACGATTACGAGCTCAACGCACTTTTCTACGAGCAGCTCGGCGTGGAGCCGCCTGATCTCTTCCTCGAGGTGGGCTCCGGCACTCACGCCGCCCAGACCGCGACCGTCGTGGAACGCGCCGCCGCCGTCCTGGATCGGGCGCGGCCGGCCGCGGTCCTCGTCATCGGCGACACCAACTCCACCCTCGGCGCCGCCCTCGCCGCGGCCAAGCTCCGGATTCCGGTCGTCCACGTCGAGGCGGGCCTCCGGGCCGGCGACCTGCTCATGGCCGAGGAACTCAACCGCCGCGCCGTGGACGCCATCGCCTCCCTGCTCTGCACGCCGTCCCCGGCCGTCACCGCCCGGATGGCCCGCGAACACCCGGACCAGCGCGTCGTCGAGACCGGCGACGTGGCCTATGACGTCCTGCTCGGCCAGCTCGGCCGGCTGGCCCCGCCTGACAGCGTGGTGCCGGGCCTCGGCCCCGGGTATGTCTTCGCCACCCTGCACCGGGCCGAGCTGGTGGATCATCCCGAGCGCCTGGCCAACGCCGTCGCGGCGCTCCAGGCGCTGGGGCGCGAGGTGGTCTTCGCGGTCCATCCCCGGACCCGGAACGCGCTGGAGCGGTGCGGGATCACCAACCGCCTGGCCTGGCCGGTCCGGCTGGTCCCCGCGGTGGGCTACCTCGAGAGCCTCGCCCTCACCCGGGGGGCATGCGCCCTGGTCACCGATTCCGGCGGACTCCAGCGCGAGGGCTACTGGCTCGGGACCCCGTGTGTCACCCTGCGGGCCGAAACCGAGTGGGAGGAAACCGTGCAGTGCGGCGCCAATCTGCTGGTGTCGCCCGACGACGCCGTCCGGGCGCTGCCTCTCGCGGTCGAGACCCAGCTCCAGCGCTGGAACGGCTCCGCCCGCTGGGACCCCACCGCCTACGGCACCGGCGACGCCGCCGCCCGGGTGGCGGAGGCGGTCGGTTCCCTCCTTGCACTCTGACCGGAGCCCGGTCCCGTGCGGGTCCTGATCGCCTCGCAGACCTACCTGGACCCGGCCAACCGCGGCAAGCTCCGCGCGCTGGCGGCCCTGGGCTGCACGGTGAGCGCGGCGGTGCCCGCCCGATGGTCGCCGTGGGCCCGGGGCCCGTTGCTCACCGCCGAATGGGGCAGCGACGGAGGCGTCCAGATCGCGCCGATCCCGGTCGTGGGCTCGCCGCGGGGCGAGGCCATCCGCTGGCGGGCCCGCGATCTCCGGCACCTGCTCCGCGATTTCCGGCCCGAGGTGGTCCAGATCGAGGCCGAGCCGTGGACCCCGATCGCGGCCCTGGTGAGCGCCCAGGCTCACCGGCTCGGCTTCCCGACCGTGGTCTTCACCTGGCAGAGCGTCCGCCGCGTCTATTCCTTCGCCGAGCGCTGGCGCCGCCGGCGCACCGTGCGCCGGGCCCGCGCCTTCCTCGGCGGCAACAAGCTCGCGGCCAGGCTCCTCGCCCGCGAGCGCCCGGACGCGCCCCTGGCGGTGATCCCGCAGACCGGCATCACGCCGCCGCTCGAGACCCGGCGGCCCGAGCACCAGGCTCTCGCGATCGGTTTCGTCGGACGGCTCGTCCCCGAGAAAGGGCTCGACTCCCTCTTCCGCGCGCTGGTGAAGCTGCACGGCCGCTGGAACCTGACGGTGGTGGGAAGCGGGCCCGAGCAGGAACACCTCGAGGGGCTCGCCGAGCGGCTCGGCATCGCCTCGCGGGTGGCCTGGCATGGCGCGCTGCCGCCGGCCGAGCTCGAGACTCTCTGGCCCACGCTCGACTGCCTGGTGGTCCCGTCGCGGAGCACCCCGCAGTGGGTGGAGACCTTCCACCCGGCCCTGATCCAGGCCATGGGCCACGGCGTCACGGTGGTGGTGACCGATTCCGGCGCGCTCCCGGAGCTGGTGGATACCGCCGGACTCGTAGTGCCGGAAGATGACATCCCCGCCCTCGCCGCGGCCCTCCAGCACCTTGGCGACTCGCCCCGGGAGCGGGCCCGGCTCGGGCGCGAGGCGCGGCTCCGCGTGATGAGCCAGTACGTGGACGACGCCGTGGCCCGCCGCAGCGTGGCGTTCTGGGAACAGGTGGTGCGGCGGCCCGCACCCCATTGACCCCCCCTTCAGGCATCGCGATCTTGAACCGCCATGCGACGTTGCCCCCGCGTCTCGCCCCGCGTTGTCCTCCTCGTCACCAGCGTCCTGATCCTCGCGCCCCCGGCCGGCCGCCTCGCCGCTCAGGTGCCGGGACGCCCGCCCAGCGCGGAGGAGGCCCGGCGGCTCCTCGAAACCCGCCCGGACCTGGTGAGGCAGCTGCGCGAGCGGATCGGGGCCTCGGGACTCACCCCGGAACAGATCCGGGCCCGGCTCCGCGCCGCCGGGTATCCCGAGACGCTGCTCGACGATTACCTGGCTGGCGCCGACACCACCCGCGCGCTCCGCCCCTCGTCCAACATCCTCGAGGCGGTGCGGATTCTCGGCCTCGTGAGCGGCGAGGAAGCCGAATCGCTGCTCGTGCTCACCGACTCCGCCCTCAAAGTGGCCGATTCGCTCCGCGCCGATTCCCTCGCCGACACCACCCGGGCGCTCCGGATCTTCGGCCTCTCGCTCTTCCGCCGCGCCACCACGCTCTTCCAGCCCGCCCTGAGCGGCCCCGTGGACGAGAATTACCGCCTGGGGCCGGGGGACGCCCTCGTACTGATCCTGAGCGGCGACGTGGAACTGGCCCACGAGCTCACCGTCACCCGCGAAGGACTGATCGCCATCCCCCAGGTAGGCCAGCTCTACGTCGCCAACCTGACGCTGGGGCAACTCGAAGACCTGCTGTACGCCAGGTTAGGCAGGGTCTATTCGGGGGTCCGGCGCGGCCCCGGGGCCACCACCCGCTTCACCGTCACCGTGGCACGGCTCCGCACGGTCCAGGTGTTCGTCACCGGCGACGTGGCCCGGCCCGGTTCGTACCAGATCTCGGCCGCGGGCACGGCGCTCACCGCCCTCTACGCCGCCGGCGGCCCCACGGCGAACGGATCGTTCCGGCGGGTCGAGATCCGCCGCGGCGGCCAGCTCCTCGATTCGCTCGATCTCTACGACTACCTCCTTCGGGGCGACAACAGCCACGACCGCCGGCTCGAGACCGGCGATGTGGTGTTCGTACCGGTCCGCCGGACCCCGGTCAAGGTGGCCGGCCGGATCGTGCGGCCGGCCGTCTACGAACTGCGCCCCGGCGAGACCCTGCGCGATCTCCTGCAGATCGCAGGCGGCTTCGCGCCGGAGGCCCTCCGCCGCCGGGTGCAGATTGACCGGATCTTGCCGCCCGCCGAACGCGGCGAACGCGGCCGCGACCGGGTGGTCATTGACCTCGCCTCCGACCAGTTCACCGACGGCCTCGGCCCCCCCTTCCCCATGGAGCCCGGCGATTCGGTGACCGTCTTCGAAGTGGCCGAGCGGCGCCGCAACCTGGTGACCGTGGAGGGGGCCGTCTGGACCCCGGGACCGGTGGGCTTCACCCCGGGCATGCGGCTCTCCGAGGCGATCCGCCTCGCGGGCGGGCCCAAGCCGGACGTCTATCTCGACCAGGTGCTCGTCACCCGGCTGCTCCCCGACTCCACCCGGGTGCAGCTCCGCTCCCGCCTGCGCGACAGCACCGGGGCCGTGACCGACGACCTGCCCCTCGCCGAGGACGATGCGATCCGGCTTTTCTCGCGCTCGGAGTTCCGGCCCGAGCGCTACGTCGCGGTGACCGGAGCCGTGAGAAAACCCGGGCGGCTGCCGTATCGCGAGGGGATGACCCTCCGGGATGCGCTGCTCGAAGTGAAGGGACTCACCGAGGACGCCCTGCTCACCGAGGCGGAGATCGCCCGGTTGCCGGAGGACACGGCGCGGGTCGGGGGCCGCGTCGCGAACACCGTGCGGGTCCCGCTCGATTCGACCTACCTCTTCGAGCGGGGTCCGGACGGACGCTACCTGGGACCGCCGGGGATTCCCGCCCCGGCCGCCGGCGCCGCGGACGTCGTGCTCCGCCCCTACGACAACGTCCTCATCTTCCGCCAGCCGAACTGGGAACTCCAGCGCAGCGTGAGCATCACGGGCCAGGTCCGCTACCCGGGACGCTACGCGCTCCTCACCCGCACCGACCGCCTCACCGATCTCATCGAGCGCGCGGGCGGACTCACCAAGGAAGCGTACCCCGAGGGGATCCAGTTCTTCCGTTCGGTGGACCGGGGCGGGCGGATCGGTATTGACCTCCCCCGCGCCCTGCGCGACCGGCAGAGCCGCGAGAATCTCATCCTGGCCGGTGGCGACTCGATCTTCATCCCGGAATACGTCCCGGTGGTCTACGTCCGGGGCTCGGTGAACGCGCCGCAATCGGTGAACTACAACCCGGGCAAGAACCTGGATTACTACGTCGCGGCGGCCGGCGGCTATCACCGCGACGCAGACCGGGGTCGGGCCTACGTGACCCAGCCCAACGGCAAGGTGGAGAGCGTGGCCCGCCGTTTTCTCTTGCCTGATGGCAAGCCCAAGCCCCTCGCGGGGGCGGCGATCTTCGTCCCGGAGCGGGACAAGACCCTCCGCCGCGACTGGGTGGCCCTCGCGGGCTCCATCGCGCAGATCCTGGCGAGCCTCACGGCGGTGGTGGTGGTGGTCATAAGGCGGTGACAGCGCCGGGGACTGCCTGGGGGGTTAGGTGGGACCGAGGGGCCGGCGTCGGGGACCGCCTGACGGACCCGGTGGCGCGGAACGCGGCCCGGCCTCCCTGGCCGTCACCCCGGCGCCAGCTGGGGTCCAGGACCGAGGAGGACGGCGCCAGGCGCCGCCTGACTGGAGGTCAGGCGGGAAGGCCGAGTGGCGCGGGTCGCGCGGCCCGCCCTCCCTGGCCGTCACCCCGGCGCAAGCCGGGGTCCAGCGCGGCGCGCGGCGGGTCCCGGAGGCCGCGCCAGTGAGCGGGGCCAGGGCTCACGCGGCCCCCGTCGCGTGCTCCGCGTCCCCCGTCGCCTGTTCCGCGACCCCCACCACCGCCTCCCGATCCGCCACCGGCACCCCGGCAGCGGATGGCTCGTAGTCCGGCACCAGGCGCTTGAGCAGCGCCCGCAACTCCTCGTCCCCGCACCCCTTCTGCGCCGCGGCGACGAGATCGTCCACCACGGTCGTCACCCCGACCGGCAGCATCGCGTTCCGGGCCCGGAGCACCTTCGGGTGGTCGGTGGGCGTGGCCTGTTCGGCGCCGAAGAAGAGCTCCTCGTAGAGCTTCTCGCCGGGCCGGGTGCCGGTGAAGCGGATCTCGATGTCCTTCCCGACCCGCTTGCCCGAAAGCCGGATCAGGTCGGCGGCGAGATCGGCGATCTTCACGGGCTCCCCCATGTCCAGCACGAACACCTCGCCACCCCGCCCCAGGGCGCCCGCCTGGAGCACCAGCTGCACCGCCTCGGGGATGGTCATGAAGTACCGCCGCATCTCCGGGTGGGTCACCGTGACGGGCCCGCCTTCGGCGATCTGCCGGAGAAACGTCGGCACCACGCTCCCACGGCTCCCCAGCACGTTGCCGAACCGCACCGACACGAAGTTCCGGTTCCACTCCTCGGCCACCTGCTGGACGATCTGTTCCGCCACCCGCTTCGTGGCCCCCATCACGCTGGTGGGGCGCACCGCCTTGTCCGTGCTGATGAGCACCAGGTGCTCCACCCCGCGCTCGGCCGCGAGTTCCACCACGTTCCGGGTCCCCAGCACGTTGTTGGAGATCGCCTCGGCGACGTTCTCCTCCATCAGCGGCACATGCTTGTGGGCCGCCGCGTGGAACACCGAGTAGGGCTCGTAGCGCTCGAACACCCGCGCCAGTGCATCGAGATCCCGCACGTCCGCGATCACGGGGTGAAGCGGGAGGCCCCGGTACCGGCCGGCGAGCTCCTGGTGGATGGAGAAGATCGAGTTCTCGCCGTGCCCGAGCAGCACCACGCGCGCCGGCTCGAGGCGGCAGAGCTGGCGGCAGAGCTCGCTTCCGATCGAACCTCCCGCGCCGGTCACCAGCACCGTCCGGCCGGCCGCGAGTCGCCGAACCTGCTCGAGATTGGTGCGGACCGGTTCGCGGCGGAGCAGGTCCTGGATCTCGACCGGGCGGAGGGCGGAAGGGTCGAATCTCCCGGAGAGGATGTCGGAAATCCCCGGAAGGGTTCGGGCTCGCACCGCCGCCTGCTGGGTCGCCTGGACCAGGGCTCGCACGACGGGACCCGGCGCGTTCGGCATCGCGATGAGCACCTCGGCCACGTGGTACTCGCGGCAGAGCCGGGCGGTATCGGCGAGCCGGCCCAGGACCGGGAGGCCATGGAGCCGGTGCCGCTGTTTGGCGGAATCGTCGTCCACGAACCCCACCGGCACGAGACCGAGCCCGGGATTCGACCGGATCTGCTTGAGGAGCATGCCGCCGGCGGCCCCCGCCCCGGCGATGAG
>DATLZT010000046.1:0-10276 GCA_035573835.1 Gemmatimonadales bacterium
CTCCTGCCGCGCGGGGCGTGGTGGCTCCTCCTGCCGGCGCTCGGTGCGGCCGCCGCGGCGCCGTTCCTCGCGCTCCGGCGGCTCGAGCGGGAGCTCCGCGGCGAGCGCCGGGCCCGGGCCGACGCGGCCGAGCAGCTCGATCGCCGGATCAGCGAGCTCTTCTCGCTCCAGGAGCTGAGCTACGTCCTCTCCGGCTCGCTGCAGGCGCGGCGGATCGCGGAGCAGGTGGCGAAGTACGCCCGCCGGTTCCTCGAGGCCGACGGTGCCCTCGTGGCGCTCGCGGTCGAGTCGGATCGCGGCGCCCGCCAGGGGGCGCCCGCGCTGGAGGTGATCGCCGCCGAGGGAACGCTGGGCCACCTGAACGGCCGCCACCTGGTCGAGGCCGAGCCCTGCATCGTCATGAACGCGGTGGGACGGGAGCGGATCGACTCGGCGGCGGCGCCGTCGGGCGGCACGGTCCCGCTCCTGCCGGACACGCCGGTCCGCTCGGCCGCGGCGGCCCCGCTCCGGGCCCACGGCATCACGCTGGGCGTGCTCGCCGTGAGCGACCGCGCCCGGGGTGAGTTCACCACCGAGGACCTCTGGCTCCTCTCGACCGTGGCCACCCATACGGCGGTGGTGCTGGCGAACAGTCGGTTCTTCGAGATGATCCGCCGGGGGAAGGAAGAGTGGGAGACCGCGTTCGACGCGCTCACCGAGGGCATGGCGGTGGTGGACGCCGACGGGCGGATCCGGCGGGCCAATCGCGCGCTCGCGGCGCTGCTCGGGCTCACCATCCCCGCCGTGATCGGCCGCCACCTGGTGGAGGCGCTCTTCGGGGGCTCGAAGCCGGCGGCGGACCTCCTGGAGACCGCGGTCCAAGGGGGGAGTCCCGCCTCCCTGGTGGTCCGGTCGGAGTCGTTGGGCCGAACGCTTCGCCTCACCGCCGCCCCGATCGGGGACGGCGGGGCCGCCCGGTCGGTGGTGGTGCTGGTGGACGACGTGACCGAGCAGCTCGCGCTCGAGCGGCAGCTCTTCCAGAGCGAGCGGCTCACCGCGGTGGGCCAGCTCGTCTCCGGCGTGGCGCACGAGCTCAACAATCCGCTCACCTCGATCGCGGGGCTGGCGGAGTTCCTGCTGGAGCAGGGCCAGGTGAGCGACGCCGACCGCCAACACCTCCAGGTGATCCACGCCCAGGCCGAGCGGGCGGGCCGGATCGTGCAGAACCTGCTCACGTTCGCCCGGAAGGGGGCGCCGGAGCAGGCGGCGGTGGACCTCGAGGACGTGGTGGCGCGGACCTCGCTGCTCGTGGCCCACGACTTCCGCATGCGGGGCATCGAGCTGGACGTCCGCACCGGCCCGGGTCCGGTGACCGTCCGGGGCGATCGCTACGAGCTGCAGCAGGTGCTGCTCAACCTGCTCACCAACGCGGCGCAGGCGCTGGGCGGGCTGGCGGAGGGGCGGGAGCGGCGGATCGTGGTGGCGACCGCGCGGGAGGGTGACCGTGCGGTGCTGCGGGTGGCGGACACCGGCCCCGGCGTCTCCCCCGACGATGCGCCGCACCTCTTCACCCCCTTCTTCACCACCAAGGAGCCGGGCGAGGGGACGGGACTCGGCCTCTCGATCAGCTACGGGATCGTGGAATCGCACGGCGGGCGGATGACCTACGCCCCGAGCCCGCTCGGCGGCGCCGAGTTCACCTGCGTATTCCCGCTCCACGACGGGACGACGGCGGGCGGGACCGGGCCATCCGGCCGGGAGCGGCCGCCCGGTGTCCCGCGGCCGCGCGCCGTGCTCGTGGTGGACGCCGATCCGGCGGTCCACCGGATCGTGGCCGAGGCGCTCGAGCCGGCCGGCTTCCGGGTGGACGCCGCCCGCAACGGGCCATTCGGGCTCAAGCTGGCGAGCGAGCGGGAGTACGAGCTGGTGATCGCGGACGCGCGCGCCGCGGTCGGGCCGGGGCGCGGCTTCGTCGACGCGTTGCTCGCGGCCCGGCCCGAGGTGCGGGGTCGGGTGATCGTGACGACCGACGACGTGCGGGGAGAGCAGGAAGCCCGTTTCCGGGCGGCGGGGCTCCGGACCGCACGGAAGCCGCTCGACCCGCACTCGCTGGCCCGGCTCCCGGGCCTGGGGGATGCCGATCAAGCGCCGGCCGGCCGGGCGTAGCGCCCCGCCTCGAGCGCGGGCATCGCGGCGGCGCGGTCGCGGGACCGGGGGAATGGAGGCCAGGGGGATCGAGACCCGGCCGTGGGGTCTCGGGCACGTCGTTTCCCGGGCGAGGGCGGCCGGCGGACCGGCGCGCCGGGGCGAGGGCGCGGCGTCAGTAGCCGGCGGCGCTCGCCGGCCGCCAGGGCAGCACGCTCACCCGGCCGTCCACCTTCTGCATGGCGGCATTGACGTCGGCCACCGCCCAGAAATTGCCGCCGGCGGCGAGGTCGGGCGCCTTGATGAACCACCGGGCCGCGCGGAGGAAGACGTTCCCCACCACCAGCGTGGCGTGGCCGGCCTGGTCCACCACCAGGGCGTCGCCCACCTCGTCGAAGACGTTCCCCCGCACCCGGGCCTGGATCGTGCGCTCGAGCACCACCCCCTGCTCGACCTTGGCGATGCCGTTGTCGTCGATCGAGGCGCCGCGGACGCCACCGCCCTCCCCCGGCGCGCCGACGAGGTGGATCCCGATCCTGCCGCCGATGATGGTGTTGCCGCTCAGCGTGTGGTCGACGCCGTCCCGCGCCGCGATGCCGGCGAGGCTCGCACCGATGATCCGATTGCGGCGGAGGGTGGTCTGCCGCGCCTGGACCAGCCAGAACCCGACCCTGCTGCTGTCGGCCCGGTTCTCCTCCAGCACGTTCCAGGCGCCGTCCACCACCACGAACGCGTTGTGGTAGGCGAACGAGGCGTCGTTCCGGAGGATCAGGTTGCCCACCGACGGCGCGAGGCGTGAGCGCTCGCCGGCCAGGTGGAGCCCGTCGGCCGAGTAGGTGAGGTCGTTGTCGACCACCAGGTTCGAGTCGCTCCGCTCCCGCAGCAGGATCGCCGCCGCCCCGCACCCGCGGCTGTACGCCGCCGACTCGCAGCGGAAGACGTGGTGGGCCCGGTTGCGCGCCAGGATGTTGCGCGACGAGGCCCAGAGGTGGATGCCCCAGCCGCTGTTGGCCGAGACGTCGTTGTCGGCGAGGTAGGCGTCGCGCGAGCCGAAGAGCGCGATCCCGTTCTGGGCATCCCGGGCGGTGACCCCGGTGACCGAGGCGCCGTCGGTCCACTTGAGGTACACGCCCGCCCCCAGCTCGTCGAACCCCTCCGGCCGGGCCGGGTCCAGCCAGTCGGCCGGGTCGAACCGATCGCCGGTGGAGCGGAGCGCCTGGCTCCGGGAGCCGGACGCGTCGAGGTCCATCAGCCGGTGGCCGCGGCCTCCCTCGAGCCGCACCCCGTGGCGGTAGCCGCGGATCACCCCGCCCAGGATGGTGACCCGATCGACCCCCCGGCTCACGATTCCGACGCCCACGAACCGGCTCGGCACCGTGTCGCCGCTCTCGATGGTCACGCCGCGGAGGTCGAGCCGGGTCCCGCTCGAGGCGACCACGATCACGCCGCGCTCGGTGCGATCGGCCACCCGGTAGCGGCCGGGGCAGACCCGCACGTCGCCCTGCACCACCGTCTCGGGACGCGAGAGCCGGAGGCAGGGAGCACCGCCCCCCCCGGCGGCCAGGGTGAGGGCGAGCAGGGCGCCCAGCGCGGCCGGCCCCGCGAGCCGGGGCAGGACGCGCGCCGGCCTCATGGCCGCACCTCGAAGCCGCGCGAGCGGAGATACGCCCGGGCCTCCGGCAGGGAGCAGCCGTCGAAGTGGAAGATCGAGGCGGCGAGCACCGCGTGGGCCCCGGCGTCGAGCGCCTCCGCCAGGTGCTCCAGCGTGCCGGCGCCGCCCGAGGCGATGACCGGGATGCGCACGGCGTCGGCCGCGGCGCGGATGAGCGGCAGGTCGTAGCCGGCGCGCGTGCCGTCGCGATCCATCGACGTGAGGAGGATCTCGCCGGCACCGAGGGCCTCGAGCCGGCGGATCCACTCGATCGCCTCGAGCGGGGTGGGCTCCCGCCCCCCCGCCGCCATCACGGTGTACCGCCCGCCCACCCGGCGCACGTCCACCGCCGCGACCACGCACTGACTGCCGAAGCTCCGGGCCAGGCTGCTCACCAGCGCGGGCTCCCGGATGGCGGCGGTGTTGACCGAGACCTTGTCCGCGCCGGCGCGGAGCGCGCGGCCCGCGTCCTCGACCGACCGGATGCCGCCGCCCACGGTGAACGGGATGAAGATCGCCTCCGCCACCCGGCTCACCATCTCGAGCGTGGTGGCGCGCTCCTCCGGCGTGGCCGAGATGTCGAGGAAGACCAGCTCATCGGCGCCCATCGCGTCGTAGCGGCGGGCCTGCTCGACCGGGTCCCCGGCGTCGCGGAGCGCCTCGAAATGCACCCCCTTGACGACCCGGCCTCCCGCCACGTCGAGGCAGGGGATGATCCGCCGGGCGAGGCTCATGGCCCCCTCCGCGCCCCCCGGCCCGGCCGGGAGCCTCGGGTCGAGCGAAGCGAGTCGGTCAGCATACGCGGAGCACATCGTCGATCGGGCCGGGTCCGCCGTCGGCGAAGATCTGGCTGATGTCGTCGAGGGCCCGCCGCTCCCTGGGCCAGGCGAACCGCCGCCGCGCCTCGGCGAGCGGCAGCCACTCGGCCCGGTCATGCTCGGGGCCGAGCCGGAGGGGCGCGTCGGGCGTCACGAACGCCACGAAGACCGGCGCGAGCGCCACCTCGTCCAGCCGGTGCTGGTAGAAGACCTCGACCCGGCTCAGGTTGTAGAGCCGGAGCGGGGTGAGGCCGGTCTCCTCGGAGAGCTCGCGCAACGCGGCCGCGGCGGGGCGCTCGTCGGCCTCGATGTGACCGTGCACCGCCTCCCAGGCGCCGGGACAGCGCCCCGCCGCGCTCCGGCGCAGGGCCAGGCACTCGAGGCCCTCCCCCTGCTCCCGCAACACGTAGACGTCGACGATCGAGACCCGCGCGTGCGTCATCGTGCGATCCCGGCTCAGGGCCGCCACCGGGCGAACGCGTCCAGCAGCGCCAGGCCGGCGCGCTGCGATTTCTCGGGGTGGAACTGCACCCCGAGCAGGTGGTCCCGCCCCACCACGGTCGGGAACGGCCCGTCGTACTCCCCACGGGCCAGCACGGCCGACTCCGGGACGCCGGCGGGGTGGTAGCTGTGCACGTGGTAGAAATACTCGCTCCCGCCGGCCAGCGCGCCAGCGAGCACCGGGTGGCTCCGCCCCGCCGGCGCGAGCGTCACTCCCGCCCAGCCGACGTGGGGCACCGGGCGGCCGGTCCGGAAGCGGACCACCTCCCCCTCGAGGAGCCGGAGGCCCGCGGCCCCCGGCGCCTCCTCGCTCCGGGCGAAGAAGAGCTGCATCCCGAGGCAGATCCCCATCACCGGCCGGCTGGCCCGGACCACCTCGCCGAGCGCGTCGCCGAGGCCCGACGCGGCGAGCGTGGCGGCGGCCTGCCCGAAGTTCCCCACCCCCGGGAGCAGCACCCGCTCCGCCGAGCGCACCCGGTCGGGATCGGCGGTGAGCGTCGCGGCGTGGCCACAGGCGGCGAGCGCGCGGGTGACGCTCCGGAGGTTGTTGACGCCGTAGTCGACCACCGCGATCACAGCACCCCCTTGGTGGACGGGATCCCGACCACCCGGGGGTCGATCGCGGTGGCCGCGTCGAGCGCCCGGGCGAAGGCCTTGAAGGCGGCCTCCACGATGTGATGGGGGTTGTCCCCCCGGAGGAGGTCGAGGTGGACCGTGAGCCCGGCGTTGCCGACCAGGGCCCGGAAGAACTCGGGGGTGAGGAAGACGTCGTAGTCCCCCAGCATCTGCCACTTGGGGATCTCGATCCGGTACGCGAGATACGGCCGCCCCGAGACGTCCACCACCGCGCGCACCAGCGCCTCGTCCAGCGGCACGGTGGCGTCGGCGTAGCGGCGGATCCCGGCGCGGTCGCCCAGGGCGCGGGCGATGGCCTGCCCCAGTGCGATCCCGGTGTCCTCCACGGTGTGGTGCCCGTCCACGTGGAGGTCGCCCCGGGCTTCCACCTCGAGATCCATGAGGCCGTGGCGTGCCAGGGCCTCCAGCATGTGGTCGAAGAAGCCGATGCCGGTGTCGACCCGCGCTTCGCCGCGGCCGTCGAGGTTCACGCGGACGCGGAGGGTGGTCTCCCGGGTGGTGCGCTCGACTTGGGCAGTGCGTGTCATGGCTCGGGTGGACGGAAGATACGCTCCAGCGCCGCCGCGACCGCCGCCATGTCGTCGGCGTCGCCGACCGAGATCCGCAGGCATTCCTCGAGCCCCGCCGCGCCCGAGACGTCGCGCACCAGGATGCCGTGCTCGTCGAGGAGGCGCCGGAACACCTCCCGGGCCGGCACCGTCCCGCAGCGGACCAGGAAGAAGTTCGCCGCGCTGGGATAGGCGACGAGCCCGGGGATCGCGGCGAGGCGGGCGAGGGTGCGCTCCCGCTCGGCCACGACGGCGCGGACCCGCTCCTCGAACAGCGGAAGGCAGTCGAGGGCCGCCTCGGCCGCGGCCAGGGTGACGAGGTTCACGTTGTAGGGGAGCTTGGCCTTCGCCACCTCCCGGGCGACCTCGGGATGCATCAGGCCGTAGCCGAACCGGAGCCCCGCCATGCCCATCGCCTTGGAGAAGGTGCGCATCACCGCGAGCCGCGGCGCGACGGGGAGGAGGTCCACCGCGGTGGGGCCGCCGAACTCCTGGTAGGCCTCGTCGGCCACCACGAAGGCGTCGGTGGCCTGGAGGACCCGCTCCACGCCGTCGGGCGGCAGCGCCGAGCCGGTGGGGTTGTTGGGCGAGTTGAGCACGATCACCCGGGCCCGTTCCCGCCGGGCCACGGCGATGAGCCGATCCACGTCGAAGGCGAATCCGTCGTCCAGCGGCACCGGCAGGTAGCGTCCGCCCATCACGCCGGTGATCAGGCGGTAGAGCGAGAAGGTCGGCGTCGGCGCCACCACGGCGTCTCCCTCCCCCACCATGACGGCGAGGGTGGCCTGGATGACCTCGTTCGAACCGTTGCCGACCAGGACGCCGTCCGCCACCCAGCGGTGCCGGGCCGCGATCCGCTCGAGCAGCGCACCGGGCGAGAACTCCGGATAGCGGTGCCACGGGACCGCGAGCAGGCGGTCGGCGATCCGGCGCTTGAGCTCGGGGGGGAGGTCACCCGGCGCCTCGTTCTGGTTGAGTTTCCGGCGGGCCCGCGGCGCGGCCAGGGTGTACGGCGCGAGGGCGCGCACCGAGGCCTTCACCAGGTGGAGCGCCGAGCCGGCCTCGGGGGTGGAGCCGGAGGGTGGGAACCGGGACATCGGGTCAGTCGGTCGGGCCGCCCGCCGCGCCGGTCAGCGGTGCCGGCGCCGGGCGAGGACCGCGTCGAGGCGCGCCGTGAGCGCCCGCGCCCGGAACGGCTTGGTGAGGAAATCGTCGGCGCCGAGCTCGAAGACCCGGACCTCGTTGTCCTCGTCTCCCTTGGCGGTGAGGACGACGACCGGGATGTCGCGGGTGGCGGCGCGGCTCCGCAGCTGCGAGAGCACGGCGTAGCCGTCGAGCCCCGGCAGGTTGAGGTCGAGCAGGACGACGTCGGGCGCGAGGCGATCCACCTGGTCCAGCGCCTGCACGCCGTCCCTCGCCTCCGCCACCCCGAAGCCGTCGCGCTCGAGGAGGTCCCGCATGACCTTGCGGAGGTGGTCTTCGTCCTCGACCAGCAGCACCAGCCCGCGGGAGCCGGCGGCGCGCCCGTCGGCGCCGCCGGCCGAGCCGTCGTCGAGCAGCTCGAACTCGGCGCCGAGCTCGAGCGGAGCCGGCGTGGCCGGGCCGGGCGGCGGTGCGACCGGCTCTACCCGGGGGCCGGGGCGGGCGCCGGCGGCGGCCGGCTCGCCGCGAGGCGGATGGGAATCCCCGGTGGGGACGTCGACCACGCGGAGCAGTTCGTCGACGGTGGAGTGCCCGGCGAGCACGTGCCGGAGCCCGCTCTCGAAGAGGGAGCGCATCCCGGCGGCCCGGGCCGCCTCGGTGAGACGATCGCCCGTCTCCGCGGCGCCGATCCGCCGCTCCAGCTCCGGGGTCATGGTCAGGATCTCGACGATGGCGAACCGGCCGCGGTAGCCGGTCATGGCGCACTCGGGGCAGCCCACCGCCTTGTAGAGCCGGGCACCGTCCGGGATGAACCGGCGGAGCCGCTCCGGCACCCCGTCCGTGGCGGGCACGGCGCAGACCCGGCAGAGCCGGCGCATCAGGCGCTGGGCCACCACGCCCCGGAGCGCCGAGGCGATCTTGTACGGTTCGATCCCGATGTCGATCAACCGTGCCACCGCGGTGACCGCGTCGTTGGTGTGGAGGGTCGAGAGCACCAGGTGACCGGTGAGCGAGGCCTGGACCGCGATCTGGGCCGTCTCCCGATCGCGGATCTCACCCACCAGCACCACGTCGGGATCCTGCCGGAGGATCGAGCGGAGCGCGGAGGCGAAGGTGAGCCCCGCCTTCTCGTGCACCTGGACCTGCACGATGTTCTGCCCCAGCCGATACTCGACCGGATCCTCGACGGTGACGATGTTCACGCCCTCGTTCTGCACCAGGCGGAGCGCCGAGTAGAGGGTCGTGGTCTTGCCGGAGCCGGTCGGCCCCGTGACCAGGATGATCCCCTCCTTGTTGTGCAAGAGCCCCGCGATCCGCTCCCGCTCGTCCCCGGCGAGGCCGAGCGCCTCGAGCGTGAGCACCATCGCCTGGGCGTTGAGCACCCGGACGACGACCTTCTCGCCGTTGGAGGCGGGGAGGGTCGAGATCCGGAGGTCCACCGGCGAGCCGTTCACCGCCACCCGGGCCCGGCCATCCTGGGGCCGCAACCGGTCGGCGATGTCGAGCCCCGACATGATCTTGATCCGGGAGATGAGCGGGAGCCCGGCGGCCCGGGGGATCTTCATGACCTGGCGGAGGACGCCGTCGATCCGGTACCGGACGATGATGCTCTTCTCGGCCGGCTCGATGTGGATGTCGCTGGCCCGGCTCTGGATGCCGTCGGAGAGGATCAGGTCCACCAGCCGCACCACCGGACGCTGGCTCGCCTCGTCGGCGGTGACCCGGACGTCGTCCGGGGTCTCCTCCTCCAGCAGCTCGACGTTGGGATCCCCGCCCCCGAGCCCGCCGAGGAGCCGGCTCACCTCCTCGTCCTTCTCCCGCTCGACCGCCTCCCGGCGGTAGAGCTCGTCGAGCGCCGCCCGGACGGCGCTGGGCGAGGCGAGCAACATCCGCACGTCGCGGCGCATGGCGAAGGCGAGGACCTTCTCCGCGTCGATGTCGAAGGGGTTGGCGGTGGCCACCTCGAGGACGCTGTCGGTCAACCGGAGGGGCACCACCCCGAGGCGCCGGGCGAGCTGCTCCGGCACCGCCTCCTTGGCCTGGGGGTCGAGCTGGGCGAGATCGGCGGCGCGGAGCCGGTAGCGGGTGCAGACCGCCGCGAGGATCTGTTCGTCCGTGGCGAGGGCCTTCCCGACCAGGAGCTCCCAGAGCGCGGCGGGGCGGGCGCCGTCGGCCTTCCGGAGCGCCTCGAGCTCGTCCGCCGGGACGATCTTCTCCAGGCTCGGGACGAGCCACTCGTCGGTGAACTGCATTCCGATGACCGAACCGATGAGGGGGACCGGGAAAGTTACCGACCCGCGTCCCCCGACGCCATCACTCCTCACCCGACGGGGGCCGTTCCGACGCGGAGGGCGAGCCGGCGGATGCGGGCCGGCGGGTCCGGTCAGAGGATCCCCCACCACTCCCGGCTCACGTCGACGGTGACCCCGATCCGGCCCGTCCCGGGCGCGTAGCCGGCCTCGATCCGGACGAGCCGCATGAGCCACTCGACCGCGAGCCCCAGCACCGGTCGGACGCCATCGGTCTCCTCCCAGGGGAAGCCGGGGAGCGGTCGGTCGCTCCACCCGAGGGCCACGAACGGCGCCAGGGTGATGCTCCGCCCGGTCGAGGCGAAGGAGCCGAGCGGGATGGCGGGGAACGGCGCGTCCACCCGCCACTCGAGGTGGGCCAACGCGGCCCGGCGGCCGCCGAAGGCGCGAAACCGCTCGCCGGGGAGCGTCCCGCGTCCGCCGAGGACGAAGGTGCGGTGGGGCGGGAGCCCGGGGCCCGCCGCGCCCAGTTGCGCGCGGGCCAGGAGCTGGGTGGCGCCGATCTCGACCCGCCCGCCGAGCACGGCGGAGAGGCGGTAGTAGTCG
>DATLZT010000047.1:0-2474 GCA_035573835.1 Gemmatimonadales bacterium
GCCCCGCCCCTCGCCGCGTCCGACCCCGACGCCGATCCGCGGCTCCCGGCGCGCCGCCGGAGTCCCGAGCCACCCTGCTCCGATCCGGAGGCCCCCTGTCTCCCCTCGACCTCGCGGTCGTCGTCGCCTACTTCATCTTCACCCTCGGCGTCGGGTTCTGGGTGTCCCGTCGCCAGGAGACGGCGGGCGACTACTTCCTCGGCGCGCGGGATCTCCCCGCCTGGGCCATCCTCCTCTCGATCGTGGCCACCGAGACGTCGGCGCTCACCGTGATCTCGGTGCCGGCCATCGCCGCCCGGGGCGATCTCACCTTCCTCCAGCTCAGCTTCGGATACCTGCTGGGGCGCGCCCTGGTGGCGCTCTGGCTCCTCCCGGGCTACTTCCGCGGCGAACAGGAGACGGCCTACGCCCGGCTCGAATCCCGGTTCGGCCCCGGCACCCGGCGGCTCACCTCGACGGTGTTCCTCGCCACCCGATTCCTGGGCGACGGCGTCCGGGTGTTCGCCAGCGCGATCCCGCTCGCGGTGCTGGCCGGCTGGAGCATCCCGACGTCGGTCGTGGTGATGAGCCTGGTCACGATGCTCTACACCTGGCACGGCGGACTCAAGGCGGTGGTCTGGGTGGACGTCCTCCAGCTGGCGGTCTACCTGGCGGGCGGGGCCATGGCCCTGGCGATCGCGATGGAGCTGGCCGGAGGGCTCGGGCCGGCCCTGGCCGAAGCCGGTGCCGCCGGCAAGCTCCGGCTGATCGACCCGACGATCTCCCTCGGCTCGACCTACACCCTCCTCGGCGGCCTGGTGGGGGGCGCCATGCTCTCGGCCGCGTCGCATGGGACCGACCAACTCATCGTCCAACGGCTCCTCGCGAGCCGGTCGCTCGGCGCGGCCCGGTGGGCGCTGGTCGGGTCCGGGGTGATGGTCATCGCCCAGTTCGCGCTCTTCCTCCTGATCGGCATCGCGATCTGGGCGGCCGGGGAGGCACCGGCCGACCTCGCCCCCGACCGGATCTTCCCCCGCTTCGTCATCGAGCACCTGCCGGCGGGCGTGGCCGGGCTGGTGGTGGCGGCGATCCTCGCCGCGGCGATGAGCACCCAGAGCTCGGCGATCAACGCGCTGGCGTCCTCCATGACGCACGACCTCTACGCGAGCTGGACCGGCCGGCGGGACCCGAAGCACCTCCTCCGGGTGGGCCGGGCCTGCTCGCTCGGCTGGGCGATCGCCATCACGGCCGGCGCGCTCCTCTTCCACTACGGCGCCGCCGGCACGGACACGCCGGTCGTGGTGCTCGCGCTCTCCATCGCCTCGGTCACCTATGGCGGGCTCCTGGGTACCTACCTTCTCGCCGCCCGTTGGGACCGGGCGACCGGGCGGGACGTGGTGACCGCGATCGGCGTCACCGTGGCGGCGATGCTGGTGGTCATCTTCGCCCGCAGGCTGGCGGGGTATCCCGCCCTGGCCTGGCTCGAGCCGGTGGGGCGGCTCGCCTGGCCCTGGTATGTCCCGCTGGGGACCGCGCTCACCGTGGTGGTCGGCGTGCTCTCCAGCCTGCTGCCGGGGGGGAGACCCCGGCCCGTGCCATCGTGACGCCGGAGTGAACGTGCCGAAGCTCCTGGTCGGTGCCGACGTGGGAGGGACCAAGACCGCCGTCGCGGTGGCGGAGGACGGGCGCCTGCTGGCCAGCGTGGTGGGGCGCGGCGCGGCGCTGAAGCCCGGCCGCGCGCTCCTCGCGGCGAGCCTCGTCGCGGAGGTGGTCCGCCAGGCGCTGGCCGAGGCGGGCCGGAGCGTGGCCGACGTGCTGGTGGTGGGCGCCGCCGGCGCGGGGCGCGCGGCCGACCGGGACGAGCTCTACGCCGCGCTCCGCGCCGAGCGGCTGGCCGAGCGGGTGGTGGTGACGACCGACGTGGAGATCGCGCTCGCGGCGGCGTTCGGCGACGGCCCCGGCATCGTGGTCACCGCGGGCACGGGAAGCATCGCGATCGGGCGGACGGCGGACGGCGGTCTGCGGCGCGTGGGCGGCTACGGCTGGCAGATGGGCGATGAGGGCAGCGGGTACGCGATCGGACGGGCCGCGCTCCAGGCGGTGAGCCGGGCCCACGACGGTCGGGGTCCCGACACCCGACTCTCGGACCGCCTCTTCGCGCCGGCCCGGGTAGGCGACTTCGACGGCCTCGTGCGCTGGGCGGCGAGCGCCTCGCCCTCCGAGGTGGCGGCGCTGGCGCCGGCGGTGCTCGAAGCGGCGACCGAGGACCCGGTGGCCCGCCGGATCGCGGGGGACGCGGCCGCCGAGCTGGCGCTCCTCGCCCGGAGCCTGCTGGCGCACTTCGGCCCGAGCCCGGCCGTGCCGCTCGCGTTGGGCGGGAGCCTCCTCGCGCCGGGGCGCCCCCTACGCCGGCTGGTGGAGGAGGCACTCCGGGACGAACCCCGGCTCCAGCCGCTGGCGGGCGAGGTCCGGCCGGTCGACGGCGCCCTCCGCCT
>DATLZT010000048.1:0-8143 GCA_035573835.1 Gemmatimonadales bacterium
CGCCGAGCTCGCCGTCTGGCGGGCGGCGGACGGGAGCTTCGCCTTCGGCCTGGCCGGGAGCGACCATGCACTGGGGACCGCGAGCGGGCGCCTCCGCGCCCTCGCGGATCTCGCCACCACGACGCTCCCCCGGATCCAGGCCGGCCTCGACCGCCTGGCCGCCGCCGTCGTGACCGAGGTGAACGCCATCCACCGGCAGGGGATCACCGCCGCCGGGGCGACGGGCACCGACTTCTTCGACCCGGCCGGCGTCACGGCCGGGTCGATGGCCGTCGCCGCGCCGATTCGCCAATCGCTGGGCGCCATCGCCACCGGCCGGCCCGGCGCGGGGAACACCTACCTCCCCGGCGACGGGTCGATCGCGCTGGAGCTGGCCCGCCTCGGCACCGCGCCGCTCGCGTCCCTCGGCGGCCAGGCGCTCGGCGCGGCGTACGCCGGCCTGATCGGCGAGCTCGCCGTGGTGAGCCGCGACGCGGACCAGCGCGCGGCCTCCCAGGAGGTGCTGGTGGCCGCCGCGACCGCCCAGCGGGCCTCGGTGAGCGGCGTGTCGCTCGACGAGGAGATGGTCAACCTCATGCTGCACCAGCAGGCCTACGCCGCGGCCGCGAAGCTCGTGACGGTGGCCGACGAGATGGTGCAGGACCTGTTGCGGATGGTCTAGGGATGCTGATCCTGAATCGGCGGCCGGGAGAGGCGATCCTCCTCGACGGGGGGATCCGCGTCGTGGTGCTGGGGAGCGACCGCCGCGGCGCCCGGATCGGGATCGAGGCGCCCCCCGAGACCGCGATCCGGCGGGAAGAGCTGGTCTCCGACGTGGCCGCGGAGAACCGGCGGGCCAAGGCGACGGAGAGCGGGAAGCCCTGGCTGGGGGCGCTGCCGCTCCGGACGCAGTCGGCCCCGGCGGGAAGTCCCGCCGTGCCGGTCGACCCCACGGGCCCGCCAGCCCCCTGATCCCGCCTCAGGGGCCCGACCAGGGAGGCTTGCCCCCCCACGCCGGCACCGCGACCACGACCCGGCCGCCCGTCGGCCCGACTTCCGCCCACACCCGCCCCTCCCAACCCGCCGCCAGCCGTCGGAGTACCGCGAGAGTCCCCGCCGCTTCCAACTCGCCGGGGTCGAGCGCCGGGGCGGGTCCGTGCTCGACGCCCAACTCCACCACCGGACCGGCCGCGCGCGCCGTCACCCGGACCACGGCACCGCTACGCCCGCCCAGGTTCCCCTTCGCCGTGGTGAGCATCCGGAGGAGGGCATGCTCCAGCGCGGCGCGCGGCGCCCGGACCGCCGGGAGCCCGGGGGCGAGATCGGCCACCAGCGTCACGGTCGGGAGGCGGCGCTGGAACGGTTCGACATCCCGGACGAACCCGACCACGTCGGGGAGCGCCACGGGACCCGGATCGCCGTCGCCGGTGAAGATCCGGTCCAGCGTGGTGAGCAGCCGCGTGAGCCGGGCGACGGCGTCGGCCTGCAGGACTTGCAAGTGTTCGGGTACCGCGCCTTCGGCGGCGCGAACCGACTCCACCATGACCAGCGTCTGGAGCGCGTTGCGGAAATCGTGGATCACCCCCCGCATCAGGGTCTCGAGGAGGGCGGCGCGGTCGGCGGCGACCAGCGGGTCGTCGATCGGGGGCATGACGGGGGAAGGTACACCCGTGCGGCCGGGGGGGAAGGCGTCACCCCGCCGCGGTGTCGGACCGGACCCACACCCCGTGCACGAACGGCTCGGTCTGGTGGCGGCGCCGGATGATCTCGAGGCTGCTCGGGGTGAGCGCCGCGCCGCGGGACAGGAGCTTGACCCCCGCGCTCGTCGTGAGGTCGTCGGCGAGCACCATGCCCGCCTCGAGGGCCTCGACCGGCAGGCGGCGCCGGGTCGCCCGCCAGTTGCCCTCGGGGATGGCGGTCACCACCGCCTCGAGGTGGGCCACCACCAGCGGGTCGTAGCGGGTCCCGCGATGGGTGGCGATGGCGGCGAGCGCGCGCGCGGCCGCCTCGGGGCCGGGGCCGAGGCGATCCAGCTCGACGAAGAAGTCGCGCGCCGCCCGGAGGATCCGGCTGCGGAGGGGGATGTCACCCCGCTGGCGTCGATCGGGGAGCCCGGTGCCGTCCCAATTCTCGCAGATCGCCCCGAGCAGCTCGGCCGCCCCGGTCAGGCGGTCCACACCCCGAAGCAGCGCCTGCGTCGCCGCGACCTCGGGCCACGCGTCGCGGTCCCCCGCGGCGGGCGCCCCGGGCAGCACCACCCGTCCGACCTCCTGCAGCAGCGCGGCGAGCTCGAGATCGCGCAGCAGCTCGGCCGGCACCTCGAAGCGGTCGGCGAGGTCGAGGGCGACCCGCGCGAGGCGTCGTCCGCGGTCCGCGGCGCCGGGGCTGTGGAGATCGACGAGCCGGAGCAGCAGCGCGAGGAGCTGGTCGAACGCCTGCTCCAGCGCGGCGCGGAGCCGCGCTTCCTCGGCCTTCTCGGCCCGAAGCTCGTCGGCGAGCCGCTTGGTCCGGAGCAGCGCCTGGACCCGCGCCAGGAGCTCGTCGGGATCGACCGGCTTGGTGACGTAGTCGTCCACGCCGATCGCGAGCCCCTCGACCTTGCGTGGCACCTCGCTCACGCCGGAGACGATCAGGAACATGGTGCCGGCGAGCGCCGGGTCCTCCCGGGCGCGCCGGCAGAGCTCGAAGCCGTCCATGCCGGGCATCGCATAGTCGCTCAGGATGAGGTCGGGCAGGAGGGTGCGGGCGAGCGCGAGCGCCGTCGTCCCGTCGGCCGCGGTCTCCACCCGGTGACCGCCCCGTCGGACGAGGAGATCGCGGAAGGCCGTGGCGATCTCCGGGGCGTCCTCCACCACGAGGATGGTGGCCGGGCCGGTCACGGCGCCGCCTCCCGGGCCGAGGTGGCGAGCGCGCGGGGCGCCGGGGCCGCCGCCGGCCCCGGGGCGGCGACCTCGGTGGGGGGCGGCACCTCGTCCCAGAGGACCGTGATCGTCACCCGGCGGTTCTCGGGCGCGAACGGATCGTCCTTGACGCGGGGGAAACGGTCGGCGCTGCCGAGCACCTGGCGCACCTGCCGCTCGGGGTAGCCACCCGCCTGGAGGATGCGGCGCGCCACGTTGGCCCGGTCGGTGCTCAACTCCCAATTGGAGTAGGGGCGGCTCGCGGCATACGGCCTGGCGTCGGTGTGGCCGTCGATGACGATGGGGTTGGGGACCTGGGCCAGCTCCCCGCCGAGGAGCGCGAGGAGCCTGGCGCCCGCCGGCCGCGGCACCGGACTCCCGCTCTCGAAGAAGACACCCACGGAGTCCTCGAGGAGCGTGATCCGCAGCCCCTCCTCGGTGAGCTCCACCTCGACGTAGCCCGCCAGCTCGCGGAATTCCGGGAGCTGGGCCAGGCGGTCGCGAATCCGCTGGCCCAACCGCTGGAGGCGGTCGCGCCGGGGGTCGAGCAGCTCGGACTGGGTGAGCGGGCGCACGGCCTGGGTCTGGGCCCCGTCGCCGGGAATGAACGAGTTCCCGAACTCGTCCGCCCGTCCCAGCGGGTCCTGGAAGTACCCGGCGATCGCCGCCTTCACGTCCGAGCTCTGGTTCACGATCCAGAGCACCAGGAAGAGCGCGAACATGGCGGTCATGAAGTCGGCGAAGGCGACCTTCCACGCCCCGCCGTGATGGCCGTGGTGCCGGCCGCGCTTGCGGACGACGACGATCGGCGCCTCGCGCTCCTTCACCGGCGTCACCCCTTCCTCACGTTCTTGCAGGCCGCCTCCATCTCCGCGAAGCTCGGGCGGACCTCGGCGAAGATGCTGCGCCGCGCGAACTCGGCGGCGACGATCGGCGAATAGCCCTTGGCGAACGCCACCACGCTCGCCTTGAGGAAGTGGTAGAACCGGGTCTGGGCGGCGTTGCCGTGCTCCATGGCCGTGGCGAGCGGGCCGGCGAATCCGTAGGCGAGCAGCACCCCCAGGAAGGTCCCGGTCAGGGCTGCGGCCACCTTCTCGCCGATCTCCTCGACCGGCCCCGAGATCGCGCTCATGGTCACCACGATCCCCAGCACCGCGGCCACGATCCCGATGCCGGGGAGGGCGTCGCTCACCCGTTGCAGCGCGCCGACCGGGCCGGCCTCCTCCTCGTGGTGCACCTCGATCTCGCTTTCCATCAGCATCTCCAGGTCGTGGGGCGGGACGCTCCCCACCAGCACCAGCCGCAGCGAGTCGCAGAGGAACGTGACGGCGTGATGCTGGGCCAGCACCGCCGGGTAGCGCTTGAAGACGGCGCTCTTCGCTGGCTCCTCGATGTGGGATTCGATCGCCACCAGGCCGTCCTTGCGGGCGAGCTGGAAGAGCTCGTAGAGCAGGCGGAGGGCGTCGAGGTAGAGCCCCTTCGTGAACGGATTGGGGCGGACCACCCGACCGAGCTTGCCCGCCAGGCCCTTGAGCACCGGCGCCGGGGTCGACACCAGGACGGTGCCCAGGGCGGTGCCGGCGATGGTGAGGAACTCGGAGACGTGGAACAGCGCCGGGATCTTCCCGCCGGCGATGCTGAACCCCCCCAGCACGGAGCCGACGACGATCACCAGCCCGATGAGCGCGATCACGCGGGACCCTCCCGTCGGGGTGCCGGCGCGCCAACGCGCGCCTCGACTCTGGGGAGTATCGGGCCCCACCGCCCCCGGCTTGAGGCTCATGCGGAGCGCGCGGGCTGCCGATAACCCGGGACGGACCGAGGCACCGACGACGAGCCGACGAGGAGCCGACGTGCCCAGCTTCATCCAGCGCCTGCTGGCGCTGCTCGAGACCGCCGAGCACCTGCCCACCCTCCCCGAGGTGGTGCTGCAGCTCCACCGCGCCCTCGAGGACGAGAAGGCGAGCGGCGCGGTGATCGCCGAGATCATCGGCCGCGACCCGGCCCTCGCCGCGAAGGTCGTGGGCGCCGCCAACTCGGCCTTCCTGGCCCGGAGCGCCGAGCCGATCACCTCGATCGCGGGGGCGATCGCCCGGCTCGGGCTGCGGGAAGTGCGGAGCATCTGCGCGGTCCTGGCGTTCGTGCGCGCCTTCGGCGGGCGCGGCGCCGGGCTCGACTACCAGCGCTTCTGGATCCATTCCGCCACGGTGGCGGGTGTGGCGCAGTGGCTGGGTTTCTGTGCCGACCCGGCCGATCGGCGGCGGGCGGACGAGCTCTACATCGCCGGACTGCTCCACGACGTGGGGCTCCTGATCCTCGACCAGTACTTCGCGCCCGAGTTCGCCTCGGCGAGTCGGACCCAGGCCGACACCGGCGAGCCGCGGTGGATCGTCGAGGAGCGGGAGCTGGGGATGGATCACGGGGAGGTCGGCGGCCTTCTGTTGGGGAAATGGCTGCTCCCCCCGGCCGTGATCGACGCCGTGATCGGTCACCACCGTCCGGACAGCGCTCCGGCGCCGCACCGGCTCGGCGCCCGCTTCGTGCACGCGGCCGAGGTCCTCACCGGCGCCGCCGGGCTGGGGCTGCCGGAGGAGGGTGCGGTGGAGGCGCCGGAGCCGGCGCTGCGCGGGCTGGGGCTCGAGCCGGCGCGGTTACCGGAGCTGCTCGCCGAGGTGGAGGCGATCGGACATCGGATGGGCCGCTTCCTGGACCGCCCGGCGGGCGCGGCGGCGGCCGGCCGGTAGGGAACGCGCGATAAAGGAATGGCCGATCCCGGCCGATAACCGTCGGCATGGTGGGGCGCGGGGCTCCCCGCGGCCGCCGCCCGCGAATGCGCCCGGCGCACCGGGATCCGCGATCGACCCTGAACGTCTTGTTTGGGAGACGCCCATGCGACGACAGTTCCTCGTCACCGCACTCTCGCTCGCGCTCTACGCCGCCGCCGCACCGGCCTCGGCCCAGATCCCGCCGCGGCGCACCTTGGCCGCCAAGTCGACCGGCGCGGTCCGCGTGCTCGTTGCCGACCCGGCCCTGGCGGGCGGCGGCGTGGTCGGCGCCGGGGCCCAGGTGGGCACGGCGCTGCGGGTGGCCATGGCGCGCCTGGGCGGGAAGCGGCTGGAGGTGATCTCGTGGGAGAGCGTGCTGGCCCTCCTCGAGCGCTCCGGCTACCCGGTCGACGCGCCCCTCACCAGCACCGCGGCCGGGGCCATCGCGGCGCAGCTCCAGGCCCGGGTCTTCGTGACCGGAACGCTTGAGCCGACCGAGACCGGCCGGTTCAAGCTCACGGCGCACGTAGGCGCGGCGGGGCGCGACCCGGTGGAGGTGAGCCTGGCCCAGGAGGAGGGACAGGACCTGGCCGCCTTCGGCGCCGCCGCCGCCGCGGCGATCGAGGGCGCCTTGCCCTGACCCCGAGTCACCGACCCATCGCCCGGAGTTGCCCGTGCTGACCGTGCTTCGGCGCCTCAGCATCCGCGCCCGCCTCGTCCTGGTGGCGCTGCTGTTCGTCGTCGGCTTCGCCGGCTTCGGCTTCATCGCCCGCGACACGCTCGAGGCCGTTCGGGTGAACGGCCCCTACTATCGCACCATCGAGCAGTCGAAGGACCTCGTCGCCGATCTGCTCCCCCCGCCGCTGTACATCTCGGAACCCTACCTCCTCATGCTCCGGATGGCCGGGGAGCTCGACCCGGCCGCGCTCCGGGAGCTGGCCGAGCGCTACCGGCAGGAACGGGCGGCGTACGAGCGCCGCCGGGCCCACTGGGTGGCCAGCCTCCCCGAGGGCGAGCTGAAGCGCGCACTGGTGGGCGAGGCGGACGCGGTGGCGCGGGAGTTCTTCGACGTCATGGAGCGCCAGTACATCCCGGCGCTCCTGCGGGACGACCGCGAGGTGGCCTACGAGATGGCCCGGGGGCCGCTCACCGGCGCGTATGAGCGCCAGCGCGCCGCGATCGACCGGGTGGTGGCCCTCGCCACGGGCCAGGTGGCGGAGGTCCAGCGGACCGCCGCGACCGTGGTGGCCAGGCGGACGCTGATGCTCGTCGTGATGGGTGGCGCCATCGTGCTGTTCGGGGCCGGCCTGTGCTGGCTCCTGGCCCAGTCGATCCTCCGCCGGCTGCGCGCGGTGGTGGCGGTCATCGAGGGCGTGGCCGGCGGGCGGCTCGGCGAGGTGCCGGAGCTCGAGTCCGACGACGAGATCGGCCGGATGACGGCGGCGCTCAACCGGGCGTTGGAGGGGATCCGGACGGCACTCCAAGCCGACCGGGTCGACTGGAAGCGGCTGGGCGTCGAGCGGGCCGAGCTCCACCGGGTGCTCATGATGGTGCAGGACGCGCCGGTCAACATCCTCTCGGCCAATCCCGACCTCACCGTGCAGTACCTCAACCCGGCCGCCGAGCACACCCTGGCCGGGCTGGCCCGGTGCCTGCCGTTCCCGCCGGACGAGATCAAGGGGCGCTCGATCGCGCTCCTCTTCGAGCACCCCGACCAGGCCCAGCGCCTGCTCCAGGACCCGGCCAACCTGCCGCACACCGCGCGGGTCCGGCTGGGTGACGAGACGCTCGACATCATGGTGAGCCCGATCTACGACCAGCGCGGCGGATACCTGGGCCCGATGGTGACGTTCGAAGTGGTCACCCGGCGCCTCGCCACCGAGCGCGCGGTGCAGGAAGCGGCCGAGCGGGACCGGACCCAGGCGGCCGAGCTCCGGGCCAAGGTCGACGAGATCCTGGCGGTGGTGAACGCGGCCGCCGCCGGCGACCTCACGCGCGAGGTCCGGGTGGTCGGGACCGACGCGATCGGCCAGCTCGGCGACGGGCTGAACCGGTTCTTCGCCACGCTCCGGGAGAGCGTCGGGGCCATCGCCGGCACCTCGCGGTCGCTCGCGGCCGCCGGCGAGGAGCTCTCGGCGGTGAGCGCCGAGCTCCGGGCCAATGCCGAGGAAACGGCCGCCCAGGCGGGGGTGGTCTCCACCGCCTCCGAGGAAGTCTCGCGGAACGTCCAGACGGTGGCGGCGAGCGCGGAGGAGATGAGCCTCTCGATCCGGGAGATCGCGTCCCACGTGGGCGAGGCGGCCCGGGTGGCGAGCGAGGCGGTGCGGATGGCGGAGCAGACCAACGCGCTGGTGGCGCAGCTGGGCCAGTCGTCGAGCGAGATCGGGGAGGTGGTCAAGGTGATCACGGCGATCGCGGAGCAGACCAACCTCCTGGCGCTCAACGCCACGATCGAGGCGGCGCGGGCGGGGGAGGCGGGGAAGGGGTTCGCGGTGGTGG
>DATLZT010000049.1:0-8852 GCA_035573835.1 Gemmatimonadales bacterium
GACGTGGCCGCGGCGCTGCGGCTCGCCGCCCGGGAAGGCGTGCCGTGGTTCGCGCTCGGGTTGGGCTCCAACCTCCTGCTCCCGGACGAGGGGCTGGAGGCGCTGGTCATCCGGATGGGGAAGGGGCTGGATCGGATCGCCCGCGACGGCGAGCGCTGGACGATCGGCGCCGGGCTCCCGGCGCCCCACGCCGCCCGGCGCACCGCCGAGGCGGGGCACGCGGGGCTCCACATCTTCGTCGGGGTCCCCGGCACCGTGGGCGGCGGGGTGTACATGAACGCCGGCTGCCACGGCGGCGATTGGTCCGAGGTGGTGGAGGCGGTGACGGTGGTCGACGAGACCGGCCAGGACCGGGTGCTGTCCCGGGCGGAGATCCCGTTCACCTACCGGTGGAGCGGCCTGGAGGGCCGCGTGGTGGTGGAGACCACGGTGCGGCTCCGCCCGGAGGACCCGGTCCGCCTCAAGGCCGACCTGGACGAGATGTACCGCTGGCGGCGGGAGGGGACGCCGTTCAACCAGCCCTGCTGCGGGAGCGTGTTCAAGAATCCGGGGGGCCCGAGCTGGAAGCGGGCGGACGGCCCCAGGACCGCGGGGCAGCTGATCGAGGCCGCCGGGCTCAAGGGATATCGGATCGGCGGGGCCGAGGTCTCCCCCATGCACGCCAACTATTTCGTGAACCTGGGCGGCGCCACCGCCGCCGACGTGAAGGCGTTGATCGCGCACGTCCGACGGGTGGTGCACGAGGCGTTCGGGGTCCTGCTCGAGCCCGAGGTGAAGCTGATCGGCCCCCGCGGCGAGTACCTCAACCCCAAGGAAGCGGCGGCGTGACGCCGGGGATCCCCGGGACCATGGCGGACTACTTCGTCCACGAATCGAGCTACGTCGACGACGGGGCCCGGATCGGCACGGGCACCAAGATCTGGCATTTCTGCCACATCATGCCGGGCGCGGTGATCGGCGAGCGCTGCAACCTGGGGCAGAACGTGGTGGTGATGCCGGGGACGCGGATCGGGAACAACGTGAAGATCCAGAACAACGTGTCGATCTACGAGGGCGTGATCCTGGAGGACGACGTGTTCTGCGGGCCGAGTTGCGTCTTCACCAACGTGCTCAACCCCCGGAGCCACGTGTCCCGGAAGTCGGAGTACCGGCAGACGCTGGTGCGCCGCGGAGCCACCATCGGCGCCAACGCGACGATCGTCTGCGGGGTCACCCTGGGGGAGTACGCCTTCATCGGGGCCGGGGCGGTGGTGACGAGTGACGTCCCGGCCTTCGCCCTGATGCTGGGGGTGCCGGCGCGGCGGGTGGGGTGGATGTGCCAGTGCGGGGTACGGCTCGAGCTCGTCGACGGCGCGGCGGCGTGTACCGCCTGCGGGGCTCGCTACCGCGAGGACGAGGGCCGGCTCCGGCTGATTGACCCCCCCGGAGCGCGCGGCTAAGATATTGGGCTTTCATCACAAAGGACCACCCTTGAACGTCCCTCTCCTCGATCTCGTGGCCCAGTACCAGAGCATCAAGGACGCGGTGCTGCCGGCCATGATGGCGGTCATCGAGCGGCAGCAGTTCATCATGGGGCCCGAAGTGGGCCGGCTGGAGCAGGAGGTGGCGCGGCTCTCGGCCGCGCGGCACGGCATCGCCTGCGCCAGCGGGACCGACGCCCTCCTGCTCCCGCTCAAGGCGCTGAACCTCAGGCCGGGGGACGAGGTCATCACGACCGCGTTCACCTTCTTCGCCACGGCGGGGACGATCCACAACGCGGGCGGCACCCCGGTGTTCGTGGACATCGACCCCGACACCTTCAACGTCCTCCCGTCGGCGATCGAGGCGGCGATCACCCCCCGGACCCGGGCGATCGTGGTGGTGCACCTGTTCGGGCAGCTGGCGCCGATGGAGCGGATCCTGCCGATCGCCCGGAAGCACGGCCTCCCGGTCATCGAGGACGGGGCCCAGGCGATCGGGGCGCGGCGCCGGGTGGATGGCGCCTGGCGGATGGCCGGGGAGCTCGGCTGGGTCGGCACGTTCTCGTTCTTCCCGAGCAAGAATCTCGGCGCCTGGGGGGACGGCGGGATGATGGTCACCCAGGACGACGCGCTGGCCGAGCGGTTGCGGAAGCTCCGGCTCCACGGGGGGGCGAAGCAGTACCACCACGAGGAGGTGGGCACCAACAGCCGGCTCGACACGCTGCAGGCGGCCATCCTGCTGGCCAAGCTCCCCTTCCTGGCGGGGTGGAGCGAGGCGCGGCGGCGGCACGCCGCCCGGTACACCGAGGCGTTCGCGGGCCATCCGGACGTCTGCCCCCCGCGGATCGACCCGGCCAACGAGCACATCTTCCACCAGTACACGATCCGGGTCCCGCGGCGGGACGGCTTGCTGGAGCACCTCAAGGCCCGGGGGATCGGCTGCGCGGTGTACTACCCGCTGGCGCTCCACCTGCAGCCCTGCTTCGCCCACCTCGGCTACCGGCCGGGGAGCCTCCCGGCCACCGAGGCGGCCATGGGCTCGGTGCTCTCGTTGCCGGTCTATCCCGAGCTCACCGAGGCGCAGCAGGACGCCGTGGTCACGGCGATCAAGGAATTCTACGGGTGAGCCGTCTCCGGATCGGCGTGATCGGCGCCGGCGCCTGGGGCCGGAACCACGTGCGGACGGTGGCCGGGATGGCGGACGCCGAGCTGGCGGCGATCTGCGACGCGAACCGGGACACCCGGGCGCGCCTCGCGCGCCAGTACCCCGGGGTGCTGGTCACCGACTCGATCGACGAGCTGCTGGGGCGGGTGGAGGCGGTGATCGTCGCGACGCCGGCCAAGACCCATGCGGCGATCGGCACCCGGGCGGTCGAGGCGGGGATCCCGGCGCTGATCGAGAAGCCGTTCGCGCTCAACGTGGCCGACGCCGAGCGACTGGCGGAGCTGGCCGACCGGAGACGGGTCCCGCTCCTCGCCGGGCACCTGCTGGAGTACCATCCGGTGGTCGAGCGGCTGCGGCAGATGATCGTCGAGAAGACGCTGGGGGACATCTACTACCTGTACTCGCAGCGGGTGAACCTGGGCCAGGTCCGACCGGACGAGAACGCCCTCTGGAGCTTCGGGCCGCACGATGTCTCGGTGGCACTGTTCCTGCTGGGGGAGACGCCCGAGACGGTCGCGGCCCAGGGCCGGTCGTACCTCCAGCGGGGCATCGAGGACGTGGTGTTCCTCCACCTGACCTTCCGGTCGGGCGTCATGGCGCACACCCAGCTGTCGTGGCTGGACCCGCACAAGGAGCGGCGGCTCACCGTGGTGGGCTCGCGGCAGATGGCGGTCTTCGACGACATGGCGGCACGGGAGAAGCTGCGGATCTACGACAAGGGTGTGGACCGGCCGCCGGAGTACCGCTCCTACGGCGAGGCGCTCACCATCCGCGAGGGGGACATCTTCATCCCCTGCCTCTCGAACGTCGAGCCCCTGGCGGCGGAGCTGCACCATTTCGTCCAGGTGGTGTGCGGCCGGCAGGCGCCCCGCTCGGACGCCGCGGACGGGGTGCGGGTGGTCCGGGTCCTCGAGGCGGCGAGCCGGTCCCTGGCGCATGGGGGCGCCCCAATCCCCGTCGGGAGCTTGTGATGACGACTGCTGAGGAGCTGATTCGGAAGGCCGAGCGGCGGGAGGCGCTGTTCGGCGTGATCGGGTTGGGGTACGTGGGCCTGCCGCTGGCGGTCGAGCTGGCCAACGCGGGGTACCGGGTGCTCGGGTACGACGTCAACGAGCAGGTGGTGGCGGGGATCACCGCGGCCCGGTCCCACATCAAGGACATCTCGGACGACCAGCTGGCCGCGGTCGTGAGGGCCGGGCGGCTCGAGGCCACCAGCGACCCGTCGCGGCTGGCCGAGCCGGACGCGATCTCGATCTGCGTGCCGACGCCGCTGTCGAAGTTCAAGGACCCCGATGTGAGCTACATCGTCGCGGCGACCGAGGCGGTGAAGCGGACCCTCCGGCGGGGCCAGGCGATCATCCTGGAGAGCACCACCTATCCCGGGACCACCCGCGAGATCATGCTGCCGGCGCTGGAGGGCACCGGCCTCGCGGTGGGCCGGGACTTCTTCCTGGCCTTCAGCCCCGAGCGGGTCGATCCGGGGAACCCGGTCTACCAGACCAAGAACACCCCCAAGGTGGTGGGCGGGATCACGCCGGAGTGCCTCCGGGTGGCGATCGCCCTCTACCAGCCCGCCATCGACACCCTGGTGCCGGTGTCGAGCACCGAGGCGGCCGAGCTGGTGAAGCTGCTGGAGAACACCTTCCGCAGCGTGAACATCGGGCTGGTGAACGAGATGGCCATCGTCTGCGACAAGCTCGGGGTGGACGTCTGGGAGGTCATCGAGGCCGCCGCGACCAAGCCGTTCGGCTTCATGAAGTTCCTCCCGGGGCCGGGGCTGGGCGGGCACTGCATCCCGATCGACCCCCACTACCTTGCCTGGAAGATGCGCGGGCTCAACTACAAGACCCGCTTCATCGACCTCGCGGGCGAGGTGAACACCGAGATGCCGCACTTCTGGGTGCGGAAGATGGCCGAGGCGCTCAACGCGCATTGCAAGGCGGTCCGCGGCTCGCGGATCCTGGTGCTCGGCGTCGCCTACAAGCGGGACATCGACGACATCCGCGAGAGCCCGGCGCTCGACATCATCAAGCTGCTCGAAGGGCAGGGGGCCATGGTGAGCTACCACGATCCCCACGTGCCCAGCTTCCGGGAGGATGGCCACGAGTACCGCTCGGTGCCGCTCACGGTGGAGGCGGTGCGCGCGGCCGACGGCGTCATGATCGTCACCGACCACCGCGCCGTCGACTACGGGATGGTCAAGCGGCACGCGAAGCTCGTGGTCGACACCCGCCACGCCATTCCCCGGGACTGAGCGATGCATGTCGCGGTGATCGGGACCGGCTACGTCGGCCTCGTGGCGGGGGCGTGCCTCGCCGAGACGGGCAACGACGTCGTCTGCGCGGACGTCGACGAGACCAAGATCGCGCGGCTCCGGGCCAACGACATCCCGATCTACGAGCCCGGGCTGGAGGAGCTGGTCACCCGCAACCAGCGGGAGGGCCGGCTGACCTTCACCACCGACGTGGGGGCGGCGGTGGAGCGGTCCCGGGTCGTCTTCATCGCCGTGGGCACCCCGCCGGGGGAGGACGGCTCGGCCGACCTCAAGCACGTGCTGGCGGTGGCCAGGACCATCGGACAGCACATGAACGCCCCCAAGGTGGTGATCACGAAATCCACCGTGCCGGTGGGCACCGCGGAGCGGGTGCGGGCCGCGATCCGGGCCGAGACCGACGTGCCGTTCTCGGTCTGCTCCAACCCCGAGTTCCTGAAGGAAGGCGCCGCGATCGACGACTTCATGAAGCCGGACCGGGTGGTGGTGGGCGTCGACAGCGACGAGGCCCGCGAGGTGCTGAGCGAACTCTACGCGCCGTTCGTCCGCACCGGCAACCCGATCCTGTTCATGGACATCCCCTCGGCCGAGGTCACCAAGTACGCCGCCAACGCCATGTTGGCGACCCGCATCTCCTTCATGAACCAGATCGCGAACTTCTGCGAGCTGGTGGGGGCCGACGTGCAGAAGGTGCGGCAGGGCATCGGCACCGACCGCCGGATCGGCCAGGCGTTCCTCTTCCCCGGCCCCGGCTACGGCGGGTCGTGCTTCCCCAAGGACGTGAAGGCCCTGATCCGCACCGCCTGCGACCTGGGCATGGAGCTCGACCTGTTGCAGGCGGTGGAGGCGGTGAACGAGCGGCAGAAGCGGGTGCTGTTGCAGAAGACGGAGCGGGCGCTCGGGAGCCTGGCCGGGCGGACCGTGGGGGTCTGGGGGCTCGCCTTCAAGGCCGAGACCGACGACATGCGCGAGAGCCCGGCGATCCCGCTGGTCGAGGGGCTGGTGGCGGCCGGCGCGCGGGTCCAGGCCCACGACCCCAAGGCGATGGAGACCGCCCGGGCGGTCTTCGGCGACCGGATCAGCTACGCCGCCGATCCGTACGCCGCGGCGAGCGATGCCGACGCGCTGGTGATCGTGACCGAGTGGCTCGTCTACCGGAATCCCGACTTCGACCGGCTCAAGGCGGCGCTCCGCCGGCCGCTGGTGATCGACGGTCGGAACCTCTACGACCCGCAGCGCCTGGTGGCGCTGGGGTTCGAGTATCACGGGATCGGGAGACGGGCCCCGTGAGGGTGGTCATCACCGGCGCCGCCGGCTTCCTGGGGAGCCATCTGGTGGACCGCTTCCTGGCCGACGGTCACCAGGTGGTCGGGATGGACAACTTCATCACCGGCACCCCCGACAACATCGCCCACCTGGCCGGGCATCCGCGGTTCACCTTCCTCCAGCACGACGTCACCAACTTCATCTACGTGGCGGGGCAGGTGGACGGGGTGCTCCACTTCGCCTCCCCCGCGAGCCCGGTCGACTACCTCGAGCTCCCGATCCAGACGCTCAAGGTCGGCTCCCTCGGCACCCACAAGGCGCTGGGGCTCGCCAAGGCGAAGGGCGCCCGGTTCCTCCTCGCCTCGACCTCCGAGGTCTACGGCGATCCGCAGGTCCACCCCCAGCCGGAGACGTACTGGGGCCACGTCAACCCGGTGGGGCCCCGCGGGGTCTACGACGAGGCCAAGCGCTTCGCCGAGGCGATGACGATGGCCTATCACCGCTACCACGGGGTGGACACCCGGATCGTCCGGATCTTCAATACCTACGGGCCCCGGATGCGCGCCAGCGACGGCCGGGTGGTGTCGAACTTCGTGGTGCAGGCCCTCAAGGGCGAGCCGCTCACGATCTACGGCGACGGCTCGCAGACCCGCTCGTTCTGCTACGTCTCGGACCTGATCGAGGGCATCTACCGGCTCTTCCACAGCGGGCGGATCGAGCCCACCAACATCGGGAACCCGGGGGAGTTCACCGTGCGGCAGCTCGCGGAGCTGGTGCTCCGGCTCACCGGCTCGCCGTCGCGCATCGAGCAGCTCCCGCTCCCGACCGACGACCCCAAGGTGCGCCGGCCCGACATCACCCGGGCCCGCGAGGAGCTCGGGTGGGAGCCGACGGTGCCGCTGGAGGAGGGGCTGCGGCGGACCATCGCCCATTTCAAGGAGCGGCTGGGACGGTGAGTCACGTGGTCGTGACCGGCGCCGCCGGCTTCATCGGCTCCCACCTGGTCGAGGCGCTCGTCGCCCGGGGGGACGAGGTCGTGGGGGTCGACAACTTCGATCCGTTCTATCCCCGCCCGATGAAGGAGCGGAACCTCGCCGCGCTGCGGGGCTCGCCCCGGTTCGCGCTGCACGAGGTCGACATCCTCGACGCCGGGCGCCTCGCGGCGGTCCTCACCCCCGAGTCGATCCTGGTGCACCTCGCGGCGAAGGCGGGCGTGCGTCCCTCGCTGGAGGACCCGCTGGCCTACGCCCGGACCAACCTGGCCGGCACGGCCGCGGTGCTGGAGGCCGCCCGGCGCGCCGGCGTGTCGCGGATCGTCTTCGCGTCGTCCTCCTCGGTGTATGGCGACGACACGCCGAGCCCGTTCCGGGAGGACGCCCCGGCGCTGGCCCCCGTCTCCCCCTACGGCGCCACCAAGCGGGGTGGGGAGCTCCTCCTCGCTGCCATGGCGCCGCTCTTCGGGTTCCGGGCCGCCGCGCTCCGGTTCTTCACCGTCTACGGCCCGCGCCAACGCCCCGATCTGGCGATCCACGCCTTCGCCCGCCGCATGGCGGAGGGGAAGCCGATCACGCTGTTCGGCGACGGGAGCAACGCCCGCGACTACACCTACTGCGACGACATCGTCCGGGGCGTGGTCGCCGCGATGGACTGGACCGCCACGGCCGCGGTGGGGATGGAAATCTTCAACCTGGGCGGGAGCCGCCCGGTGGCGCTGCGCGACATGGTCGCGGAGATCGCCCGGGCGCTCGGGGTCGAGCCCCGGATCGAGTGGGCGCCGCTCCAGCCCGGGGATGTCCGCCACACCGCGGCGGACCTCACCAAGTCGGGTCGGGTCCTGGGCTACCGCCCGACGACCCCCTTCGCCGACGGGATTCGACGCTTCGTCGCATGGTTCCGAGAGGTGCATGAGCGCCACGCCTGACCAACTCATCGGCCAGGCCCGTGCCCGGATGGCGGTGCAGGACTACTACGGGGCCATCCACCTGCTCGAGGAGGTGGTGGCGCTGGGCCACCGGTTCGCCGACGTCCACCACCTCCTCGGCCTCTGCTACTCGTTCCTCGGCAGGAACGAGGAGGCGCTCCCCCACTACGACCGCGCCATCGAGCTCAACCCGCGCTACTTCGAGGCCCATATCCACCGCGGCCTCGCGTTGAACGAGCTCGGTCGCTCGGAGGAGGCGCAGGACGCCTTCCGGCGCGCCGCGGCGGCGGAGACCATCACCCCGTCCGGGCTGTCGAGCCACGTCGCGGCCGCGCTCGCCAACGAGCACGCCCGTCTGGGCGAGGCCTACGTGGAGGCGGGGCTGATCCGGGAGGCGGTGGAGCAGTATCGGAAGGCGGTCGAGCTCGCGCCGGGTTTCGCCGATCTCCGCTACCGGCTGGGGCGGCTGCTCCTCGAGTGCGGCCAGACGCTGGCGGCGCGGGACCACCTCGCGCGAGTGGCGGCGGAGCGTCCCCGCTGGATCGAGGCACGGGCCACCCTGGGGCTCGCCTGCTTCCTGTCGGGCGACACGGCAGGCGCCCGGGAGGTCTGGACCGCCTGCCTCGTCGAGCACCCCGGGGAGCCGCGGGTGGAGGCGTACCTCGCGATGCTGGAGCGGGCCGGATGATGGGCCGGCTGCGGGGCCGCGCGCGGGCGTCGAGCCTGCTCACGATCCTGGCCCTGGCCGCGGCGGGCCCGGGGTGCGGT
>DATLZT010000050.1:0-11772 GCA_035573835.1 Gemmatimonadales bacterium
CCGCCGGCGCCGGGCCGGAGCCGGCCCGGCAGCCGAGGGCCAGGAGCAGCGCGAGGGGGACGAGGGGGCGGCACCGGCTCAAGGCCGGCCCCCGACGCCGATCCCCGCCGCGTAGCGGCCCACCGGGACCACCCGGCGCACCGCCCGGGTCCGGGCGTCGATCTCCACCACCGTGCCGCTCCCCCGCGCGCCCCGCTCGGCGTGCATCCCCCCGTGCGCCGTGTCGGCCGGGGCGACCGGCGTCCCCGCCACGTGGGTGGTGTCGGCGCGGCCGTGGCTCGAGACGAACACGGTGGCGCCGTCCGGCGTGAGCGCCACCCCGTGCGGCTCGGCGAACCCCGCGTGCCGCACCACGCCCGCCACGGTCCAGCGCTCGGCGTCCACCTGCGTCGCCGCGTCGCTCCGCTGGTTGCCGAGCCAGACCGACTTCCCGTCCGGCGCCCAGGCGATCTGGTAACCCCACGGAAGCACGTCGACCGACGCGAGCGGCCGGAGCCGCACCGGCTCGCTCGCGTCGAAAGCGAGGAGCTTGGAGGTGAGCTGGGTCGAGGCCGCGAGCCTCCGCCCGTCGGGGGAGAGCGCGAAGGTGACGTAGACGTGGTTGGGGCCCGGCACGTCGACCACCCGCACCTGGCCCCGCTCGTCCACCACCGCGATCCGGTTGTCGCCCAGCCCCGCGGTGTAGGTCCGGCCGCTCACCGTGTCCACCACGATCGCGTGGGGCCGGGGGACGAGCACGTCGAGATCCTCCTCCAGCGCGAACTCCCCCGGGCCGGTGCGCACGACGGCGATGCTGGAGGGCGCGCTCACCGCGGTCATCGAGCGGCTGGCGTAGAGCCGGCCCCGCCGGTGGTCGAGCGCGAGCATGCCGGGCGCCGGGGTCGTCACCCGGCCGACCAGCCGGTTCCCGCGGTCGAACTTGAGGATCTGCCCCTCGCCGCTCAGCGAGACGTACCAGGCCGAGCCGTCGGGCTCGGCCAGCGCGTGATGGGGCTTGGCGTTGGGGGACAGGCCGTGGGCCCGGAGATCGACCGTGGCGAGCGGCGCGCCGCTCCAGGCGTCGACGATCGTCACCGTGGCGTCGTCCTGGTTGGGGACGTAGAGCCGGACGGGCGACCCGTGGCTCGCCCGCGCCGGTGTGGCGGCCTGGGCCCGCGCCCCCGGCGCCGCGCAGGCGGCGCCGAGGCTCGCGGTGCTCAGGGCGAGCGCCGCGAACGCGCTCGCCCTGGCGGCGCCGGCCAGGCGGTCGCGTCGGATCATGGCGTGAGGTCGCCGCCCTGGTCCCTGAGGAGGAAGAGGCCCTCGCGCGCGCTGGTGACCAGGATCGTCCCGCTCTTGAAGTAGGGGTAGTTGTTCCAGGTCCCGCCGAAGCCGGGGCCGTTCTCCCCTACCGGCACCACGTCGAAGTAGCCGACCTCCTTCGGGTTCACCCGGTCCTTGATGTCGATCACCCGAAGCCCCGCCTCGTAGTTCGACTGGTACATCCGGTCGCCCCGGATGTAGAGGTTGTGGTCGGTGGCCTTGGTGGTGCCGATGAACTCACCGGCCACCACCGGCTCGTCCAGCTTGCTCACGTCGAAGATGATCGTGCGGGTGCCGTTGGGCGCCTTCCCCTGGAGCTCGTCCAGCTCGTCGTTCACGTAGAAGAACCGGTGGTCCTCGGTGAGCCACCCCTGGTGGATGTAGCCGAAGTTGGGGTAGGTGCCGCGGCCGATCGCCTTGGGGTTCTGCTTGTCGGTCACGTCGGCGATGCTGAGCGCCGTCTCGTTGCCGCCGAAGCAGATCTCCCGCCCGGTGTAGCGGGTGTCGGGCCCCTGGTAGATCACGCACTGCACGTCGTGGCTGTACCCGGTCCCGGCGAACCCGGTCCCCATGTCCTGGAAGCAGCCGAGGAAGGTCGGGTGCTTCGGGTCCCGGGCGTCCACCATGTGGAGCCCGCCGCCGCAGGTCTCGCCCCCGGCGTTGGCGCCGGTGATGAAGACGGTGTGGGTGGCGCTGTCCACCGCCACGTTGTGGGCCGAGCTCACCCCGGTGTAGTGGAAGTCGGGGGTGAAGGTCTGCGGGGTGCGGACCCGGCGGAGCCGGGTGAGGTCGAAGACCTGCATCCCGTGCTTGGGCGCGCCGTCGGAGACGATGTACACGTGGTTGTGCATCACCTTGAATTCGCGCCACACCGTGGCCGGGGCCTCCGGGGTCTTGGGCAGGTTGCCCAGGTAGCGGGGCCGGGTCGGGTCGGTCACGTCGAGGAACGCGGTGCCGTCGGAGCGGCCCACGATGGCGTACTCCCGGCCGGTCTCGGGGTCGGTCCACCCCCACACCGTGTTGAGCCGGGCGCCGGGATCACCCCCCAGCTCGGCCACCGGCACCACGGCGAGCAGGTTCACCTGCCGGCAGTCGAAGACCGTGGCCTTCCCCTCGGCGCAGTGGACCTCCCCCCCGGCGATCGCCGCCGGGCGGAAGAGCTGGCCCCGCACCGGCCGCTGGGTCCACCGGCCGGCCGCGGTGCGGGTGAGGATCGCGGCGCGGCCCTCGCCGAAGTCGGCGTTGGGCATCCCGACCACGGCCAAATCGCCCCCGGCCACGATGGTGCCGCCGAAGCCGAGCTGGTGGGCCGCGGTGGTATCGTAGCCCAGCGCGGTGGCGCCGGTGGCGGCGTCGGTCGAGTCGCGGGTGTAGCGGAAGACCTTGCCCCGGCCCTGGGCCGCGTTGGGCGCGCCGATCCAGATCTCCCGTCCCACCAGCGCCATCGAGCTCCCGAACTGGGCGAACGGCGTCACGTCGAACGGCATGTAGCCGCCGGCGGGGTTGAAGCGCTTCTGGGCCGTGTCGTAGGTGAACCGTACCACCGCGCCGACGAATTGCGTCATCCCCGGGGCGCCCACGTACAGCGTGCGGCCGTCGAGGAGGAGCGTCGCGCCGAACTGGGCGTTCTTCGCCACGGCGGGCTGGAGCGGCGGGGTGAGCTTCTGGGCCTGGGTCCAGGCGCCGTTGGCGTCGCGCTGGAAGACGTAGACCGCGCCGGCGTTGGAGTCGGCCTGCTGGGCCGCGGCCACGATCCGCTCGCCGTCGAACGCCAGGCTCGCGCCGAAGCCGGTGCCGGGCTTCACGTCGTCGGGGCGGAGCTTCGCCTCCTCCCGCCACTCGGTCCCGCTCCGGCGGAAGACGTACACCGCGCCCCGGAGGCTGTCGGCCCGGGTGGAGCCGACCACCGCCACGTCGCCCCTGAGCGCCAGCGCCCGGCCGAACCGCTCGCCCGGCTTGATGCTCGACGGGGCGAAGTGGCCCAGGTGCCGCCAGGCCGCGGCGGCGCCGGTGCCGCTCCGCTGGTAGACGTGGACCTTCCCCCCCTCGGAGCTGTCGCCCGGGCTCGCGGCCACGAGCAGGGTGTTCCCCTCCACCGCGAGCCTGCGGCCGAACCCGTCCGCCCGGGAGGAGTCGGGGGCCGCGAGCCGGCCGGCCTCGCGCCACCCCTGCTGGCCGGCGCGATAGACGTACACCAGGCCCGGGGCGTACTGGTTGCTCGGCTGGCCGATCAGGATCTCGCGCCCGGCGATCGCGGCCGAGGCGCCGAAGTTGGGTTCCTGGGCCGAGGCGGGCGCGGGCGCGGCGAGGACCAGGGCGGCGAGCGATACCGCGGCGAGCGACCGGACGAACCGACGGGGGCGGGGAATCGCCATGACCCACTCCGTGATGCGTGGAGGACGAGGATTGGAGGAAGCGCGCCGACCCCGAGGGAGTCCCTCGGGGGCCGGAGGCCGTCCTGCCGGACGAGATCCGGGGGCGGGGAGTTTCGTCGCCGGGGGGGCCGGGCCCCTTGGCCCCGACCCCGCCGGGGTGTCTATCTTGCCCTGGCGCCAAGGCTTCCGCCAGGGGCGCCCGTCGACCACGTGACCACCCACCCCGCGACCGCCGCGACGGTGACCGGTCAGGGACCGAGCGAGCGAGAACGCGAGAACGGAGGACGAGGAGATGCGCGAGCTTCCCGAGCTCTTCGCCAAGAACCGGGCCTGGGCGGCCGAGCGGGTGCGCCAGCAGCCCGACTTCTTCGCCCGGCTGGTGCGGCAGCAGGCGCCCCGGTATCTCTGGATCGGCTGCGCCGACAGCCGGGTGCCGGCCAACGAGATCGTGGGGCTGCTGCCGGGCGAGCTCTTCGTGCACCGGAACGTGGCCAACGTGGTGGTGCACACCGACCTGAACTGCCTCTCGGTGCTCCAGTACGCGGTGGAGGTGCTCAAGGTGGAGCACGTGATCGTCTGCGGGCACTACGGCTGCGGCGGGGTGGAGGCGGCGTGGCTCGGGCGGCCGCTGGGCCTCATCGACAACTGGCTCCGGCACGTGCAGGACGTGGCGGAGAAGCACCGGACGAGGCTCGCCGGGCTCGAGGACGACCGGAAACGGGTGGAGCGGCTCTGCGAGCTCAACGTGTTGGAGCAGGCGGTGCACGTCTGCCGGACCACGATCGTGCAGGACGCCTGGGCCCGGGGCCAGCGGCTCGCGGTGCACGGGTGGATCTACCGGCTGCACGACGGGCTGCTGCGGGACCTCGGCTTCTGCGTCACCAACGAGCGGGAGGTGGCGGCGGGCTATGCGCGGGCGGTGGAGAGCGGGCCGACGGAGCCGGCGAGGGTGGAGGGCGAGGGGGTGAGGGCGGGGTGACAGGCTAGGCGGCGGTGAGACTCGGCGACGGGCGTCCGGGAGGGCGCCCGTTGTCTTTCTGACGGCGCGGCTAACCGTAGACGCGCTGGCACAGCAGATCACCTGAAGTCTCCGAGCCCCGGATTTGGGCGCCGGCCGTACCGGCGTGGCGGCATTGGCGGAGTCGGAGAATTCGGGCAGCCTCTTGCAGGACGGTCCCTGTCCGCCTCTGAGCCCCCGCGACTGTGCCATCGGTCAGGAGCGCTACGTGGCGCCTGTCTCCAATGGAGTAGAGACCGACAGTCAAGCGGTGGACCTACCGGTGCCGTATGGAAAGAGAGATCCTGGGACAGAGACGAGAGAGTGGCACTTCGTTGGTCTCCACATCGGAGACCTGATGTCGAACTCCCGGTGTACCCAGCGGTGAGCTACTATCTCGACCTCCTCGCTCCGGATACGTACGAGGCGTTCGGACGGTCGGATAGAACCGTCACGGGCTTCCGTCCCAGGCAGCGCGACCTCGCCCATCGCGTCAACCCTGGTGACAAGCTCATCTGTTACATGACTTGGCTCTCACGCTGGATCGGTGTGCTCGAGATTAACTCCGGGCCCTTTCACGACTCGGCTCCGATTTTCTACCCTGAGGCTCACCCCTTCACCCTTCGATTCAAGGTGAGGGCCGTTGTGTGGCTACCGCTCCAAGAAACCGTGCCGATTCACGAGCCGAGCGTCTGGCAGGAACTCTCCCTCATTCGTGCCCTCAACCCTTCGTCGACCGCATCGACCGGCCGGGTGAGGGGAAGCCTCGCCCGTCTCTCCGACGCCGATGGCGAATTTCTGGAATCCCTGCTCAAACAGCAGGCAACGGCCGGCAGGGACTATCCTGTCGATGAGGGGGAGCATCGGAGACTGCTCGCGCATTCGGTGCGTCGGCCCGAAAGGGACGTCGTCGTCACCGTCCCCGACGACGGGGATTCGCTCGTCCCGACGCCGACGTCCGCGGCCGGTGCCGATGTCCGTGAGTCGATCCAGGTTCAAGCACTGCTGGCGGAGATCGGCAACCGAATGGGGATGCAGATCTGGGTGCCACGGGCTGACCGAGCCGGGGTCCTGTCGGAGTGGCGAGGTGAGCAGGCTCCAGGCCTCGAACGCCTCCCGCTGAACGACGACGATGCGACACTGCGGACGATCGAGCAGATCGATGTTCTCTGGCTCAAGGGTAGATCCATAATACGGGCGTTCGAGGTCGAGCATACGACATCGGTGTACTCCGGGATTCTCCGTATGGCGGACCTCCCCGCGCTGCAGCCCAACATGGACATTCGACTCCACGTTGTCGCACCGTCCATGCGTCGTGAGAAGGTGTTTCAGGAGATCAGGCGACCGGTCTTGTCGCTGTTGGGGAGGGGACCCCGCTCCGAAAGCTGCACGCTCCTCTCCTGTGACAGCGTGCGGGAGTTGGCGGAGCAAGAGCACCTCGAGCACCTAGTCGACACTGTGCTCGATGAGTATGCGGAAGAAGCCGACGACTAGTGCTTGGCCCGTCGACAGGTGGGCGCCGTGATCCTCGCCCGTCGTCGTGATCGAGCCCCCTTCCCTGGGGAGCGTGATCGCTGATTAGGAGCGAAAAGGCCGCGTGCATCGATGCGGCGGGACCATGCACCGGACTGCTTCGATCGTTCTGTTGCGAGACACGACCGCAGATACCTCGCGCGAGCAAAACGTATCGAGGCTCTGCCCGCACTGTGGTGCGCCTGTGTCATGTCGCAAGACGGACCCGAAGCCGTTTGGGATCGATGGCCGATTCCTTCATATCTGCGCGAATGTGCCGACCGCAGTCGCGATGGCGGAACAAGACACGGACGACGCTCTACGTTAAGCGGAAACGTGGCAGGGCGCGACGAGCCGGCAAGGCCCGTGTCGGGTGGTCCGAAAGTCTGACTGATTGGCGTCGACCACTCTCATCCCGATGGGCTTTTTCCGGATGCCCCTGTGGCGGCATTGGCTGCTATTCTTGTGAGCAGCAGGACCGTCCTCGGCCCAGCGAGGAGGCCGACAGCTGCGCTGCTCGCACGATGTCTGGCTTGGACTCAATTGCTTCGGGCGCAGTCAACGCCGGTGTGGGGCTAGAGAAACCTCGCCGTGCGTTTTCCGTAGGGCTGGTCGGCGTCACCTACCCCCCAACCCCCCGGAGCCCTCACCCATGCCCCAAGTCATCCGCGGCACCGCCGCCGTCCTCCTCGCCTGCGTCGCGCCGGCGGCCCGACTCCCGGCGCAGGCCACCACCGGTCGGGCCAGCGCCACGGCCGACGTCGGCGCGTCGGCCAACGGCACCGACTCGCTCCCCCTCGACGTCTTCTCCTACGACCGCTCGGCCCCGCTCGACCTCCGGGACTCCTTGCTGGGCACCGACAGCGGCATCGCCCTCCACGCCATCAGCTACGCGAGCCCCAAGGGAGGCCGCGCCACCGGGGTGATGCTCGTTCCCCAGCGCCCCGGCCCCCACGCCGGCATCATCTTCCAGCACGGGATGCCGGGCTCCGCCCGCGGCACCGTCCCCCACATCCGCCGCCTCGCCGCCCTGGGCGCGGTGGTGGTGGCGATCGACGCTCCCTTCGCCCGGCGGGGCGGCTCGCCCGTCACCTTCACCGAGGCCGATAGCAGCATGCAGGTCCAGCTCATCGTGGACCTCCAGCGCGCCGTCGACCTCCTCCTCGCCCGTCGTGACGTGGACCCCGGGCGCCTCGCCTACATCGGCCGGAGCTACGGCGGCGCGATGGGGGCGCTCGTCGCCGGGGTGGAGCGCAGGCTCAAGGGGGTGGCCCTCCAGGTGGGCGATGGCGGGCTCGTCTCCCACTTCACCGGCCCCGACGACAATCCCGGCCCGCTCGACGAGCTCCCCGAGGCGCAGCGCCGCCGCTGGCTCGCCGCCATGACGCCGATCGAGCCGATCCGCTACGTCCACCGCGCCAACGCGGCGCTCTTCCTCCAGTCCGGCCGCACCGACCGGCTGGTCCCCGCCGCCGACGCCGGGAAGCTCCACCAGGCCGCCGGCCCCCGCGCCACGGTCCGCTGGTACGACGCCGGCCACGGGCTCGAGCCCCGGGCCGAACGGGACCTGGCCGAATGGCTCCACCGGACGGTGGGCACCGCGCCGCCGGGATAGCCCGCACGACGGCCCGGGAGACGGCTCGCCCCGCCTCCCGCCGCTCCGAGGACGCCCTCCGGGGGTACGAATCCCCAGGCGCGCTCTCGGAGGCGACGTGATCGGACGACTGCTGGGTCGGCGGGGCATCCTCTCGGACCGGGAACAGGAGCTCCGCGCCCGCGAGCGGGAGCTGCTCGACCGGCTCGAATCGGCGCTCCGCCGGTTCGGCCCCGATACGGCGGGCGAGGACCTCCGCCGCCTGGCCGAGGCCCGGGAGCAGCTCGAGGGGCTCTTCCTGCTGGTGGTGGCGGGGGAGTTCAACTCCGGCAAGTCGAGCTTCATCAACGCCCTCCTGGGGGAGCGGGTGCTTCCCGAGGGCGTCACCCCCACGACCGACCGGATCAACCTGCTCCACTACGGGCCCGAGGTGGCCGAGTCGACCCGCGGCTCGGGCATCCTCGAGCGCACCCACCCCACCGAGCTCCTGCGCGAGATCACGATCGTCGACACCCCCGGCACCAACGCGGTGCTCCGGCGGCACGAGGAGCTCACCCGCGACTTCGTCCCCCGAGCCGACCTGGTCCTCTTCATCACCAGCGCCGACCGCCCCTTCACCGAGAGCGAGCGGGAGTTCCTGGCGCTGATCCGGGAGTGGGGGAAGAAGATCCTCTTCGTGGTGAACAAGATCGACCTCCTCTCGGACCCGCTCGAGCGGGAGGAGGTGCTGGTCTACGTGCGGGACAACGCCGCCGCCCTCCTGGGGGAAGCGCCGGAGCTCTTCGGGGTCTCGGCCCGCCAGGGGCTCGCGGCCCGGCTCCGCGACGACGAGGCGCGCTGGGAGGCGAGCGGGTTCCGCGACGTGGAGGAGTACCTGCGACTCACGCTCGACCAGGAGGAGCGGATCCGCCTGAAACTCCTCAACCCACTCAACGTGGGGCTCAGGCTCGCCAACCGCTACCAGGAGGCGGCGTTCCTCCGGCTCAAGCTCCTGGCCCAGGACATCGAGGCGATCCGCAACGTGGACCGCCAGCTCGCCGCCTTCCACCAGGAAATGCTGCGCGAGGTGGAGCCGCGGCTCGCCCGGCTCGACCTGCTGTGCTCCGACATGGAGCGCCGGGGCGACCGGTTCTTCGAGGAGACGGTCCGGATCGGCCGGATCCGGACGCTGCTCGACAGCGAATCGGTCCGCCGCGCCTTCGAGCGGGAGGTGGTGGGGGAGACGCCCCGCCTGGTCGAGGACGAGGTGAACCGGATCATCGACTGGCTGATGGAGCGGAACCTCCGGGTCTGGCGCGACGTGGCGGACTACGTGGAGACGCGCCGGGCGGCGCGGCAGGGCGAGGGGATCATCGGCGAGGTGGGGAAGGGGTTCGACTACAACCGCCAGGCGCTGCTCGACTCGGTGGGCCGGGTGGCCCGGGAGCAGCTGGGCCGCTACGACCGGGAGACGGAGGCCCGCGCCATCGCCAACGAGGTGCAGGGGACATTCGCCGCCACCGCGCTGGCCGAGGCGGGCGCGCTGGGCCTCGGGACGCTGGTGGCGACGGTGATCACGGGCGCCGCGGCCGACGTGTCCGGGATCCTGCTCGCCGCCTCGCTCGCGGTGGGCGGGCTCTACATCATCCCCCGCAAGCGGCGGCAGGCGCAGCGTGACTTCCGCCGCCGGGTGGCCGAGCTCCGGACCGGGCTCCGCGAGGGGCTCGCCCGGCAGGTGCACCTCGAAATCGGCCAGGCGACGGAGCGGATCAACCAGGCGGTGGCCCCCTACCGCCGGTTCGTGGAGAGTCAGCAACGGGAGCTCGAGGAGGCCCGGGCCGAGCTGGTGACGGCGGAGGAGTCGCTGGCGCGGCTCCGGGGCGAGATCGAGCAGGGACGCAGGAGGTGAGAGCGGTGGCGACGGAAACGGTGCAGGGCGCCCGCGCGGGGCGCGGCGCGGGGCGGCCGGGGTTCTTCGGGCTGCTCAAGGAATCGGTGCGGGACTTCCTCGACGACGACTGTCCCGACATGGCGGCGGCGCTCTCCTACTACACGATCTTCTCGCTCCCGCCGCTCCTCCTCCTCATCCTCCTCATCGCCGGGGCGGTGATGGATCCGCAGGACGTGCAGGGGGCGCTCGAGGGGCAGATCGGCGGGATGATGGGGCCCGCCGCGGCCGAGCAGATCCACACGATCCTCCAACGCGCCGAGCGGCCGGGCGCCGGCGGACTGGTCGCGACCGTCTTCGGCGTGGTCGTGCTCCTGGTCGGCGCCACCGGGGCGTTCGGCCAGCTCCAGAAGGCGCTCAACCGGGCCTGGGAGGTGGGGCCCGACCCGGAACGGGGCGGGATCAAGAGCTTCCTCACCAAGCGGCTCTTCTCGTTCGGCATGATCCTCGTCGTCGCGTTCATGCTCCTGGTCTCGCTGGTGCTGAGCGCCGCGCTCTCGGCGTTCGGCGACAGGCTGAGCGGGATGCTGGGCGGCGGGGTGTCGGAGCCGGCGCTCCACGCGGTGAACTTCCTGGCGTCGTTCGCCGTGGTGTCGCTCCTCTTCGCCCTCATGTTCAAGGTGCTCCCCGACGCCGTCACCGCCTGGCGCGACGTCTGGGTGGGCGCCGCGGTCACCACGCTCCTCTTCGTGCTCGGCAAGATCCTGATCGGGTTCTACCTCGGCCGCAGCAACCCGGGCGAGGCGTTCGGGGCCGCGGCCTCGCTCGCCATCATCCTGGTCTGGATCTACTACGCCTCGATGATCGTGCTCTTCGGCGCCGAGTTCACCCAGGCGTGGGCGGTCCGTCGGGGCCACGGGGTGGAGCCGGAGCCCGGCGCGGTGCGGGTGGAGCGGGAGACGCGGTGGGTGCGGCCCGCCCCCAGGCGCGAGGGCGCCATGCCGGGCTACGCGGGCCCCGAGCGGCGGAGCGGCGGGGACCGGCGGCGACTCGCCGCCGCGGAGGCGTAGCGCTCACCCGCGCCTCCCCGGCCTGGACGCGAAGGAGCCGACGGGCCAGCTTTCGGGGCGCCATGACCCGACGCATCGCTCCCGTCCGGCTCCTCAACCTGCTGCTCCTGGCCGGGCTCCTCGCCTGGAGCATCGCCGTCTGGCCCTCGCTGCCCGCCCGGCTCCCGATCCACGTCGACCTGGACGGCACGGTGGACCGCTGGGCCGAGCGGTCGATCGTCGCCTGGTTCGCACTCCCCGTGCTCGCGGCGGGCGTGAGCCTCCTGCTCATGGGCGTGCGTAGGCTCGCCCGCCGGCGCCCCATGATCGCCAATCTCCCCGATCGCGACCGGCTGCTCCGGCTCCCGCCGGCCGCCCAGCAGGCGGTGCTGGCGGAGGTCGGGCGGCTCCTCGACCTGGTGGCGGTCCAGACCTCGCTCGTCTTCGTGCTGCTGCAGGCGGGCCTGCACCGGGTGGCCACGGCGGCGGGCGGTCCCGGTTGGATCGTCGCCGCGCTGGCGGTCGCGGTGGGCGGGATGCCGGTGCTCATGATCGCCGGCTCGCTCCGGCTCAACCGGCGGCTCCGGGAGGAGTCCGCCACGGCGAAGGGCTGAGACCCGATGCGACGCGACGACTCCGCCCGCACGACCCCCGTCCGCGTGGTCGACTACCGGCCGGAGCACCGGGACCACTTCCGCGACCTCAACCTCGAGTGGATCGGCCGGTACTTCGAGGTCGAGGACGAGGACCGGCGCGTGCTGGGCGATCCCGAGCGCGAGATCCTCGCGCCCGGCGGCGCCATCCTCATGGCCGTCTCGGGCGAGGATGTGCTCGGCACCTGCGCCCTCATCCGCCACGGGCCCGACACGCTCGAGCTGGCCAAGATGGCGGTGGCGGAGCGGGCCCGCGGCCGCGGCGTGGGCGAGCGCCTGGGCCGCGCCGCGATCGAGCGGGCCCGGGCCCTGGGGGCCCGCCGGCTCGAGCTGGTCTCCAACCGCCGCCTCGCCCCCGCGCTCGCGCTCTACCGCAAGCTCGGGTTCGTCGAGGCGCCGCTGGGCGAGGTGGAGTACCGGCGG
>DATLZT010000051.1:0-20408 GCA_035573835.1 Gemmatimonadales bacterium
TATCTTCCCGCCGATGTCAAAGAAACCCTTCATCATCGACGAATACGTCCGCTGGTCGGACGTCGACATGGCGGGGATCATCTTCTACGGATCCTACGTCCGCTTCTTCGAGCTGGCCGAGACCGAGCTGTTCCGGGCGGCGGGGCTGCCGTACAGCATCCTGTTCGACACCTTCGACATCTACCTGCCGCGGGTCGCGGTCCACACCGAGTTCCACCATCCGGCCCGGCTGGACGATCACCTGCGGGTGGCGGCCTACTTCGGGCGGATCGGTACCAAGTCGATCACCCTGAACTTCGACTTCCTCGACATCTCGGCGGGGAAGCTGGCGGCGCACGGACACCTGGTGCTGGTCTGCACCGATCGGAAGTCCCTCCAGTCGCGCCCCCTGCCGGAGGGGTTGGTCGAGAAGCTCCGGCCCTTCGCCATGTCGGTGGAGGAGGCGCGGGCGTATCTGGGGGTCGCCCCGGGGTGAGGCTCCGGATGGCGGGGGCGACGGGTGCCGTCCTGGGGCTCGCCCTGGGATTGACGGCGGGCTGCGGCGCCGACCGAGGCGGCGGGCGGATGGAGGCGAGCTGGACCGGGGCGGATACCGGTCGCCTGACCGCGCCCGCCACCGCCAATTGGTGCCCCGGCACCGGCTTGCTCGAGGTGGTCGGGACCGGGCTCGACACGGGGGTGGCGCTGGTGCTCTATCCTGGCGTCCCGGGCGACACCAGCTCGGGCGACAGTCTCGCCATCGACGACCTGCGGCCGGGACGGTATCCGCTCCGGGACCCGTTCGCGACGCCGGTGTCTCGACCGGGCGCCACCGCCGCGATCCGCTGGTTCGATCAGACCGCGGTCCAGGGATACAGCAGCCACGGGGGCGAGGTGGTCCTGGAGCGGGGCTCGGGTGGAGCGCTGCATGGACGGTTCCGCGGCACGATGCGCTCGCCCGCGGGCGGCCGGGGCGAGCTCACGCTCGAGGGGAGCTTCGTCGACGTGCCGCTGGGCCCCGCCGCCGCCGGCTGCCCGCCCGCGGCGCCCCCAGGCTAGGTTTCTCCGGATGGACGCCACGTACTTCCGGAAAGGGTTCGGCCTCAAGGCCGAGATCCAGGAGCGGGTCGACGCCGACTACCACAGCGGCGTGGTGGAGCTCCTGCGCGCCAACGGCTACGAGCTCGAGGTCGGGGGGCTGCGCTTCCTGCTCGCCCGGGAGTTCGGCTTCTGCTACGGGGTCGACCGCGCGGTCGACTACGCCTACGAGACCCGCCACAAGTTTCCCGACCGGCCGCTGCACCTGGCGGGCGAGATCATCCACAACCCCCACGTCAACCGGAAGCTGCGGGAGATGGGGATCAACTTCCTCCCCCGCGGCGCCGACGGCGAGCTGGATTTCTCCGGCCTCGGCCCGGCCGACGTGGTCATCATGCCCGCGTTCGGGGTGACGGTGGGCGACTTCGCCCGGCTCCGGGCGATCGGGTGCGTGATGGTGGACACCACCTGCGGCTCGGTGCTCAACGTCTGGAAGCGGGTGGAGAGCTACGCGCGGGACGGCTACACCGCGGTCATCCACGGCAAGTTCTGGCACGAGGAGACCAAGGCGACCGCGAGCCAGGTGACCAAGTACCCCGGCGGACGCTACCTCGTGGTGCTCAACATGGACGAGGCGCGGCTGGTCTGCGACTTCATCGAGGGCCGGGGGGACGCGGCGGCGCTGGCCGAGCGGTTCCGCAAGGCGGTGTCGCCCGGGTTCGACTTCACCCGTGACCTCGAGCGGGTGGGGCTCGCCAACCAGACCACCATGCTCTCGAGCGAGTCGCTGGCCATCGCCGAGGAGTTCCGCCGGAGCATGGCGATCCGCTACGGGGAGGCGGCGCTGGGCGAGCACTTCCGCACCTTCGACACGATCTGCTCGGCCACCCAGGAGCGGCAGGACGCCGTGGTCCGGCTGCTGGAGCAGCCGCTCGACCTCATGGTGGTGGTGGGGGGCTACAACTCGAGCAACACCTGTCATCTCGCGGCCCTGAGCGCGGGCCGCGGGGTCCGCACCTATCACATCGAGGACGCCGAGTGCATCGACCCGGCGGCGCGCTCGGTGCGGCACCAGCCGGTGGGGAAGCGCGGCGAGGCGGTCGAGCCGGAGTGGCTCCGGGACGCCCGTCGGATCGGCCTCACCGCCGGTGCCTCGACCCCCAACAACAAGATCGGCCAGACCATCGCCCGGATCTGCGCCACGGCGGGCGTGGATCTCGCGGAGGCGGTCGGGGGCTGACCGCCGTGTCGTTTCACCAAACGTCGGTCTCCGGGTTCCCCGCCGTCGCCCTCCGCTCCGAGCTGCTCGAGCTCGTCGTCGTCCCCTCCATCGGATGCAAGATCACGAACCTGCGGCGCCGCCGGGGGCGGGAGTGGCTCTGGCGAAGCACCCAGATCCCGCTCGCCGCGCCCGAATACGGCGCGTCCTACGTGGAGACCGCCGACAGCGGCGGGTGGGACGAGTGCTTCCCCACGGTGGCGCCGTCGCCGATCCCCGGGGCGGGACCCGGGGCGCCGGCGCTGCCCGACCACGGCGAGCTCTGGGCCCTTCCGTGGAGCAGCCAGGTCTACCGGCACGCCGGGGGGACCACCCTGGCCGGGCGGGTCGTGGGCCGGGTCCTGCCCTACGAGTTCGAGCGCGAGGTGACGCTGGACCCGCACGAGCCGCTGGTGCGGTTCCGCTACCGACTCCGCCACACCGGGAGCGAGCCGTTCCGCTGGATCTGGTCGTCCCATCCGTTGCTCAACGTGCAGCCGGGGAGCGTGCTGGAGTTGCCGTCGGTTTCGCGGGCGCGGGTGGACGTGGTGCACGGGCGGTCCGACGTGGAGCGGGGCGGCGAGCTGCCGTGGCCCCCGCCGGCGCCGGGCGAGACGTCGGGCTCGCCGGGCGCGGCGTTCGTCTTCCCGGACGAGGGGGCGGGGTGGGCGATGAAGCTCTTCGCCGACGTGGGGCCGTCGGGGAAGATGACGCTCACCGACCCCCGCTCGGGGGAGCGGCTGGAGATCCGGGTCGACCCCTCGTCGGTCCCGCAGGTGGGGATCTGGCTCAACCTCGGCGGCTGGGCGCCGTCCGGGAAGCGGCCCTACTACAACCTGGCGTTGGAGCCGTGCATCGGCGCGCCCGACAGCCTGGCAGACGCGGTCGAGCGATGGGGCACCGCGATGACACTGGAGCCGACAGAGGAGCGACGGTGGGAAGTCGCCGTCGCGCTGTTCGACGCTGACGAATAGCCCTACGGGGCCACGAAGCGATACACCTCGCCACCTGCGCTCAGCACGTACAGCTCCCCTCGCGCGTCCTCGCCGAAGCTAGGGACGTTTCCCCCGGGTGCGAGCGATGGCCAGTCTCGGTGGTCGATCGCCCGCCCGTCCGAATAGCGGAAGCTCCGGACCCACCCGGCACAGAAATCGGCGTAGAAGTAGGTGCCCCGGATCTCCGGGATCGCCTCTCCCCGGTAGACATAGCCGCCCACCACGCTGCAGGCTCCGGCGTCGTGGCCGTAGTCATGGACCGGCAGGGTGAGGCCGGTTCGATCGCAGTCGGGCGTGGCGAAGCAGGCGAGTCCCTCCATCCTGTTCCAGCCGTAGTTGAGCCCCCGACCCCGTCCGGCGGCGGCGGGGGCCACGTTGACCTCCTCCCTCGCGTTCTGGCCCACGTCGCCGAGGTAGAGGTCGCCGGTGGCGCGATCGAACGAGAAGCGCCAGGGATTCCGGAGGCCGTGGTCCCAGAGCTCCGGGCGGGCGCCGGCGACGCCAACCCAGGGGTTGTCGGCCGGAATGCCGTAGGGCTGCCCGCCGTCGACGTCCAGCCGGAGCAGGGAGCCGAGCAGCTCGCCGAGGCCCTGGCCGTAGCCGTGGGGGTCGCCGCCGGAGCCGCCGTCGCCCAGGGCCACATAGAGATAGCCGTCGGGTCCGAAGGCGAGGTGTCCGCCGTTGTGATTGGAGTAGGGCTGCTCCACCAGGAGCAGGGGCCGGGCCGAGGCGGGGTCGGCCGAGTCCGGGTTGGCGGCCGAGGCGCGGAGCTCGACGATCCGGGTGTGGCCGGCGGCGTCGGTGTAGTTGATGAAGAACCGGCCGTTGGCGGCGTACTGGGGATGGAACGCGAGCCCCAGGAGCCCCTGCTCCCCTCCTTTGGAGGTGAGCGAGGTGACATCCAGGAACGGCGTGGGGAGGAGTGCCCCGTCCTTCACGATGCGGATCCGGCCGTCCTTCTCGACGATGAAGAGCCGGGGATCATCGGGTGGGGAGGTGAGATAGAGCGGGAAATCCAGCCCCTCGGCCACGAGCTCGAGCCGGACGCTCGAGTCGGTTGGGGGGATGTTGGTCCCGTTGGTGCCGCCGCCGCACCCGAGCTGGGCGAGGGTGGCGGCCAGGATCGCCGCGCGTTGCACGTTGCACCTCCCCGGGAGCGCGGTGGCCGTCGCCGGTCGTTCGGCCGGGGGGCGCGACGGGCCCGCTCTTGCGCGCCCACGGCGATCTAGTAGCTATGGAACTGTGGCTTCTTCCGCAACCTCCTTCCGGAGCGTTCCATGTCGACGATCCCGAGATGCGTCACCCGGGCGCTGCTCGGGGCGGTGGTGCTGGCGGCCTGCGGCGGCGGTGACGGCGGGAATGGGGGGGATGGGGGGAACGGGCCGGGCTCGCTCACGATCGCGAAGGCCCCGATCGGGAGCGGCGATGGTCAGACCGGGATGGTGGCGACCGCGCTCGCCGCGCCGCTCCGGGTGGTGGTGACCCAGGACGGCGCGCCGGTCTCGGGCCAGACGGTGACCTGGGCGGCGACCGGGGTGGGGGCGTCGATGTCGCCCGCCGCGAGCACCACTGATGCCCAAGGGGTTGCGAGCAGCAGCTGGACCCTGGGCCAGACGGCGGGTACCCAGTCGGCGACCGCCACGTTGAACGGGGCCGTGGGCTCGCCGGTGTCGTTCGCCGCGACTGCGACACCCGGAGCTCCCGCGGCGTTCACCAAGGCGGGCGGCGACGCCCAGACCGGGGTGGTGGGCAGTACCCTGGGCATACCGCTCACTGCCAAGATCGCGGACCGATTCGACAACGGCATTGCGGGGCAGGCGGTGACGTGGGCGGTGACGCAGGACGCCACCGGCGGGGCGTCGCTCTCCGCCTCGTCCACCACGACCTCGTCGGCGGGCCTCGCGGCGGTCGATCTCACCTTGGGCGGCACGCCGGGAACGGTGATCGTCACGGCGAGCTCGAAGATCGGGTCGCTCGCCTTCACGGCCACGGCGACCGGCTCGCCGGGCGGCGCCAGCGGCGTGTCGGTGGTCAACAACCAGTTCAACCCCGTCTCGGTGACGGTGCCGGCGGGGACCGTGGTCACCTGGACCTGGGGGCCCAACGCGCAGAACCACACCGTGACGTCGGTGGGGACGCCGTCGTTCGCCAGCGATCCGGCCGGGGTCTCCGACGCGCCGCACAGCTACCAGGTCACCTTCACGACCCCGGGCACCTACAAGTACATCTGTGAGATCCATGGCTCGTTCAACTCGACCACCGGCCAGACGGCGGGGATGAGCGGGACGATCGTGGTGCAGTAGGCGGCATGGCCGGCGCCCGCTTCACGCCGGCCGGGACCCGGCGCTAGATTCCCCGGGTTCACCCGACAGCTCTGGAAGACCTCCTGACCGTACGTGGGAGAGGGGGCTCCCGCACGTCTTCGGTGGGAGGGCGCGAGTCACCATGCTGAGCGAGCGCGGATCGGTCGGCGGCCGGGGCCGCCCGCGGGGCCTCGCGGCGCGCGCCGCCTGGCTGCTGGCCCTGGCGCTGGTGGCCTGCGCCAACGACTCCCGCCCGGTGGCGATCGGGTACGCCTTCCCGCTGAGCGGCCGGGATGTCGTCGCGGTGGTCCGCGACGAGCTCGCGGCGCTCCGCCCCGACCGGCCCGCATTCCGAATCGTGTTCGACAGCGTGGTCCCGGGGGACCCGGCCGACGTCGAGGTCGAGCGGGCCGAGCGGTTCGCCGCGATGGCGGACCTGATCGGCGTGGTGGGGCACGCCGGGAGCCGGGGCTCCCTCGCGGCTGCGCCGGTCTACAACGAGTTCGAGGTTCCCCAGATCGTACCCACCGCCACCTCGCGGCTCCTCTCCGGCATCGGGCCGTGGACCTTCCCGCTGGTCCCCAACGATTCCATCGAGGGCGAATTCATCGGCGAGTTCACCGCCGTACGGCTCGGGGCCCGCCGGGTGACCGTGTTCTACATCAATGACGAGTACGGGACCGGCCTGCGGGACGGCGTGACCTCCGCGCTCGACCGGCGCGGCGTGGCCGTGGTGGACGAAGTGCCGTTCGATCACGCCGGGGACCCGGAGACGCTGGTCGAGGCGTCGATCCGGCGCGCCCGCCCGGATGTGCTGGTCGTCGCGGCTCGCCAGCGCGAGACGGGGCGGATCGCGCGCGCGGCGTGGGAGCGTGGGGTGCGACGGTTCGTGGTGGGCGACGGAGCGCTGATCCCGCGGGAGTTGGTCCCGCTGGCGGGCCCGGCGGCCGACTCGATCTACGCCGTGGCCTTTTGGCTCCCGGACCGGGTCGACTCGCTCTCGCGGGCGTTCGCGGACCGCTACCGCCGGATTACCCGGGAGGATCCCACCCCCGCGGCCGCGCTGGCGCGGGACGGCATCATGCTGCTCGCCGAGGCGGCGCGCCAGGTGGGGACCGATCGGCAGCGGATCCGGGATTACCTGCGTTCGCTGGGACGGACCCGCCCGCCGTTCCGCGGCGTCACCGGGCCGATCAGCTTCGTGCCCGGACGCCCCGCCCGACTGCAGATGGCGCGGCTCGCGCGCGGGCGCCCGGTCGCGGTGGTCGACTGGGATCCGACCGGATCGGGAGCGACACCGCCGGGCGGGCGGGTGAGGGCGGCCTGGTGAACCGGCAGGGTTGGTCGTGGAGCGGCGGGGGGCTCCGACTCCGCTCGGTCCTGTTGCTGCTGGTCTACGGCGCGTTCGGGTACATGGTGGTGGTCTTCGGGCTGCTGGCGTACCGGGTCGGTTCGGCGGCCTCGGAGCTACGGCGGGACAGCGAGCCCATGCTCCGGCTGTACGGCGAGCTCACTGCCCGTGCGGGGGCGCTGGAACAGGCCGTGTCGACGGCGAAGCTTCTGGTCGAGGTGGGGTCGGGACGGGAAGTGATCGCCTCCAAGATCCGGGCGATGGTGGGCCGGGCGGAGGCCCCGTCGCCGGTGCCGTTCGCCCGGGTTCCGCTCCGGATGCGGACGGAGCTCGCGCGGGTGGACGAGCTCAGCTCGGCGCTGCAGAACCGGTTGGTGGAGCTGGTGGCTGCGGTGGAGCTGGGCCGGGGGGACGAGCTCCCGATGCGGCTCGCGGCGATCGACAGCCTCCACGATGAGCTGATCGTCCGCCTGGGCGAGGCGCAGCGGATCGGGCTGGAGGACCTCGTGGCCCGGGAGCGGGAGCTGGACACGACGGTGCAGCGAGCCACCCAGGACGTGCTCTGGTGGCTGGCGGGCGGTGTGCTGTTCGTCCCGGTGCTGGTGGTCGTCGCCCGCCGCCGGATCGAGCGGCCACTCAGGGCCCTCGAGGCGGGGCTCGGCCGGGTGGCGGAGGGGGAGCTGGGAGTGGAGATCCCGGTGCACCGCGACGACGAGATCGGGCGGCTGGCGCGGCACTTCAACCAGATGACCCGGGTGCTCCGGGACCGGGCGGAGGAGCAGGGACGGTTCGTCGCGGCGGGGGAGCTCCTGGCCGGCGTGGCGCACGAGGTCAACAACCCGTTGATGGCGATCGTGGCGCTCTCGGGCAACCGGGCGACGGATCCCGAGCTCGCGCCCGAGCTCCGGGCCGAGATGCAGCAGATCCTGCGGCAGGGGCAACGGGCGGGGAAGCTGGTGGCCGGGCTCCTCCGCTTCGTCCGCAGCGGCGACCGCCACGCCGGGCGGGTGGACGTGAACCGCTCGCTGCGGGATGCGCTGGACCTGGTGGCCTACCAGTTCCGGGTCGACGAGATCACGCTCGAGAGCCGGATGGAGGAGGATCTCCCGCCGATCTGGGGCGACGCGCTCCGGCTGGAGCAGGTCTGCGTGAACCTGCTCAGCAACGCCATCGACGCGCTGCGGCAGGTCCGTCCCCCGCGGCGGCTCCTGGTGGCCACCTGGGCCGAGGCGGGGCGGGTAATGCTCCGGGTGGCGGACAACGGGCCCGGGATCCCGGCCGCCATCGCCGGGCGGCTCTTCCATCCCTTCGTCACGTCGAAGGGGGCGCAGGGAACCGGGCTCGGGCTCTACATCTCGCGGCAGATCGTTCGCGAGATGGGGGGGACGCTGGAGTTGGAATCCCGTCCCGGGCAACCGGCGAGTTTCCTCGTTTCCCTGCCGGCCGCCCAGCGCGAGGATCTGGCGGGCGACGGACCGGCGGTGGAGCCGGATCGGCCGGCGGCGCGGGGCCTCGCGGGGGTGCGGGTGCTGCTGGTGGAGGACGAGGAGCCACTCCGGCGGCCCATGGTCAAGTACCTCCGGCGCTGCGGTGCCACGGTCCACGAGGCGAGCGACGGGCTCGACGCCCTGGCCCGTCTCGACGCGCTTCCGGTCGACGTGATCGTCGCCGACCTGCGCATGCCCAGGATGGACGGCGTGGCGCTGCACCGGGCGCTGCGCCAGAGTCACCCCGCGCTCGCGCGGCGCCTGCTCATCCTCTCGGGCGACCTCTCCCAGCTCTCCGCCGCCGACGGGGAGGCGCTGCCGCGGGACCGGCTGCTGGTGAAGCCGATCACCCTCGAGGAGCTCGGGGCGAACGTGGCCCGGGTGGCTGCCACCGCCGGCTGAGCCGCCGGGTCACGCCTCGCCGGCGGGATCCCAGCGCCGCACCAGCGCCTCGTACCGTTCGGCCTCCGCCTCGCACCGCTCCGGGCCCCACCCCAGCTCCCGTCCCATCAATTCGGCGGTCCGCCGGGCGGACTGGAGGCCGTGATCCGGCAATTCATGATAGAGGTGGAGGCGCCGCATCAGCACGTCGTCGACCCGGCGGGCCAGCTCGCGCCGGGTGACGTGGACCACCTCGGCCTCGATCGCCGGGTGCTTGGGGTGGAGCGGCTCGAGGAGAGTGCGGTCGGCACGGGCCAGGTTGTAGACGGCGGCCGTCTCGGTGCCGAAATGGCGGAGGAGGTGCTCGATCGTCGCGTCGGGCAGTCCCAGCTCGCGCCCCGGCTGGCGCAGCGGCTCGAGGTCCGCGGCCTCGCCGCCGGGAAGGGGCTCCTCGTCGGTGGGCGGCGCCGGCAGCGGCCCGCGCCCGTCGAGGCGGCGGAGGTCCTCCACCACCAGATCCACCATTGCCTCGGCCATCGCCCGGTAGGTCGTGAGCTTGCCGCCCACGATGGTGAACATCCCGGCGGGGCCGCGCACGATGAGATGGTCCCGCGAGCGGGCGGACGGCGGCAGCTCGGCGGGGCTCGCCGGGAGCGGGCGGAGCCCGGCCCAGGCCGCGACGACGTCCTCCGGGCCGAGGTGGGCGCTGGGGAAGAGCGCGTTGGCGGAGCGGAGCAGGTAGACGACGTCGTCCTGGGTGGGCCGCACCTCGTCGGCCGACTCGGCGGTGTCGGCGTCGGTGGTGCCGACGAGGGACAGGTCCCCATGGGGGACGATGAACATCACCCGTCCGTCGATGGGACTGGTGAGCGTGACGGCGCCGGTGTTCCCCAGCCGTCGGCGCGGCACCATGATGTGGCTCCCGCGGGTGGCCCGGAGGAGCGGGGCGGCGCCCGGGTCCTCGAGGCGGCGGACGTGATCGCTCCAGGGGCCGGTGGCGTTCACCACCACCGCGGCGGCCACGACGCCCCGGGCCCCGGTGAGCCGGTCCTCCACCACGGCGCCCTGGACCCGGTCGCCGGCGCGATCGAGCGATTCGACCCGCATGTAGTTGGCCACCAGCGCGCCGTAGGCGATCGCCGAGCGGGCGGTGGCCACCACCAGCCGGGCGTCGTCGCAGACCGCGTCGTAGTAGAGCGCGCCGCCCCGCAGGCCGCGCTCGCGGAGCATCGGCTCGCGCGCGAGGACCTCCCGCTTGCCCAGCATCCGGTGCCTGCCCACATTGCGGAACAGCGCGAGCATGTCGTAGAGCCAGAGTCCTGCGGCGAGGCGCCAGCGGGAGAGCCGATCGCCCCGGCGAACCGGCACGAGGAACGGGGTGGGGCGGACGAGATGGGGGGCGATGCGCAACAGGACGCGGCGCTCGCGGCTCGCCTCGAAGACGAGGCGGAAGTGGTGCTGCTCGAGGTAGCGGAGCCCGCCATGGATGAGCCGGCTGGAGCGGGAGCTGGTGCCCCACGCCAGGTCGTGCTGCTCCACGAGGATCGTACGGAGGCCGCGCATCGCGGCGTCGCGGGCGATCCCGGCCCCGGTGATCCCGCCGCCGATGACGAGCAGGTCCACCGGCCGGGCCGTGAGCTGGCTCAGCGACGAACGATGCGAGGACATCTCGGCGTGCCCCCACCCTCCGTTCCGCCGTCTCTCCGACCCAGTACCTGGTTCCTCTGGCACGCTCACCTCATCCGGCGCGGGTCACGGGTGCTCGACCTCGCCTGCGGCGACGGGCGCCACAGCCTCGCCGCGGCGGCGCGGGGGGCGCGGGTCGTGGCCGCCGACCGCGACCACGCGAAGCTCGAAGCCGCCCGCCGCAAGGCCGCGGAGCTCGGGGTCGAGGTCGAATGGTTGGCGGCGGATCTCGAGGGCACCTGGCCCGACTGGGGCGTTTTTGATGTGGTCCTGGTCTTCAATTATCTTGACCGGGCCCGCATGCCCCGGATCCGCGACGCGGTGGCCCCGGGCGGTTACCTGATGATGGAGACGTTCCTCGACCTGCAACGGCAGCTCGGCTGGGGGCCGCGGAGCGACGACCATCTGCTGCGCGCCGGCGAGCTCGCCCGGTTGGTGGCCCCGCTGGAGATCGTCCACGGGCGCGAGGTGGTCGAGCCGGCCGGGCCGGACCGCTGGCGGGCCGTGGCGTCGGTGGTGGCGCAACGCGTCTGACCGGCCGTCACCCCAGACGAAAATAACACGATGGCCAGTTCCCCCCGTCCCGCGATCGTCGCGGGCGTCCGCACCCCCTTCGCCAAGAGCGGCACGGTGTTCCGTGACGTCCCCGCGGTCGAGCTCGCGCGCCACGCGGCGCGGGAGCTGCTCCTCCGCGTCGGGCTTCCCGGCCGGGAAGTCGACGAGGTCGCCTTCGGCCAGGTGGTCGCCTCGCCGCTCACGCCCAACGTCGCGCGCGAGGTGAGCTTGCTGCCCCAGCTCCCGCCCGACATCCCGGCCTACTCACTCAACCGCGCCTGCGCCTCGGCCGGCCAGGCGATCAGCTACGCCTACGACCAGATCACCCTGGGGCACGCCGACACCCTCCTGGTGGGCGGGGTGGAATCGCTGTCGGACATCCCGATCCTCCACTCGCGGCGGCTCAGCCGGATCCTGGTGGAGGCCAGCAAGGCGAAAACCCTGCGGCAGCGGGTCATGGCGTTCGCCTCGGTACGCCCCCGCGACCTCGTCCCGGTGAGCCCCGCGATCGCGGAGCCCTCGACCGGCGAGTCGATGGGCCAGTCGGCGGAGAAGATGGCCAAGGAGAACGGGATCGGGCGCGAGGAGCAGGACCGGCTCGCGCTCCGGAGCCACCAGCGCGCCGCGGCGGCCACGGCCGACGGCCGGCTCACCGCGGAGATCGCGCCGTGGTTCGGCGGGCCGGCGATGGACCAGGTCGTCACCGGCGACAACGGGATCCGGGCCGACACCTCGCTCGAGGCGCTGGCGGCCCTCCGCCCGGTCTTCGACCGTCGCTACGGGACCGTCACGGCGGGGAACTCGTCGCCGCTCACCGACGGGGCCTCGGCGGTCCTGGTGATGCGGGACGACAAGGCCCGCGCGCTGGGGCTCGAGCCGCTGGCGTACATCCGGAGCTATGCCACCGCCGCGGTGGATCCCGGCTGGCAACTCCTCATGGGGCCGGCGCTGGCCGTGCCCAAGGCGCTCGAGCGGGCCGGCATCGCCTGGTCGGACATCGGGCTCTGGGAGATCCACGAGGCCTTCGCCGCGCAGGTGCTCTCCAATGCGCAGGCCTGGGCCTCCAAGGCCTGGGCCGATCGACTCGGCCTCCCCGGCCCGCTGGGCGAGCTCGACTGGGACCGTACCAACGTCATGGGCGGCTCCATCGCGATCGGACATCCCTTCGCCGCGACCGGCGGCCGGATCGCCACCACACTCGCCAACGAGATGCGCCGGCGCGAGGTACAGTTCGGCCTCATCTCCATCTGCGCCCAGGGCGGGATGGGCTTCGCCATGGTGCTCGAGAGGGCGTGAGCCGATGACCGCCACCGCCGCCCCGTCCGCAGTGCGCATCGCCGTGGAGAACGGCGTCGCCGTCCTCACGCTCGATCTGCCGGGCGAGCCGGTGAACAAGCTCACCGCCGGGGTGAAACGGGAGCTGGAGGAGGCGTTCGCCCGGCTCCGCGGCGACCCCGCGGTGCGGGCCGTCGTCCTGATCTCGGGCAAGCCCGACATCTTCATCGCCGGCGCGGACATCGACGAGTTCACCCGGCTCCGCGGCCAGGCCGAGGCCGAGGAGCTCAGCCGCGAGGGGCAGGCGATGCTCCAGCGGGTGGAGGACTACCCCAAGCCGGTGGTGGCGGCGATCCACGGCGCCTGCCTGGGCGGGGGGCTCGAGCTGGCGCTCGCCTGCCACTATCGCGTGGCGACGGACCATCCCAAGACGCAGCTCGGCCTCCCGGAGGTCCAGCTCGGCATCATCCCGGGCGCCGGCGGCACCCAGCGGCTGCCGCGGCTCATCGGCGTGCGCGCCGCCCTCGACATCATCCTCGCCGGGAAGAGCGAGCCCGCGGCGAAGGCCCACCGGCTGGGGCTGGTCGACGAGCTGGTACCGCCGAGCATCCTGCGCCGGGTGGCGGTGGCGGCGGCCGAGCGGCTCGCCCGCGAGGGGAAGCCCACCCGGCGCGCGCCCGGCGGTCTCCTCGGCGGCGTCCTCGAACGGACGCCGCCCGGACGCGCCGTGCTCTTCGGCCAGGCGCGCAAGGCGGTCCTCGAGAAGACCGGCGGACACTACCCGGCGCCGCTCGCCGCGCTCGAGGCCGTGCGGGTGGGCTTGGAGCGGGGGGAACGGGCCGGCTACGAGCTGGAGCATCGCCGATTCGGCGAGCTGGCGGTGAGCGACGTCTCCCGCAAGCTGGTCCGGATCTTCTTCGCCTCGACCGCGCTCAAGAAGGACAACGGGCTGCCGCCCGGCGTCGCGGCCGAGCCCCGGGCGGTGGAACGGCTCGCGGTGGTGGGCGCCGGGTTCATGGGGGCGGCGATTGCCGGCACCGCGGTGACCCAGGCGGGCGTGCAGGCCCGGCTCAAGGATACCGACCTCGCCCGCGTCGGGAAGGGCCTCAAGGCCGCCACCGACATCCTCGCCGGGCGGCTCAAGCGGCGGCGGATCACGAAGTACGAGTACCGGCGCCTGGCGGCGCTGCTCTCCGGCGGGGTGGACTGGGCCGGTTTCCGCGACGCCGACCTCGTGATCGAGGCGGTGTTCGAGGACCTCGAGGTGAAGCGACAGGTGCTCCGCGAGGTCGAGAGGGCGATCCCGCCCGAGGCGATCGTCGCGACCAACACCTCGACGATCCCGATCGGGGAGATCGCCGCCGGGGCCGAGCGCCCGGGGCGGGTGCTGGGGATGCACTTCTTCTCCCCGGTGGAGAAGATGCCGCTCCTCGAGGTCATCCCCCACGAGGGCACCGAGCCCTGGGCGATCGTGACGGCGGTGCATTTCGGGCGGCGCATGGGGAAGACGGTCATCGTGGTGCGCGACCGCCCCGGCTTCTGGGTGAACCGCATCCTCACGCCGTACCTCAACGAGGCGGGCCGGTTGCTCGAGGAGGGCGTCCCGATCGACGTGATCGACCGGACGATGACGCGATTCGGCTTCCCGGTGGGGCCGATCGCGCTGCTGGACGAAGTGGGGCTCGACGTGGCGGCGAAGGCCGCCAAGGTGATGCACCAGGCGTTCGGCGACCGGCTCGAGCCGGCCGAGGCGGTCGGCACCCTCCTCGCCGACCGGCGGCTGGGACGGAAGAACGGTCGCGGGTTCTACGTCTACCACGAGGGACGCAAGACCGGGGTGGACGAGAGCGTCTACGACACCTTGGGGGTGCGGCCCAAGGAGGGGATCGGTCCCGACGCGGTCGAGCGACGGCTGGTCTACGCCATGCTGAACGAGGCGGCGATGGCGGTCGGCGAGGGGGTGGTACGCACCCCTCGCGACGGCGACATCGGGGCGATCTTCGGCTTCGGCTTCCCGCCGTTCCGTGGCGGCCCGCTCCGGATGATCGACGATCTCGGTGCCGCCAAGGTGGTGCTGGAGTTGGACGCGCTGGCGGCGGCGCACGGCGACCGATTCCGTCCCACCGAGACGCTGCGCGCCATGGCTCGCGAGGGACGGCGCTTCTACCCCGCCGACTGACTCCGACGGGCGGCCCGCGCTCGGGTGGCCCGCGCTCGGGCGGCCCGCGCTTCCGACCGCCACGTCGGCCCGCCCCGCAATCCGACAGGCCCAGCCGCAGAATGCTCCCGGCCCAGCCGATCCCCAACTCCTCACCGGGGCGCCGGGATCTACCCTAACTCTTTCCGGCGCAGTCACATCCGGCTCCAGGGCGGGTCCGGACGGCCTGATTATTGCTCCCGCCCTCGACCGACCCGATCGACGTCACCGGCGCCACCGGAGACGCGCCGCATGCCCCTGCCGAGCCGGATGTCGGTACACCGGTTCCCGAAGTCGCTCCGCCCGCGGATCCGGGTGGCGCAGGCCGCCGCATGGGAAGCCGTGGTGGACACCTACGCCGCCCAACTGGTCGCGTTCGCGGGGGACCTCGCCAGCCGGATCCCCATCCTCGACGCGGTGGAGCTCTATTTCCGGGTGGTCCCGGTCCCGGCCGCGATGCAGGAGCCGGTACGGACCCGCGGGCTGGTGAGTCTCGACCTCGACGCGCTCCCGCTCCGGGCGCCGATCCCGCCCCTGCGCGGCTGGAAGCTGCTCCATCCCGGCCGGGTATGGGAGCATCTCAAGTTCCGGCGCGAGCACCACGAAACGACCATCCGCCTCGCCCGCCTGCTGGGTGCGCGGGCGTCCGAGGCGGTCGAGGCGACCCACGTCCACAACGCGCTCGGCTTCACCCAGTTGCTCGAGGGATTCCTGCCGCTGGAGAAGGCGGTGAGCTACTACGTGGAGGAGTTCCGGCTCCCGCTCCCGGCCGCACACGTGGTGCAGCAGCGGGTGCAGGCGACGCTGGCGGCCCGGGCGCTCGCCGCCCAGGACCCGCCCCCCCGGCGCATCGAGCCGCCGGCGGAGCCGGAGACGAAGATCATTCCCGCCCAACCGCCGATCGTCGGGACGATCCGCGCGGCCGGCTGAGCGGGCTCAGCGGGGTGGGCGGCGGAGGAAGGGACGTCCCTCGCCGCCCGCCGGCCGATCCCGTGGCGGAGCGGTGCTTGCCTCCCCTTGGGTGAACAGGAGGATATCGGTCTCGTCCTCGTCCTCCGGCTCCGGCGGCTGGGCCTTCCCCCAGCGCCGGCGGAAGCCGAACAGTCCCCGCCGCTTGGGCGGCTCGGCCGAGAAGTAGCCCTCGCCCTGCGCCGCCTCCGCCAGCTTCTGGCGTACCAGCTCGGCGGCGTTCCCCGCCTCGTCCCTCGGCTGGCCCGTCGCCGCGGCTTCGGCCTCGCCCGATGCGGCCGGCCCCCCGGCGAGGTTCCGCCCGTGCTGCGCGAGCTGCCGGACCGCCGCCTGATGCGCCTGCTCGAGCGCGCGGAGCGCGGCCTCGGCCCGTTGCCGAGCCTCGCCCTGGATCCGGGGACCCTCACTCTCGAGGATCATCCGCACCAGCCGCCGCACCGCCTCGTCGCTGAGCTTGTAGCCCCAGATCTGGAGCTGCTCCCGGGCGGCGCGAATCGTTCGATCGCCCGGTTCGAAGAGGCTGGGCGACCCGCCTGCCACTGCGTTCACGACCTCTCCTTCCGGCCCGCTCGGGGCCCCGGTTATGTACCCTCACCGCTCGTCACCGGTGCCTCCCCGAGCCATGCGCCTCCGCTGGCCCAGCCGGCCACCGCCGGGTGGAGCTCGATCGGGCCCGGCGGTTGTTCCAGCGGCGGCCGCCCGGCCCGAAAGATTCGCGCGGGGCGCCCGCTGAGCAACTCGACCCGACCGCCCTCGACCAGGAGCATGGCGCCCTCCGGGAGGCCGATCACGGTCATCTCGGGGTTGAGCGCCACGAACTCGGCCAGCCGCTCGTCCCGGGTCTCGCCCTGGTGGTTCGGCAGGCGGGCGTCGGTGTAGTGCGGATTGATCTGGAACGGCACCAATCCGAGCGCGCGGAACGACGGCGGCTCGACGATCGGCATGTCGTTGGTGGTCCGGATCGTGGGGCAGGCGACATTGGAACCGGCGCTCCAGCCGAGGTAGGGCGCTCCCGCGCCGACCCGGTCCCGGATGACCTCGAGGAGCCCCGTCTCGTAGAGTCGCGCGAGGAGCCGGAAGGTGTTACCGCCACCCACCGCGACGGCGTCGGCTGCGCGCACCACCGCGGCCGGATCGGCGGCGCGGTGCACCGGGACGATCTCGTGGCCCAAGGCGCCGAGCGCCTCGGCCACCCGCGCGGCGTAGGCGTCGTAGGAGACGGTGACCGCGGCGTAGGGGACGAACGCGACCCGCCGCGCGTCCGGCCCGAGGAACCGGCGGATCCTCGGGGCGGCGTGCGCGAGGTACCCGCCCCCCGGATTGGTCGAGTTGCTGAGGAGGAGGAGCCTCATTCGCCCTCGACCAGCCGGAGGGAGGCGGAGTTGATGCAATAGCGCTGGCCCGTGGGCTCGGGGCCGTCGTCGAAGACGTGGCCCAGGTGGGCGTCGCAACGGGCGCAGTGGACCTCGATCCGGCGCAGGAAGAAGCTGGTGTCCACTTCCGTCTCCACCGCGTCGGCGGAGATCGGGGCCCAGAAGCTGGGCCATCCGGTGCCCGAGTCGAACTTGGCGGCCGAGCTGAAGAGCTCGGCGCCGCAACAGACGCAGGTGTAGACGCCCGACTTGGTGCAGTCGTGGTACTCGCCGGTGAACGGCCGCTCGGTGCCCCGACGCCGCGTCACGCGGAACTGCTCGGGGGAGAGCTGGCGCTCCCACTCGGCGTCGCTCTTGCGGATCTTCTCGGCTTCCCCGCTCACGGGACCTCCGGCCATGGAAACCCGTCACGCCGCCTGGATGCCGGCTGGGTCGTCACTCCACCGCATAATGGCACCGGGGAGCGAGTCCGACCAGAGGCGGCCCGTGCCGCTCGCTCCGAGACGAGCCCGGCGGCCTCCGAGAGGGTGAGGACCCGGTAGCCGCGCCGCTGGAGCGCGGGGAGGATCGAGCCGAGGGCCCGGACGGTGCGCTCGCCGCGCTCGCCCCCGTCGTGCAGGATCACGATCGAGCCGGGACGGACGTTGCCCACGACGTATCGCGCGGCGAAGCGCGGCGAGGGGACCTGGGCGTCGAAGGGGTAAACCGATCCGAGCGCACACCGTCCGCCGCGGCGTCGGATCGCCGCGATCATGGGGCGGGAATACCAGCCGGAGCCGGGACGCACCCATCGCACCGGGGCGAAGTGGGAGAGGACGGCATCGGCCCGGCGGAGCTCGCGCTCGAACCCGACGGGGCCGAGCCGGATGCCGGGCTCGTCCCGGGTGAGGTGATTGCCGACCTCGTGGCCCTCGGCCACCAGGCGGCGGACCACCGGCGCCGTGCCGGGCGAGATCCGCCCGCTGATCAGGAAGAACGTGGCCCGGGCGCCGTGCCGCCGGAGGAGGTCGAGGATGCGGGGCGTGGTGACGGGGTCGGGACCGTCGTCGATCGTCAGCGCGACGACCCGATCCCGGGCGCGCAGGTGGAACAGGCAGCCGGGCCAGAGGCGCTCGATCCGCGCCAGGAGCCAGTGCGGCGGGGCGGTAGTGCCGAAGGCGCCGAGGCCCACGGCCAGGAGCGCGATCAGTCCCGTGCCCAGCCGCCGGCCGATCACGCCCGCCCGGTGGACGGAATCCCGGGAGGGTGATATCGTGGACGAGGGGTCACCATCGGAGGCAGTCATGTCCCTAACGATCATCCGTCCCGCGGCCGCCGTCCTGGGCCTGGTCCTCATCGGCTTCCCCTCGACCGCGGCGGCGCAGCGCCCCGGCGAGTTCGTGGTGCCGGCCTACCGCTCCTGGCCCGCGCCCGAGTCCTTCGTCGTCGATTCCGTCGCGAACGGCGGCGTGCGGGTCCATCTCTCGGACGCCACCATCTGGGAGGTTCGACTCCCCTACGCGCCGGTGGCCTCGGGCTGGTCCGTGGGCGACGCGGTCGTGATCCGCGCCATCCCGGCGCCGACCGGCGACCATGATTTCCTGCTGGTGAACGCCAGCGACAACAGCCGCGCCGAGGCGCGATTCGCCGGCCGACGCCCCACGTGAGGCCGGTGGACCCGGGCGTCGGCCCGCCACCGACCGGGCCCCGGTCCCCAGCAGCGCCGCGAGCGCCTCGCGGTAGGCGGGGAGCGCCGCCCGACCGCGCGGCGTTCCCGCCAGGTCGTGGAGCTCGAGGGTGTCGGTCTCGAAATCGTAGAGCTCCTCCCCGCCCGTCCCCAGGTTCTTGATGTAGCGAAGCCCGCCGAACAGCACCGAGTGCATGTCGCCCTGCATCGCCGGGTAGAACCCGGGGAGGTTCCACACCCGCTGCACGCTCGCGAGCAGCGTGTCCGCCGTCGACCGCACGCCGGGGTCGTCTCCCGACCAGAGCCGGGCAAGCGACCGGCCGGGGAGCGCCCCGTGTGCGGGCATGCCGGTCAGGTCGAGGATGGTGGCCGGGAGGTCGCGCAGCGAGACCGGGGTGGCGACGCGGCGCCCGGCCGGCACCCGACCCGGCCAGGCCAAGACCAGCGGCACCTCGAGCGACGGCCGGTACAGCGTGTTGCCGTGGGAGACGAGCCCGTGCTCGGCGAACTCGTGGCCGTGGTCGGAGGAGAGCACCACCAGGGTCCGCCCGAGGAGACCGCGCGCGGCGAGGGAGTCGAGCAGCGCCCCCACGTGGGCGTCGAGGGAGAGGAGCGCCTCGTCGTAGCCCGCCACCAGCCGCGTCGCCTCCCGCCGGGTCCAGCGATGGGGATACGGCCGGGCCACCGGGGGCATGCTGTCCGCCTCGAAGCGGCGCCGGAACCGCGGCAGCACGACGTTGTCGTGGACGTCGATGTAGTTGAGGAACACGAAGAACGGTCGGCTCGAGTCGGACCGGTCCAGCCAGTCCAGGAACTGCCGGTTCACCGTCCGCCCGCTCTTGCGGCTCCCCTGCCAGCCCAGCACTTCGTTCAGGAATCGCTGGACCCGGCGGCTCTGGGTGAGCAGGCGGCCCAGCGGGATGCACTCGATGGTCCGCCGGGGGGTGACCAGGTAGTCCTCGTAGTGGATGAACCCGCGCGCGACGCCGACCTCCCCGCTGGCGTAGGCGACGTTGGCGACGAAGCCCGCCGTGGCGTAGCCGTGCGCCCGGAGCCGCTCGGCAAGGGTGGGGAAGCGGTCGTCGAGGGCGCGGTTCCAGTCGGTGCCGAGCTCGTGGACCCAGCGCCCGGTGAACAGGCTCGCATGCGAGGGGAGGGTCCAGGAGCTGGGTGAGAGCGCGTGCTGGAAGACCACGCCGCCCCGGGCCCAGCGGTCGATGTTGGGGGTGGTGGGGCGATGGTACCCGTAGAGGCCCAAATTCATCGCGCGCACGGTGTCGAGGATGATGAGGAGGACGTTGGGCGCACCGTCCGGAGCGGCCGGGAGCGCCGCCAGGGCCCGGCGCTCCCGCAGCGCCAGCCAGCCATGCAGCCCCAGCGCGATGGCCGGCACGAGGCCGAGGAGCCATGGGGTAGTGCGCCGGACGAGCCGCACGAAGCCCGCGGTTCGGCGCGAGAGGGGCCGCGCCACCTGGACGCCGAGGCCGACGGCGAGGAGGAGCGAGGCGGCCCAGTGCAGCTCCGGGATGCGGATCAGCGAGCCGAAGAACAGGAGGGAGCCCAGCACCGCGAGTGCGAGGGGCCACGACGGCAGCGAGGGCCGCCGGCGGGCGGCCAGGGCCAGCGCGGCGCCGATCGGGGCGAAGAGCGCGGCGCCGGCGGCGGGCGCCATCCAGATCACGTCCCGTCCGGTGAAGACGATCTCCCGCCGCACGTACCGCCCGAAGCCCAGCACCAGGAGCTCCGCCACGCCCGCCAGGATGCCGCACCAGAGGGCGAGCAGGACGAGATCGAGCGGCCCCGCCGATGCGGCGGGGCGGTGGACATCGCGGCGGGGAGCGGTCGCGGTCATGCGGGCCTCGGCGGGGGATTCGAGGGTTTGTACCCATCCCGGG
>DATLZT010000052.1:0-8770 GCA_035573835.1 Gemmatimonadales bacterium
GATCGACACGCCGTCGAACCAGCGGCAGTGCCCGATGAGCTCGACCCGGAGATCGGCCGGGGTGAGCGCCCGCCGCCGGATCACCGCCGCCAGGGCGGTGAGGAACGGCCGCGGGTCGCGCCGGTGGTAGAAGGTGCCGACATGGACGATCCGGAACGGGGCGCCGGCGGAGCGGGGCGGCGGCGCCGGCGCCAGTTGGTCGATGCCGTTGCGCACCACGAGGAACCGGTCGTGGAGCGTCGGCGGGACCTTGCCGGCCAAGCCGCAGCGAATGCCCTCCGAGACGCAGACGATGTGATCCGCCGTGCCCAGCACCCGGCGCTCCAGCCAGCGCTCAGCGGCGTCGCTGAATCCGGTGCGTACCGAGCGAGGCTTCCAGGGATTGTCGGTCCACGGATCGCGGAATTCCGCCGCCCAGCGAATCCCAAGCGCGCTCCTGAGAACAAGGCCTGCCAAGTGGGTGGAGAACGGCGGCGCAGTCGTATAGACCAGATCTGGCCTGCTCCGAACCCGAGTGAAGTAGGCTGCGAGAACGGAGAGGGCGAAACCCTGCATGGGATCGGGGAGCCACAGTAAGGAAAAGAGCGCCCGCTTCCAGGCGGGCACCGCTGGCGAGGTACCCGATGGGGTGCTCGCGCCATGTGGGCCGGGCGAGTCGGCGTGGCGGTGGAAGCGCCCCTTCAGAAGCCCATATATGTCGCGTGGATTGGGGACTGGGGTAATGCGATGGATACTGACGCCCGGTGCTTGCCTGTCGGCCTCGGTTCTCGGAGCGCGGTAGCCGTCGGTTCGAGACGACGCCATCACTGTGACGTCATGGCCGTTCGCCTGGAGCGCCGCGGCGACTTTCGTCGCGCGCAGTCCGCCGACGGCTGGGTCCGGAGGATAGTGATAACTGACGAGGAGAACCCTCATGAGAGCTGGGCGGGGTGGTATGACCGGATCGTCGCGGCCTCGGCTGCGGCGTGCCCGGGCTCGGAGATCGACTTGACCACCTGTGCGGGATTCCCTGCGATCAATGAGTCAGCCGGGTAAACCCCGGAACAGACGCTGCCGAAGGCCACCACCGAATTGCGGCCGATGATCGTTCCCGGCAGCAATCCCGCCTGGGCGCACACCCAGACGTTTTCCTCGAGGATCACCGGGCGCACCCGGACCGGAGCGGTAGGACTGTGCCGATCCGGGTGAACGCTGTGGAAGTCGGTGTCCATGATGCGGGCATCGGCCAGGATTCCCCGCGGGCCGACCACAATCGAGCGCTGGCAGCCGAACCGGGTGCCATTGAGGAGGGTACCGTCGCCGATCTCGATCACTGCCTCAGGGCTGTAAGTCCAGGGCGTGACCGTCATGCCGACGCGCACGTCGTCGCCGAATATCACCCGGCCAGGCCCGCGCACAATGAGCCGGCCCTCCACCCGGAAGTTTCGTCCCGCCTCGAAGCGAACTCCTCGCAGCGGATAGCTGATCTTGTAGTACCATCCCTTTGCCAGCTCCCACACCGCCCGCAACGCGGCGTGCGGGCGGGCGACGGCGCGGGCGAAGAGACGGAGCGGCTCCAGCTGTTCGGGCAGAAGTGCCTCCTACGCGGTCCGACAGGGAACGTGTGGGCAGGGATCGGCGCCCGCACGGGCCCCGAGGTCGACGATGAATCAAGAATGCAGGATGTGTGCCGAAACCTACGGCGTCTTGACGAGGCGGGTCAAGCGAGGGGTACGCGTGGGCCGTTGCGGGCGCTCGCCGTCGAGGAACGCCACGAGCCGAGCCATCTGGCGTTCGGTGGTCCATTCGTGGAGCAACGCCGCATCGCCCTCGGTGCCCGGACACCGACCCTCGAGCGGCAAGGCACGGTCAAGCGCTTCGGCGATGATTCCGGGGTCGGTGGTGGAGACAATATGGTGCCCGCCGACCTGCCGGAGCAGACTCGCCGTCTCACCGTCAGCATCGGCCAGCGCAAGGATTGGCACCCGTGCACCCAGGTAGTCGTACAGCTTGTTGGGAATCTGAGTGGGCTGTTCGAGCGCGAGCAACAGCAGGAGATCGGCATGCTCGATCTGTCGCTGCGCCTCCGCCCGCGGCACCCAGTCATGGAAGTGCACCACCCCGTCAAGGCCGAGGGCGTGTGCAGCTGCTTCGACCGATACGTCATGGAACCAGCGGCACCGGCCCACGAGGTCCACCCGGATATCCTCCCGCGACAGCCCGCGGCGGCGGCACACGATCGCCAGCGCCTCCAGGAACGGCCGCGGATCCCGGCGGTGGTAGAACGTGCCGACGTGGACGACGCGAAGCGGTCGGTGTGTCGCGACTTCCCGGGGTGGCACCAGCCGGTCGATGCCGTTCCGGACCACGATCGTCTTGGTCGCTGCCGGGGGCGACAGTCTGGTCATCAGCAGTTGACGGATACCGTCCGAGACGGCCACCACACCATCGGCGGAGCGGAGGCAGGCTTGCTCGAGCCAGCGCTCGAGCCGATCGCTCGCGCGAGAGCGATGGTGCTCCGCCTTGGCCGGGTTGTCGGTCCAGGGATCCCGCAGCTCGATGATCCAACGGACCCCCGTGAGCCATTTGAGCACCAAGCCGGCCAGCGACACGGAATGCGGCGGCGCCGTCGTGTACAGCAGATCCGCCCCCGCCCGAATCGCGCGCCACCCCGCGATCACCGCCGGCAGGATGAAGCCCTGATGCTCGTCCGGCAGCCACAGGAAGGAGAAGATCCAGCGCTTCCAGGTGGGTACCGTCCGGGCAGATGGCCACTCGCTCTCCCCGATCTCGTCCGCGGCCGGATCCGGCTGGGCTGGCTCGCTGCCGGGATCGTGGCCGGCGAGGCAGTCGAAGCGTCGCTTTACTGCGAGCACCGCATCGCGGGGGCCTGGCAAGGGCCGTACGGTGTGGATGTACAGACCCTTCTCGCCTGGGGCGGGCGCTTGACCCCTCTTGGCTGGCCGCTCGGCGACGATGACCTTGACCTCGTGACCTGCCCGAGCCAGCGCCCGAGCCACTTTCTCCGCGCGGAGGCCGCCTACCGACGGGCTTGGCGGATAGTGGTAGCTCAGCAGCGCAACCTTCATCGGAGAGTTATCCAGGCGGAAGCCATCGGCGTTTCTGGGACGAACCGCTCCCTCCGCGGCAGGCCGGACGCCATCGAGGTCCAAGTGCCAATACCCCCCCGCGGTCCGTTTCCCCATACACCGGAAGCGACCGAAGGTGGCCCATTCACCGACGGATCGACTCATGGCTCTGGATTCAAGAGGGAGAGTAGAGGCCGTGGGCTGGTCTTCGGAGCTCCGCCGGAGTCGGTGCGATCGGGGGGCTAGTGGATCCTGCGCCTCACCGCCCGCCACCCCCGCCCGATCAGGTTGCCGAGCTCGGCGAGATATGCCCCGGACGGCCGGCCCGGCAGGGTGTCGTACCCCAACTCCCGCAGCACGGCGCCCGCCCGCTTCTCGAACGCCACCCGCATCCCGCGCGGCATCCTGGACCGCCAGCGCTCGGCGTTGTCGGCCCGCGGCGGCTGGTCGATCAGCTTCCAGATATGCCGCTTCGACGCCGGGATCGATCGGTCCACCCGGGCGTGGTACTCCAGCATCCCGGGGGCGAACTCGATGCCGAGGAACCGGCACAGCGCCCGGAGCCGGGCCTCCGGCTCCGCCACCAGGTCCTCGTACCGGAGCTCGTGGTATCGCGCCGGACCGAGGATCTGGCCGATCCGGCGCACCCACCAGACTTGCTCCCGCCAGCACTCGGCGCAGGCCAGGGGATCGTCGAACCCGAAGTCCTGCTCGAGCTGGGAAAGGCAGGCGTCACGCCCGTCGCGGATGATATGCACGAAACGGCAGCCGGGGAACCAGCGGTCGAGGAGATGGAGGCGGGTCATGTTGCCCGGATCCTTGTCTCCCCAGAGCCGCTTCCCGTGGGCCGCCGCGTAGGCCCGGTAGAATCCCTCCATCACTCCCGGGAGGGAGTCGCCGCTCCGGCGGGCCAGCACGTCGTCCGGCGAGAGCGCCGTCTGCCAGAGGCGGATCCGCTCCTCGGCGAGGAGATCGGCCACCAGCCGGCGGAGGTTCGACTCGTCCCCCAAGTCACCATACTCCGCGATCCGCTCGGCGTAGCGAGCCCACATCCCGACGGTGTCGAGGGGCACGGCGACGTCCGGATGGCTGTCCAGCATCATCCGCAGCAGCGTGGTGCCGCTCCGCTGGAAGCCGACGATGAAGAAGGGCGGCGTCACCGGCGCCGATCGCGCACCAGCGCGACCAGGAGCCGCACCCGCTCCCGCCGCAGGGCCAGGATCACGCCGCCGTACACCAGGACGCCCACGGCCACGTCGAGGGCCAGCCGGATGGCGCGGGGGAGCGCCTCGGGGAGCGCATGGTGGACGCCGAGCACCGCCACCGCCATCGTCGCCGCGGCGCCGGCGGCGGGCATCATCGCGGCGAGGTAGGCGCGGGAAGAGGTCCCGGTGAGCTCCGTCACCATCCGGTACGCCGGCAGCGCGACGAGCGGATAGCCGACGATCCAGGCGGCCGCCACGCCCTCGGGGCCCCAGCGGGTGCCAAGCCAGAAGAGCGGCGGCAACACGCCGAGCGCCAGCAGGCTGAAATGCATCGACGCCCGGGTGCGGTTGGCCGCGACGAGGAAGTGGCTGAAGAGCACGGTGACCGACCGGACGCCGGCATAGGCGGCGAGGAGCTGGAGCGGGACGATCGCCGGCGCCCACTTGGCGCCGAGGAGGACCAGCACGGCGTCCTCCGCCACCAGGCAGAGTCCCACTGAGAAGGGGAAGGTGACCAGCGCCAGTCCCTCGGTGAGCAGCAGGAAATAGCGGCGGAGCGCCGCACGGTCGTGCTGCACGCTCGAGAGGATGGCCGGGATCACCTGACCGACCAGGGCGCTGACCCGCTGTACCGGGATGGTGGCGATGCTCCAGCCGATCTGGTAGACGCCGAGGGCGGCGGTGCCCAGCACCCGCCCGACGATGGCGAAGTCGGCGTTGCTGTAGCCATACCACGCGATCCGGGAGCCGACCAGGTGGCCCCCGAAGGTGACCGCGCTCCGGATGCCGTCGAAGCTGGCCGGCCAGGCGAGCGGATGCGGGCGCCACCGGATGGCGAGCGCGGTACCGCCCAGGGCGCCAAGGATCCCGCCGAGGGCGAGCGCCCAGTACCGGAAGCCGAGCAGCGCCAGCGAGAGTGTGGCGGCCGTGACGAAGAGCGTCTCGGCGGCCTCGAGCGACGCGACCTGCTTGAACCGCAGATCGCGCGAGAGGAGGGCGCGGGGGAGGACCTTGAGGCCGCTCGTCACGAAGGTGGCCCCCATGGCCGCGATGATCCAGCGGAGCGGAGGCGCCTCGAAGAACGCCGCCACCGGCCAGGCGGCCACGACGCTGAGCGCCCAGAGCCCCACGCCCAGGGCCACCGACAGCCCGCCCAGCTCGGCGATCTGCCGGGGGGAGAGGTCCCGCCGCTGCACGATGGCCGATCCGAGCCCGAACTCGCTCACCAGCTGCACGAATCCCATGTACAACGTGGCGAGCGCGTAGATCCCCACGTCCTCCCGACTCAGGAGCCGGGCGATCACGATCGTGCTCACCCAACTGAGGAGCTGGGCGAGCCATTTCATCGCGCCGGTCCAGGCGATCCCGCGGGCGAGGGAGAGGTCGAGCCTGCGCCGGTCTTCCAGGCTCGCCGCGGGTGCCGCGCCGGTCTGCACGGGGACGCCGAGCTCGCTCGTCACGGGACTCCGAAAGGGACGCGTGATGGCGCCGGGGCCGGAACCCGGCACCGCGCCGCCGGTTACTAGGGGGAGGTAACGGCAAGTCCAGGGCCAAGCGCTGGCCGCCGGCGCCCAATGTCTCCCACCGCCACGACTGTGGCGGCCGTGCAACACTCGGGCGCTCGGACCCGGAAGATAAGGCCGGCGCGCCCCCTACCGAATCGGCAGGGCATGAGGGCCGACATCGAGACCCCCACCCTAGCTCCCCACCGTGTCTTGGCCGCCGCCCGGGAACACATCGGCAGACTGCATCGGAGCCGGATCGTCGAGTTCCGGCGCCATCCGATCGGCGGCCACCCGGTCGACCCCGACCACGGGCCTCACCTCTGCGAGGCGATCGATTGGCTGGTGCGGGCCCAGGACGCGACCCCCGACGACGGGTTCTCGCGGGGGTATAGCATCACCTGGAACCGGTACTTCCGGAGCCAGGGGTGGCAGCCCTCGTATCCCGAGACGACCGGGTACATCATCCCCACCTTCCTGGAGGCGGCACGGCACCTGGGACGCCCCGAGCTCGCCGAGCGCGCGGTGCGGGCGGCGCGCTGGGAGACGGCGATCCAGCTCGAGTCGGGCGCGGTACAGGGGGGCGTGATCGGCCAGGGGCGCACGCCGGCGGTGTTCAACACGGGGCAGGTGATCTTCGGCTGGCTGGCGGCTCACGAGCACACCGGGGAGGCGGGTTTCGCCGAGTCGGCCCGGCGGGCGGCGGGGTACCTGGTATCGATGCTGGATCCCGACGGGCTCTGGCGGAGCGAGAACTCCCGCTTCGCGCGGAGCGACAGCACGCTCTACAACGCGCGGGTGGCCTGGGCGCTGGCGGAAGCGGGATGCCGGCTGGGCGAGACGGCGTTCACCGCCGCGGCGATCCGGAACTTGCGTGCGGTGGTACGGCTCCAGCGCGACAACGGCTGGTTCCCGGCCTGCTGCCTGAACGATCCGGAGCGGCCGCTGCTCCACACGATCGCCTACACGGTGCGGGGGCTGCTGGAAGGGGGCCGCGTGCTCGGGGACGAGCGCTTCATCCGCGCGGCCGCGCGGGCCGCCGCGGCGCTGGCGGAGCGGGTCTCGTCCGACGGCTGGCTCCCCGGCCGCTTCCGCGCCGACTGGTCGGGCGCCGCCGCCTGGAGCTGCCTCACCGGCGAGGCGCAGATCGCCAACTGCTGGATGCGTCTCCACCTCGTCACCGGCGAGCGGCAGTGGCTCGAGCCGGTGCCGCGGGTGCTCGCCTTCCTCAAGTCCACGCAGAACCGGACCACCGGCGATCCCGGCCTCCGGGGCGGGATCAAGGGCTCGGCGCCGGTCGACGGCGAGTACGGCCGTTACGAGGTGCTGAACTGGGCGACCAAGTTCTTCGCCGACGCACTGATGCGCCACGAGCAGCTGGCGCGGGGCACCGCCCGCGAGGGCATGGGCGGGCATTCGCTGGCGTAGCGCCCCGCGGCCCTGCCTCCTACCGCTCCCGCAGCAACCGGTATCCCCGGCGCCTCGACGCGCCCAGGTGCACGATGATCTCGCCCACCAGGCCCAGGGCGATGGCCTGGACGCCGAGGGTGAGGAGGAGCACGCTGAGCAGGAGCAGCGGCCGGTTGGCGATCCCCTCCCCCTCGAGCCGCTCCAGGAGCAGGAAGGCGAGGAGGAGCCCGCCCGCGCCGCTGAGCGTGGCGCCGAGGAGGCCGAAGAACCGCAGCGGCTTGTCGGTGAAGCGGAGCAGGAACATCAGGCCGAGCACGTCGATCAGCCGGCGGAGGTAGATCCCGGGCCGGTGGACCCGGGGCTGCGCGTCGTGGGGATGTTGGGGCGTGGGGATCTCCTCCACCCGGTAGCCCTCGCGCTGGGCGAGCAGGGGAAGGAAGCGGTGGAAATCGCCGTACAGCGGGAGCTCGGCCAGGACCTCCCGCCGCATGGCGCGCACGCCGCAGGCCACGTCGTTCAGCCGACTGCCGGTGAGCCGCCGGAGCAGCAGGTGGAAGGCCCGGTTCTGGAGCCGGTTCAACCAGGCGTCGCGCCGGGGCCAGCGGCGCGCCACCACCACGTCGGCGCCCTGCTCCACGGCGGCCACGAGATCGAGGATCGCGGAGGCCTTCACCCGGGCGTAGGCGGGGAGGGTGACGACGATCGGGTGGTGGCACCGCTCCGCGGCGAGCTTGAGCATCGCGGCCTCGCTCACCCGCTCGCCCACCTCGAGGATGCGGATCGGCTCGCCCCGGGCCGCCAGCTCGGCGAGCGGGGCGGTGAGCACCCGGATCCAGGGCGCCCCGATGAAGATGAACTCGTAGGTGCGGCCGAGCGCGTGGAGCGGGGCCCGGTACTCCTGGTACAACTCGGTCAGCGACTCCGGTCGCTCGGTGATGGGGACGACGACCGAGACCGGCGTCCCCGCCGCGGTGGCCGCGACGGCGGGTGCCGTGGTCGTCGGGAGGGTATCGAGGACGGTCCTGACCATGGTCTCAGCGCGCCGGGCGCGCCTCCTCGCGGACGACGGGGAGCACCTCGTCCCCGGGTCCTCGCAGGCTCCGCAGCGCCACCTCGGAGATGAGCCCGAGCATGAGGAGGTAGCACCCCAGCCCGAACCAGAGGAGCGCGGAGGCGGGGAAGACGAAGGCGGTGGCCTTCTCCGGCCGGAACTGGAGGTAGGCCACGGCCGATCCGAAGGCGAACGACAGCCCCAGGAGGAAGGCCGCCACCGCGCCGCCGGCGAACATCACGAACGGCCGCTCCCGGAACGAGCCGATCATCTTGATCGTGAGCAGGTCGGCGAGCACCTTGGCCACCCGCGAGAGGCCGTACTTGCTCGCGCCGTAGCGACGGGGGTGGTGCTTGACGGGGATCTCGGCGATCGCCGCCCCGGCGGTGGCGGCCGCGACGGCCGGGATGAAGCGGTGCATGTCGGAATACAGGCGCACCCGGTCCAACAGCTCGCGGCGATAGGCCTTGAGCGAGCAGCCGTTGTCGCGGATCCGGACGCCCGTGAGCCAGGCGATGAGGCGGTTCGCGATCC
>DATLZT010000053.1:0-8215 GCA_035573835.1 Gemmatimonadales bacterium
CGCTCGTGGCCCGCGGCGTCGTCACCAACCGCCTCTGGTTCAAGCTCGTGGCCCGGCTCACCGGGGCCGACCGGTCGATCCAGGCCGGCGTCTACGAGTTCCCCGCCGGCGCCTCCGCCACCCAGGTGCTCCGGACGCTCGAAGAGGGGCGCGCCGTCGCCCTCCGGTTCACCGTCCCCGAGGGGCTCACGGTGGCGGAGATCGCGGCGCTGGCCGAGGAGCGGCTCGGCGTCCCGGCCGACTCGGTCGTGGTGGCGGCCCGCGACCCGGCCTTGATCGAGGCGCTCGGTGTCCCGGGGGCAGGACCGGCCCGCTCGCTCGAGGGCTTCCTCCTCCCGGAGACGTATCTCCTGCCGGTGGACATCGGGGGACGGGAGCTGGTGCGAATCATGGCGGAGCACTTCGTCCGCGGGTGGGATCCCGCCTGGGACGCCCGGCTCGACACCCTGGGCCTCTCCCGGCTCGAGCTCACCGCCCTGGCGTCGATCGTGGAGGGCGAGGCGCGGCACGACGACGAGCGGGCGATCATCGCCGGGGTCTACCACAACCGGCTCCGGCGCCGGATGCCGCTCCAGGCGGATCCGACCGTCCAGTACGCGATCCAGCTCAAGACCGGCCGTCGGAAGAGCCGACTCTTCGAGAAGGACTATCTGATCGACTCGCCCTACAACACCTACCTCCACCCCGGCCTCCCACCCGGCCCGGTCTGCGCCCCGGGACGGAAGAGCCTCGTCGCGGCGCTCTATCCGGCCGACGTACCGTACCTGTTCTTCGTGGCGCGGCCCGACGGGCGGCACGTCTTCACCCGGACGTATGACGAGCACCTGCGGGCCGTGGCGGCGGTGCGCCGGATGCCGCGGGACCCGGGCGGGAAGGGCTCGGCCCCGGCGGGCGGGCACTGAACGGCGCGCGATCGAGCCGGCGGGAGCCGATCAGCCGGCGGGGCGGGAGCGGCTCGCTGCCGCCCGGTAGGCCCGGGCCGCCGTCTCGACGTCGGCGGTGGCGAGGATGCCCGAGACGACCGCCACGCCCACACCGCCACAGTCGATCACCGTCGGCACGTCCTCCGGTCGGACCCCCCCGATCGCGATGCACGGCCTCCCACCGGCGCGGGCCACCAACCGGCGGAACCCTTCGGCGCCGAGGGCCGGTCCGGCGCCCGGCTTGGTGGTGGTGGTGCGCCAGGGACCGATGCCCCAGTAGTCGGCCTCGAGGCCGTTGGGGACCTCGCTCGCGTCCCCCACCGACGCCCCCACGATCATCGCCGGCGGAAGCACCCGGCGTGCGAGGGCCACCGGGAGGTCGTCGGCCCCGAGATGGACCCCGGCCGCGCCGGCGGCGAGCGCCAGGTCGGGCCGGTCGTTGAGGAGGACGGGCACCGAGAGGGCAGTGACCAGCGCCCGGGCGACGCGCAGCGTCTCCCGTGGGCTCGCATCCTTCAGGCGGAGCTGCACCGCCGTCACCCCGCCCCGCTCCGCCGCTCGGCAGACCGCCACCGGATCGCGGCCGGCGAGGAGCCGGTCGTCGGTCACGAGCATCAGGCGCAGGGACGGCGCTAGATTGTCCCGCATGTCGCACTCCCCTTCCCCGTCGCCGCGGCTGCACGGGTTCCGCGGCGCGACCACGGTCGAGCGGGACGATCCGGACGAGATCGTCCGCGCCACCGACGAGCTGTTGCGGGCGCTGACCGAGGCCAACCGCCTCGCCCCGGACGACATCGTGAGCGCGCTCTTCACCGTCACCAACGATCTCACGGCGGCATTCCCGGCGCGGGCCTCGCGCAGGCTTGGCTGGGACCAGGTGGCCATCCTGCACGCCACCGAGATCCCGGTGCCGGGCGCGGTGCCGCGCTGCATCCGGGTGCTGGTGCACGCCTACAGCCCGCTGGCGCGGCACGAAATCAAGCACACCTACCTGCACGGCGCGAAGGCGCTGCGCCCGGACCGCGCGTGAGGCCCGTCCGCGTGAGCCATCGGGGCGCCGCCCGCTGGACCCGGGGTCATCCCTGGATCTTCCGGAGCGACGTGGAGGACGGCACGGGTCCGGCTGGCGTGGTCCGGGTGGTCGACCCGACCGGGCGGTTCATCGGCCAGGCGCTCCACTCCCCCGCCTCCGAGATCCGGCTCCGCCTGCTCGAGCGCTCGGAGCGCCCGGTGGACCGGGAGTGGTGGCGCGAGCGGATCGCCGCCGCCCTCGCTCGGCGCTCCGGGATCGACGCCACGGCGTACCGGGTGGTCCACGGCGAGGGGGACGGGCTCCCGTCGCTGGTGGTGGATCGCTACGACCGCTGGGTGGTGGCGCAGCTCCTCTCGGCGGGGCTCGAGGCGGTCCGGGACGACGTGCTGGGGGCGCTCCGCGAGGTGCTCCGCCCCGAGGGCATCCTCCTCCGGCACGACGTCGCGGTCCGGGACCGCGAGGGCCTCGCCCAAGCCGTCGAGCTCGCCCACGGCGCGGTGCCCGAGCTGGTGGAGGTGCGGGAGGGGCCGGTGCGGTTCCTGGCCGCGCCCTGGACCGGCCAGAAGACCGGCGCCTTCCTCGACCAGCGGCCCCATCGCGTCCTGGCGGCCGAGCTCACCCGGCCCGGGGGGCGGGCGCTCGACTGCTTCGCCTATCACGGGTCGTTCGCGCTGCACCTGGCGCGGCGGGCCGGCGACGTGCTCGCGCTGGACGCGAGCCGCGAGGCGCTGGCGCGGGGGAAGATCAACGCCGAGCTGAACGGGACGACCAACATCCGGTGGGTGGAAGGCGACGCGTTCGAGCTGCTGCGCGAGTACGAGCGGCGCGGGGAGCGATTCGACACCATCGTGCTCGACCCGCCCGCCTTCGCCAAGAACCGGGGCGCCGTGGGCCCGGCGATCCGGGGCTACCACGAGATCAACCTCCGCGCCATGCGGCTGCTCGCGCCGGGCGGGGTGCTGGTCACCGCGTCGTGCTCCTACCACGTGCGCCGGGATCAATTCCTCCAGATGCTCACGGCCGCCGCGGCGGACAGCGGCCGACGCCTGGTGCTGGACCGGGTGCTCGGCCAGGGGCCCGATCACCCGGAGGTCCTCACCATCCCGGAGACCGGGTACCTCAAGGGCGCGGTGCTCGTGGCGGCGTAGGACGTGCCGGCGGGCCCGCCGCCCTTTGCGCCGCTCCCGGCCGCTTCCATCTTTGACCCATGTCGCAGAGCGCCACCCACATCGACGCGCGGGGACGCGCCGTCCGTCGTGTGCTCGGCGGGCTCCTCCTGGCCAACCTCGTGGTGGTGGCGACCAAGCTGGCGGTGGCGCTCCAGACCGGCTCGCTCGCGGTCTTCGGCGACGTGGTGCACTCGTCGATCGACGCCCTGAACAACGTCATCGGGCTCCTGGTCATGCGGGTGGCCTCGAAGGAGCCGGACGAGGAGCACCCCTACGGCCACGGCAAGTTCGAGCCGCTCGGCGCCCTGGTGATCGTGGTCTTCCTCTCGGTCACCATCTTCGAGTTGGGGCGCGACGCGGTGCAGCGCCTCATCCGCGGGGCCGCCCCACCCCAGGTCTCCGCCCTCGACCTCGGCCTGCTCGGCTTCACCCTGGCGATCAACGTCTGGGTGGCCTGGTACGAGGGGCGGGCCGGCCGTCGGTGGGAGAGCGAGCTCCTCCTGGCCGACGCCGCGCACACCCGGGCCGACGTGGTGGTGAGCCTCGGCGTGCTGCTGGGCCTCGCGCTCTCGCGGCTCGGGTACGGCTGGCTTGATCCGCTCCTCGGGCTGGTCGTGTCGCTGCTGGTGGCCCGGATCGGCTTCGGGATCGTGCGGCGGTCGATGCCGACGCTGGTGGACGAGCGGGCGCTCGACCGGCAGACGATCCAGCGCGTGGCCGAGGCGGTCGAAGGGGTCCGGAGCGCGTACGCCATCCGCTCCCGCTCGGCCGCGGCGATGCGATTCGCCGAGCTCACCATCGCCGTCGACGGCGACCAGGACGTGGCCGCCGCCCACCGGATCGCCGATCAAGTCGAGGAGCGGCTGCGCCGCCAGCTCGACCTCCATCAGGTCGTGGTGCACGTCGAGCCATGCTGACGCCCGAGCAGGTCCGCCAACGCCACCGCCGCCGCCCCCCTCCCTCGCTCAAGCAGGTGTATCAGGAGTACCTGATGCAGCGGATCGAGAGCTTCAAGAACTCGATCCCGCGCGAGGAGCTGCTCCGACTGGGGGACGAGGCGGTCTCCGAGCTCGCGGCCACCTCGGAGGGACAGTTCGTCCTCACCGAGGTGCTCATGCTCGACTCGGTGGACCGGCTCATCATGAAGCGGCTCGCCCTGCGCCCCTACAAGAAGTGGCGGGCCCACTTCCTCAAGCTCCGCGCGGCCCAGCGGGCGCCGACCCACTGGGGCATCGACCCCTCGAGCCCGATCGCCCAGCTCCTGCCCCGGATCGAGCCGGGCGACGCGGCGCTCCTCATCGGGCCGGCGACCGAGCCGTACGCCTACCTCCTCGCCGCGCACGACATGGACGTGACCTTCGTGGCGGCCGACCTGGGGTGCGTCGAGCGGGTGGAGTCGCGGATGGCCAGCGAGTCGCTGGGGACCCGCTTCACCGCGCTCGCGCTCCAGATCGACCACTGGCTCCCCGAGACCGAGCAGCCGCCCCACGTGCTGGTGCTCGACACCGCCGCGCTGGCCGGCGCCGAGCCCGGGCTCCGGGCCGAGATCCTCGCCACGTTACAGGAACAGACCGCGCCCGGGGGGGTGCACCTGGTCCTGCCGGGGAGCCCGGCGCTGGCCCCGGACACCCTGGCATCGCTCTATCCGCGCGGCTGGACCCGCGAGCGGCGCGGCGGCGAGCGGCGGCGCGGCGGGAGACCGGCGGTGGCGCTGGTGATGAACAAGGCGTGTCACGACGACACGGCGGGGGACGTGTCGGACCGACACGACGGGACCAATACCGATTGCCAAGACGTTGAAACATGAGCACTTGAGATGGCGGATCGGGCGGCACGCCGGCTGCACTGGCTACCCCGGACATCGTTTCCCCGGACCCGAGGGTAGTGGCGTGACCAGCTTGCCGATGGTGACTCCCGAGGCCCCACTCGGGATCGTGATCCAGAACGGGGGCCGGCTTGACAAGCCGGCGCTCTTCTGGGCTTACATGTGGGCCGACGACGACGACGCCGAAATCGAGCCCGGCGATCACTGGCATCGGCACGTGCCGGCCCAGGCCGCCTGACCGCTCGCCCTCCCCGTCGTCCGGTTCCAGCACGCCCCCGGCCCGCCCGGGGGCGTTTAGCTTTCGGGTGACGGGTCCGACGCGGACGATACACCACGGGCCGACCGGGCAGGGCCTGTTCGCTCGACGGGGTCCCCGTCCAACCATAGATTGGGAACATGCCTACCATCACGCTCAACGGCACGCCGGTCTCCTTCGAGCCCGGCGCCACGATCCTGGAGGCGGCGCGGGCCGCGGGAGTGGACATCCCCACGCTCTGCTGGTATCCGAGGCTGCCGATCGTGGGGAACTGCCGGATCTGTCTCGTCTCGGTCCAGGGCCAGTCGAAGCTGGTCCCCGCCTGCGCCACCCCGGCCGCGGACGGCATGGTGATCGAGACCGAATCCACCGCGGCGGTCGAGAACCGCCGATCGGTCCTCGGCTTCCTCCTCGAGCGCTACCCCGGCGACCATCTCGCCAACGGCGGCCGGGCCCATCCCCGCAACGAGTTCGAGCAGTACGTCGTCCGCTACGACGTCCCGGTGCGCCGGCAGCGCGAGCTCCCGCTCCGCTCGGGCGACGAGCGGCCGGGCGACGTCATGATCCAGCACGACATGAGCCTCTGCATCCTCTGCACCCGGTGCGTCCGGGCCTGCGAGGACATCCAGGAGGTGGGCGTGCTGGAGGTGGGCCTCCGGGGGGAGCATGCCCAGATCATCGTGGGCGGCGACGGCAACCCTGACCACGCCGGCTGCACCTGGTGCGGCGAGTGCGTCCGGGTCTGTCCCACCGGGGCCATCTTCGAGTTCATCCCGCGGCAGCGCTTCGGCTTCGAGGCCCTGCACCATCCCGACAAGATCGCCCGCTCGGTCTGCCCCTACTGCGCGGTGGGATGCCAGGTGGATCTGCACGTGAAGGGCGACGAGATCATGCGGGTGACCTCCCCCTGGATCGAGGAGAATACCCCCAACCAGGGCTCGACCTGCGTGAAGGGCCGGTTCGGCTACGACTTCGCACAGCATCGGGACCGGCTCACCGTGCCGCTCATCCGCAAGGGATGGGTGCGGGACGGGGATCGCTGGGTCTGGACCGGGGAATGGCCTCGCCATCGGGAAGGCCCCTGGCAGACGATCGAGCAGATGGGCAAGCGCGCCAAGCCCAAGCCGCCGCGGCGGCAAGTCGGCAAGCCGCCACTCACCGGGCTTCCCGCGGGGGACGACGACGACGTGCGGGACCGGGTGGCCACCCCGCCGGCGTGGTACAGCGCCTTCCGCGAGGCCACCTGGGAGGAGGCGATGAGCCTCTGCGCCCAGGAGCTCCTGCGGATCCGCGACACCTACGGCCCCGACGCGCTGGCGGCGCTCTCCTCGGCCAAGTGCACCAACGAGGAGAACTACGCCTTCATGCGCATGGTACGGGGCGCCTTCCGGACCAACAACGTCGACCACTGCACCCGGCTCTGCCACTCGACGTCGGTCTCGGCGATGAACCGCGCCCTCAGCACCGCGGCGGCCTCCGGCTCGATGCGCGAGATCGAGGAAGCCTGCGACGTGATCTTCATCGCCGGCGCCAACACCACCGAGTCGCACCCGGTCTTCGGCGCGCTCATCAAGCGGGCGGTCGCCCGCGGCGCCAAGCTCATCGTGGCCGACGTCCGGAAGATCGAGCTCGCCGAGCTGGCCGACATCCACCTGCAAATGCTCCCCGGCAGCGATGTGGCGCTCTACAACACGATGCTCAACCACATCATCCAGGCCGGGCTCACCGACGACGAGTTCATCCGCACCCGGACCCGGGACTTCGACAAGGTCAGGGCCGCGGTGGCGCCCTACACCCTCGAACTGGGGGAGCAGCTCACCGGGATCCCGCGGGACGCCATCCGGGCGGCCGCCGAGCTCTACGCCCGGGGGCCCCGGACCTCGACCCTCTGGGCGATGGGCCTCACCCAGCACGCCACCGGCACCGACATCGTGGCCAGCCTGCTCAACCTCCTCCTGGCCTGCGGGATGATCGGCAAGTGGGGGGCGCAGATGATGCCGATCCGGGGCCAGAACAACGTGCAGGGCGCCAGCGACGTCGGCGCCATCCCGTTCGCCTACACCGACTACCGGCCGGTGACCGACCCCAAGAACCGGGCGATCTACGCCAAGGCCTGGGGCGTGCCGGAGGAGTCGCTCTCGCTCAAGAACGGGATGATGGTCACCGAGATGACCAAGCCCGACTCCCCGGTGCGGGGGCTCTACATCATGGGGGAGAACCCGGTGATCTCGGACCCGGACATCGCGCACGCGGAGGCGTGGGTTCGCGGGCTCGAGTTCCTGGCGGTCCAGGACCTCTTCCTGACCGAGACGGCCCGCTGGGCTGACGTGGTGCTCCCCGGCTCGTCGTTCGCGGAGAAGGAAGGCACCTACGTCAACACCGAGCGCCGGATCCAGCTGACCGAACCGGCGGTCCCGCCGCCCGGCCAGGCGCGCCGCGACCTCGACATCCTGATCGAACTGAGCAACCGGCTCGGGCTCCGGACCGACTGGACCCGCGCCGAGGACGTGATGGCGGAGATCGCCTCGGTGACGCCGTCGTGGCGCGGGGTGACGTACGAGGCGCTCCGGGGTGGCGGGCTGCAGTATCCGGTGCCCCATCGGGGCCACCCCGGCACGCCGTTCCTCTTCGACGACCGCTTCCCCACCCCGGACGGCCGGGCGCTGTTCGTGCCGGTGGAGTACGTGCCGCCCGAGGAGCTGCCGGACGCCGAGTACCCGTTCATCTTGAACACCGGGCGCCAGATGTATCACTGGCACACCGGCACGATGAGCCGGCGGTCCACCGGACTCGACTCCCGCGAGCCGGTCCCGGTGGTCGAGATCCACCCCGACGACGCGGCGGCCCTGGGGGTGACCGACGGCGACGACGTGCGGGTGACCTCGCGTCGCGGCTCGATGGTGATCGGGGTGCGGGTGTCCGACCGGCAGGCGCGGGGGCAGATCTTCATCCCCTTCCACTTCCGGGAGGCGGCGGCGAACCTGCTCACCAATCCCCGGCTCGACCCGT
>DATLZT010000054.1:0-3953 GCA_035573835.1 Gemmatimonadales bacterium
CCCCGCCACGCCGGCGGGCGTCCTCACCGACCGGCGCGGCTGCCCCTCCGACAGTGACGGGGACCGGGTGGCCGACGGGCTCGACCGCTGCCCCGGCACCGCCCCCGGCGCGCCGGTCGACGAGGTGGGCTGCGCCCCCGACGCCGACGCCGACGGGGTGCCGGACGCCGCCGACAAGTGCCAGGGCACGCCGGCCGGGGCCGTCGCCGACGAGACCGGATGTCCCGCCGATGGCGACGCCGACCGCGTGCTCGACGGCCTCGACCGCTGCCCCGACACCCCGGTCGGCGCCACGGTCGACCAGCTCGGCTGCCCGGAGGACCGGGACAACGACGGCGTCTACGAGGGGATCGACCGGTGTCCCGACACCCCGCCGGGCGCGCCGGTCGGGCGGAACGGGTGCCCCGCCGAGGCCGGCGGCCCCGACGGCGACGCCGACGGCATACCCGATCCGAGCGACCGCTGCCCGTCGACCTCCCCCGGGGTACGGGTGGACGCCCGCGGGTGCCCCACCCTCGGAGAGGCGCCGGCCGCCCCCGACACCACCGCGCCTCCCGCGGCCCCGGCCACCGGCTGGCCCCGGATCGTGCCCGGCACCGCCTTCGCCCAGGGAAGCGCGCGCCTCCAGGTGGAGATGTATCCGGCGCTCGACTCGATCGTGGCGGCGCTCCGGGCGGACACCACGTTCATGGTCGAGATCATCGGTCACGCCCACGACACGCGGGACGAGGAGCAGAACGAGCGGCTCTCGCGACTCCGGGCGGAGGCGGTCCGCAACTACTTCATCGAGAAAGGGGTCGCCTTCCAGCGGCTGGTGGCCCGCGGGATGGGCTCGAAGGTGCCGCTCACCACCGATCCGGGTCCGGACGGCCAGGCGGCCAACCGGCGGGTGGAGGTCCAACCGGTTCCGGAGGCGCCCTGAGCTCCGGTTGCTCCGGGGCCGCGGCGACGCCAGATTCCCGGGCGCTGCCATCGGGCGCGCCCGGTTCCGGCCGGCGAGACCGCGCCCGCTTCGCCCGCACCCAAGGAGTCCGTCGATGCGGAACCCGATCGCTCCGGCGCTGCTCGCGTCGATCGCCCTCGCCGCCGCCACCGTCCCCGCCCGGGCCCAGGAAGCCTCGACCCCGCCCGGGGTGACCGACGCGGCGATCGCCAAGGGGAAGGAGATCTTCGGCAAGAGCGGCTACTGCTTCGCCTGCCACGGCTCGGGCGGGAAAGGGGCGATCGGCCCCGACCTCACCGACGCCGAGTGGCTGCACAGCACGGGCGGCTACGAGGAGATCGTGGCGACGATCACCAAGGGCGTGTCGAAGGAGGAGTCGAAGGGTGGCAACGTGATGCCGCCCAAGGGCGGGGCCGATCTGAGCGAGGAGGACGTGCGGGCGGTCGCGGCGTACGTCTGGTCGCTGAGCCACCCGACGCGCTGACCTTCGCGGGCGCGGGGCGGGCCGCCGCGGGAGCTCCCGCGGCGGGGGCCGGGCGGCTCAGGTGGCCGCGAGCGCCCCGGACTCCCAGGCCGTGATGTAGCCGGCGAGGGCCGATGCCGCCACGGTGTAGGGGCTCGCGAGATACATCTGCCCCGGCCCCGAGCGGCCGGGGAAGTTGCGGTTGATGGCGCTGATCGTGACCGTCTTCTTGTCGTAGGAGACGCCCGGCCCCGCGTTGATGCAGGCCCCGCAGGACGGCTCGATGATCTCGGCCCCCACGGCGCGGAAGATCTCCACGTAGCCCCGCTCCTCGCAGTAACGCTTGACGTCCTGGCTGCCGAACTGGATGTAGAACCGCACGTCCGGGTGGATGCGGTCGCCGGCGTCGGCGGCCTCCTTGAGCACCCGGGCGTACATGTCCATGTCCTCCTTCTTGCCCGCGGTGCAGCTCCCGGCGTAGGCGATGTCGACCTTGACGATCTCCCCCAGCTCCTCGATGAAGAGCCCGTTGCCCGGATCGCCCGGGAGGGCCACCATCGGCCGGAGGGCGCCGGCGTCGATCTCGATCACCTGCTCGTAGACCGCGTCCGAGTCGGAGAAGAGCCCCTCCATCATCCGCCGCGCCTCGCGCGGGTCCATCCCCCGCTCCCGCACCAGGTACTCGACCGTCTTCTCGTCGGGCTGGATGATCCCGGTGAACGCCCCGACCTCGGCGGCCATGTTGGTCATGGTGGCCCGCTCGTCGATGGAGAGCGCCCGCACCGCGTCCCCGGCGTACTCGACGATCTTGCCGATGGCGTGGCCGTTCTTGACGTACGGGTGGCGCAGGATCTGGAGCATGAAGTCCTTCGCCGTGACGTTGGCCGGCTTCGCGCCGTGCACCCGGATCAGCACCGACGGCGGGACCTTGATCCGCACGTCCTTGGTGAGCCAGGAGTTGAAGATGGCGGTGGTGCCGACGCCGAACGCCACGCAGCCCATCGCGCCGCTGTGGGGGGTGTGGCTGTCGCTCCCGATGATCACCTGGCCCGGCAGTGCGTGCCGCTCCAGCATCTTGGAGTGGCAGATCGCCTCCGAGCCCACCGCGGCCATGTTGCGGCCCAGGCGGGGGAGCTCCCCATAGAGCGTGATCCCCTGCTCGGCGGCGAACTCCTCCTGCTTCTTCTTGAGCTCGAGCGCCACGTCGAGGAGGCCCTCGGCCTTCCGCTCCTCGGTCATGGCGTATTCGAGGAAGGTGAGGTGGTCGCGGAAGAAGAAGATCGACTCGGGGTCGACCACCTTCTGGTCGGGGCCCACGTAGTCCCGCCAGAAGATCGCCGCCATGGGCGTCACGTACTCGTGGCTGAACCGGATGTCGGTGCGGACGAACCCCTCGTCCCCGGGTTGGACGTACGGCACCCCGACCCGGTCGGCGGAGAGGTCCGTGACCCAGTGGCGCGCCAGGATCTTCTCCGCCAGCGTCATCGGCCGCCGCGGCGTGGTGATCGCCGGGACCGTCACCCTCCCCTGCAACCGGGCCAGGTTGTACTGGAACAGGCCGCCGTACTCGATGATCCCCCGGGTGATCTCCCCCTCGCCCTTGGTGAAGACGCTCAAGGGGATCGACTCCCCCCGCCGGATCCGCTCGATGAGCGAGAAGTCGGTGCTGGTGAGGATGCCGAGGTTCTGGCAGTTCTCCCGGTAGATCCGCTCGATGTTCTCCGCGATGACCAGCCGGATCCCCGCCATCATCTCGGCGTAGGGCGACTGCTCCCGGCTCGACCCCTTGCCCCGCCGCTTCCCGCTCACCGAGGCCACGAACCCGCCGCGCCGGACCGCGCCCCGCCCCACCGGGAACTCGCTCCCGCACTTGAGGCCGAGATAGGGGAAATCCCCCAACGTCTCGTCGTAGTAGTAGCAGATGTAGGCCGGGGTGATCTCGTCGGTGGAGATGTCGTCCCGGAGCTTGATCGAGGGGGTCCAGTCAAGATCCTCGCCGGCGAGCTGGCGTCGGACGAGCTCGGGGTCCTCGGTAAGGAAGAGGATGCGGCCCTCGAGCCGCACCTCGGCGGGCAACTTGGTGAGGGGGCGGGACTTGAGATCGTCGAGCATGGCTCCCCGAAGGCGCTGGCGGTCGGTCCGGCGAAGGGCCCGGATGTCCCGGGAAAGATGCCGCCGTCGGGCCGGCGCCGGCAAGCCAACCGCCGCTCCTCGGCCGGCTGTCGGGGCGCGCCGGGCGCGTTATCTTCCATGGTCGCGGCGCCCGGGGGCGCCGCGATCCCAGACGCATTACCGCAGAGGGAGCGGTCCGTGGACCCGAACGTGTTCGAAACGGCCAACGCGGGCTTCGCGCAGGCCATCTACGAGGACTTCCTTCGCGACCCCGACTCGGTCTCGCCCGAGTGGCGGCGGCTCTTCGAGAGCGGGGTGGTTGGCGAGCGGCCCGACTACGGGGCCAACGGCTTCCACACCGGCCTGGGCCCCGCCCCGGCCGACGTGAACGGGCGGCGGAACGGCGCGGCCACCGGGTCTGCGGCGCCGGCGGCC
>DATLZT010000055.1:0-4317 GCA_035573835.1 Gemmatimonadales bacterium
AAACCGGCGGTGATCACGACGAACGAACGGGGCGCGCCGGACGTCGCCAGCGCGGGAAGGAGGTCAGCCACGTCGGTGATCCCGGATCGCACGGCGAGCGCCGCCGCGCCGAATGCGAAGACCAGGGCGCCCGCGGCCGCCAGCGGGCAATCGCGGCGGCGGACCAGCACCGCCGCCAGGCCGGGGACGAGCGCGAGCTGGGCCAGGCTCACGGGGCGCGCCTCACTGCGAGGTGATGGCAAACCGGACCAGCACGCCCTCGACGAACTCCGCCGAGACCAGGGTCTGGTCCTTCGCGTAGGTGCGGGTCTGCACCCGGAGCTTCCCCTCCTGGCGGTCGGCAGTCTCCCTCGCTTGGCCCAAGAGCGCCTCGACCTCGGCCAGGGTGAGTCCCTTGCGGACGGCCCCGGGGGCCGGCGCCGCGGCCGGGGGGCAGGTGCCGTTGCCGCCGGCAAGACGCGAGCCCCCGAACTCCACGTACTCGGACAGCGCCGCCCGGACCGCCTCCGGGGTGAGCGCGTCGGCCGGTACCCGTTCCTTGAAGCGGATGTTGAAGCGGGAGCCCGCCTCGAGCGCGCGCTGCCGGATCAGTTCCCGGCGCCTCTCCTCGGCTTCGGCCACCTCGGCACGGAGCCGGGCGTCCTCCCGCTCCCGCTCCCGTCTGAGGTCGTCCAGCTCCCGCTGCATCGCGCGCCGCCGGGCGGGATCCGTCTCGTGCTTGACCGCCTTCTCCAGCTCCTTTTCCCGCGCCGACTTCTCCGCGCTCGGGGTATGGATGTCGGGGCTGGTCTCGTCGCCGAAGGTGCCGTAGCCCCCGCCCCCGAGTTGGAACTCGATGTGCTTGTCCTTCACCTTCACCTTGGTGACCATGATCGACTGGCCCGCCCGGATCGCCGTGCCGTGCTGCTTGAGCCGCCTGGCGTAGGCCGAGTAGTCGATCGGCGGCTTCGCCCGGGGGTGGACGTCCACCCCATCGTCGGTGGCGGGCATGTCGATCTTGACCACCACCATCTTGCCCTCGAACGCCTCCCGCAGCCGCGCCTCGTCCTGGGCCGGGGCGGAGGGGGCGAGGGCCAGGAGCAGGGTCGTCGCGGAAGCAATGGGGTGCATGGCTCGCTCGGAGTGGGGACGGGATCAAGCTAACTGGCGACCGGCGCCGGCGGCATGGGCTGCGCTACCCGGGCTCGCCCCCCGGATCGGCCAGCAGCCGTCGCTCCGCCCGCGCCACCCGACCGTAGTTGAACGTGCGCGCGTCCGCGCCCGACCGACCCGGCGCCCGGGCCTCGTAGCACACCACCGTGAGGACCCGGATCAGCGCCGTCGAGAACCACTCCCCCGCCACCCGCCGCTGGACCACCACGAGCCCGTCCTCCCGCAACCGTTCGGCGTGCTCGCGGAGGAAGTCGTTGATCAGGGCGTAGCGCTTGACGTGGCTCAGCACGATGGCGACTGGGGCCCCGGCATAGCGCCGCGCGATGAACCGGGCGACCTGGCCGACGACGGAGTCCACCTGGTGGAGCCCGGGCAGTTCGAGGCGCTCCCCCGCGTCGGGCGGGAACCCGGACCCCCAAGGCGTCCGGTCCCAGTCGTCGTGTGGGGTCCGGAGCAGGCGGGCGTGCGCCGCGCTCGCCTCGGCGTAGCCGTCGGGGTGCCAGGGGATGGTCCCGCTGCGGATCGCGATCCAGTCGATGTCGGCCGGCATGCGCCTCGGGTCGGGCAAGCGTCGGCGGAACGGCGCGGCGAGCCGAAACCTCCCGGCCGGTCCCGTGTAGACGGTGCGATGTCCCAGGATAACGTCGCGCCGCCCGGCGCGTTCCCCCCGGGTGACGCGTTGGTCGAGCCGCACGGAGGCGGGAGCGTGACCTGCCTCCTGGTCGATGACGACCCGAACGACCGCTTCCTGGTGGGCCGGATGCTCCGGAAACAAGGCATCGAGGTGGTCGAGGCCGCCTCGGGGGAACGGGCCTTCGACCTGCTCCGCCACCGGGGCGGGATCCCGCTGGTCATCTCCGACATGCGCATGCCGGGCATGAGCGGGCTCGAGTTCCTGGAACGGGCGCTCCGCGAATACCCGGACACGGCGGTCATCATGCTCACCGGACTCGCCGACACGGCCACCGCGGTGCGGTGCCTCCACGCCGGCGCGGCGGACTACCTGCTCAAGCCGGTCATGCCGGACGAGTTGCGGGCCCGGGTGAGCCGCGCCCTGGAAAAGCGCCTGCTCGTGCTGCAGAACCGCTTCTACCAGCGGCATCTCGAGCGCCGCGTGGCGGAGCAGGCACGCCGGATCGAGGAGCTCTTCCTGGAGGCGGTCCAGATGCTGGCCCGGGCCCTGGAGGCAAAGGATGCCTACACCCGGGGACATTCGGTCCGTGTGAGCCGCTACGCGGCCGAGATCGCCACCGAGCTCGGGGTCCGGAGCAACGCCGTGGAGGAGATCCGGATCGGGGGCGAGCTGCACGACATCGGGAAGATCGGGGTCCGTGAGGCGGTGCTCGACAAGCCCGGCCGGCTCACGCTGGAGGAGTACCACCAGATCACCGAGCATCCAATGCTGGGGGAACGGATGCTCATGCCGTTGGCGCGGCGGTCCCCGGCGGTCCTCCGCATCGTGCGCTCCCACCACGAGCGGATGGACGGCCGCGGCTTCCCCGATGGGCTCGTGGGTGCCCGCATTCCCTTCGAGGCACGGATCGTGGCCGTGGCCGACGCCTTCGACGCCATGACCAGTCGGCGCCCGTATCGTCCGGCTCGCCCCGCCGCGGAGGCGCTCGAGGAGCTCCGCCGCGGCGCGGGCAGTCAGTTCGACCCCGACGTGGTGGCCGCCTTCATCGCCCGGTTCGAGGACCCGCCCCACCTCTTCCCGGTAGCCGCCGGGGCCTGATCACCAGCGCCAGGTGGCGTACTGGTCGTTGGCCGGGTGGTTGGTGAGGTTCCGGGCCGTCGAGGCGCCGACGCCCTGCAAATAGATCTCGTACTTCCCGTCGCGTGAGGACGTGAAGAGCACGGCCTCCTCCCCGGATGCCCAGGCCGGGGCGAAGTCGCCGGCCGGATGGCGGGAGACGTTCTGGAGCGCGCCCCCGTCCCGGTCCATCACGTAAATCTCCGGCGGGCCATCCCGCCAGCTGGCGAACGCCAACCGACGGCCATCGGGCGACCAGGCGGGCTGGTTGTCCGGCGCCGGGTGAACGGTGAGTCGCACCGGCTCGCCATCCAGCCGGTCGAGCCGGTAGATCTCGTCGTTCCCGTCCCGATCGCTCGCGAAGGCAATCGTCCCGTCCCGGGCCCAGGCGGGATCGTAGTCCCGCGCCGGATGGTTGGTGAGGTTCCGCTCCCCGGAACCGTCGGCATTCATGACGTAGATCTCCTCGTTCCCGTCCCGGTCGGTCACGAACAGCAGCCGGGTCCCGTCCGGCGACCAGCTCGGTGAGTGGCTCGCGACGCCGGGGGAAGTGAGGGCCGTGAGGCCGCTCCCGTCGACGTTCACCACGTAGATTGCCCGTCGACCATGCCGGGTCGACGTGAACGCGATCCGCCGCCCGTCGGGCGCCCACGCCGGTCCGAAGTCGGAGGCCGGGTGCTCGGTAAGGCGCCGCGGGGTGCTGCCTCGAAGATCCATCAGGTAGATCTCCTGGTTGCCATCCCGTTTGGAGGTGAACGCGATGGGCCCGGCGGCGAAGCCGATGCAGGTGATCTCGAACGCGGCCCGCGCCGTGTAGCCGGCCCGGATCGTGACCGTCCGCAGCGGCGGGCCCTCGACCGCGCAGTTCTCCGCCACCCCGGTGAGGACCAGGTTCCGGGTTCCGGCGGGAAGCTCGACGAAGACCACCCGTCCGGTGGACGAGACCGGCCGTGGCTCCTCGCCGGTCAAACCCACGAGATAGCCGTCCGGATCCACGTCGTTGCCCTCGGTGTTGACAACGACTTCGAGCGCGCCGAGGAGCGGCGACTCACCCGACGGCCCGTCCGGGCCGCAGCCGGCGAGCGATGCCGGCAGGGCGGCGAGGAGCAGGACGGCGGCGGAGCGGCGTAGGGGAACGGCGGGCGAGGAGCACATGGGACTCTCCCGATCGGCGTTCCTACCACTAATGCCGCGTCACGGGAGGGTCGTCAATACCGCCGCGCTCGCCCCGGCGGGCGGAGGGTGTCGCGACGATCGGACGCAGGAGCTGGGGGATGGAGCGGATGGGATTCGAACCCACGACCCCCTGCTTGCAAAGCAGGTGCTCTCCCAACTGAGCTACCGCCCCGACGTGGGCTCAAGATAATCTCGTTGCCACGGCGACGACATCGTCCCCGCGGCCGCCTCGGGCCCCA
>DATLZT010000056.1:0-11171 GCA_035573835.1 Gemmatimonadales bacterium
GCCGGCGTCGACGCCGCCATGACCCGGGTTCCGCCGACGTCGGCCGCCTCGCCGTCGATCGGCTCGAAGAGGAACGCCACCTCGCCCAGCGCGATCGTGTCGCCGGGGCCGAGCGGGGTTTCCTCCTCCAGCCGTTCGCCGTTCACGAAGGTGCCGTTGGTGGAGCCCAGGTCGGTGAGGATCCAGACCCCCTCCCGCCGCTGCAACTTGGCGTGGGCGCCGCTCACGCTGGGGTCGGGGATCACGACGTCGTTGTAGTCCGCCCGCCCGACGTTGGCGACGGGCACGCGCACGGGGAACCGCTGCCCCTTGAGGGGCCCGCTCCGCGCGAGGAGCGAGGCCAGCGTGACGACCCGGGAGCCGGCGGGCTGCGCCACTGCGGGCTGCGCCACCGCGGGCTGCGCCGTCGTGGCGTTGAGACGGTACTCCGCACCCGCCGGCATCGCCTCGGCATGGAACCGGAACTCCGCCGCGCCCACCCGGATCACGTCGCCGCGGGCGAGCGGGCGCTCACCCGCGACCCGCTCGCCGTTCACGTAGGTGCCGTTGGTGCTCCGGTCCGTCACCACATAGCCGGCCGCGCCGAGGCGGATCTCGGCATGGTTGCGGGAGACGTCCTTGCCGTCCACCACGACGTCGCAGGCGGCGTCCCGACCGATCGAGAGCCCGTCCTCCACCCGGTACTCCCGCCCGTCGGTGAGCGACACCAGCCGCCCTGCCAAGGCCCCGCCCCCGGTCGACCCGCGCGGGCCGGGGGGCGCCGCCTCGAGCGCCGCGAGGCTCGCGGCGCTCATGAACTGGGTGCTGCCGCTGCGCCGCTCGTCGGCCACCAGCAGTTCGTGCTCGCCGACCTGGATCTTGTCCCCGTGCAGCACCGGGGCCGGCTCGGCTCCGAGCCGGACGCCGTTGATCAACACCTCGGCATCGTCCGCGCCCCGGCGGACGACCGTCGTCCCGGCCACCCCGGCCGCGAAAACCGCGTGGCGCGGCCGGATCCCCGGCCCCTCCAAGCGGACGGCGCAGTCGGGGTCCGAGCCGACCACCAGCTCGCCGGCGGGAATGGCGTACCGCCGCCCCCCGACCTCGAGTTGCATCATGCGGGATGTCTCCGGACGATACACGACCGTGACAAAGCTACCTCGGGGGTCTGGAGGGGGGCAAGCGAGCGAGCGTCAGGCGCTCCGCGCCGGCGCCGCCCCGGGGCCGAGCTGCAGCCGGTAGAGGCGTTCGTAGAGCCCGCGCTGCGCCAGGAGCGCCCGGTGGGTGCCCCGCTCCCGGATCTCCCCGTGGTGCAGCACCAGGATCTCGTCGGCGTGGAGGATGGTGCTCAGCCGGTGGGCGACCACCAGGCTGGTCCGCCCCCGCATGAGCTCGGCAATGGCCTGCTGGATCAGCGCCTCCGACTCGGCGTCCACCGAGCTGGTCGCCTCGTCCAGCACCAGGACCTGGGGGTCGAGCGCCAGCGCCCGGGCGAAGCTGAGGAGCTGGCGCTCCCCCACGCTCAGCGAGCGGCCCCGCTCCCCCAGCACGTGCCGGTAGCCCAGCGGCAGGCGCTCGATGAAGCGGTGGGCCCCGACCCGGCGGGCGGCCTCCATGGCTCGCTCGGCCGGGATCGGCGCGTCGAGGGTCAGGTTGTGCAGGATGTCGCCGGTGAACAGGAAGAGATCCTGCTGCACGAAGCCGATGAGGCGCCGGAGCTCGGCGGTCTCCAGTTCGCGGATGTCGACCCCGTCCACCGTGATCCGACCGCGCTGGGGATCGTAGAACCGGAGCAGGAGGTTGATGATCGTCGTCTTCCCCGCCCCGGTGTGCCCCACCAGCGCGACCGTCTCCCCGGGCCGGGCGGTGAAGCTCACGTCCCGAAGCACCCAGCGCTCGCCCGCGGCCCCGTCCCCGGAGGTGGTCTCCGCCCCATCCTTGCCGGGGTAGCGGAACCAGACCCCTTCGAAGCGCACCTCGCCGCGCACCGGTCGCTGCAACGCCACCGGCCGGACCGGCTCGGGAACGGTGATCGGCTCGTCCAGCAGCCGGAACACCCGCTCGGCCGACGCCATGGCGCTCTGCAGCAGATTGTACTTCTCGGAGAGATCCTGGAGCGGCTGGAAGAAGCGGCGGGTCCACTGGATGAACGCGGCGAGGACGCCGACGGTGAGGGTCCCCTCCAGCGCCCGGAGTCCGCCGTACCAGAGCAGCAGCGCCAGCGCCACCGCGGTGAGGACTTCCACCACCGGGAAGAACACCGCGTAGACCGTCACCGACCGCAGGTGGGCCCGGAGATGCTCCCGGTTGATCCGCTCGAACCGCCGCGCCTCCTCCGCCTCCCGCCCGAAGAGCTGCACCACCCGCACGCCGGACAGGCGCTCCTGCAGGAAGGCGTTGAGCCGCGCCACCCGGCCCCGGATCTCCCGGAAGGCGTCCCGCACCTTCCGCCGGAAGATCGAGGCGGTGAGGACCACGAGGGGGATCACGGCGAACGCCACCAGCGCCAGCCGCCAATCGATCGCCACCATCACCGCCATGATGGCCACGAGGGTGAAGACGTCGCCGAAGACGGTCACCACCCCCGCCGAGAAGAGCTCGTTGAGCGTCTCGACGTCGGCGGTGACCCGGGTCATCAGGCGGCCGACCGGGTTGCGGTCGAAGTACGGGATGCTGAGGCGCTGGAGCTTCCGGAAGATCTCGAGCCGGAGGTCGCGCATGACCCGCTGCCCGATGGAGGCGGTGAGGTACGCCTCGGCGTAGCCGAACGCGAACTCGAGCAGCAAGGCGCCGAGCAGGAGCCCGGCCAGGGTGCCGAGGAGGCCGAGGTCGCCCCGCGGCACCGCCACGTCGATCGCCCGCTGGGTCAGGATCGGTCCCACCAGCGCCAGGGCGGCGCCGGCGAGCAGCAGGGCCACCGCGAAGACGGCGTGCCAGCGGTAGGGACGCGCGTACGCCAGGAGCCGGCGGGCCAGGGCCGCGTCGTAGGTCGGCGGGAGCTCGTCCTCGTGCTGCATGGCGTCCGGCGCGGCCCGGCGAGCCCGCCTACGGGGTGCCCGCGGCGCGGTCGCCGAGGACCGCGGGCTCCTCGCCCCCGACCGGGCGGCCCGTTTCCGTCTCGAGCCCCTTCACCCCGTGCCGGACCCAGCCGTGGAAGACCAGGAACCCGAACCCGATCGTGAAATAGCTCAGGATGCAGCGCCAGATCAGGGTGTAGAGCGGCGTGAGCTCGGGCCGGACGTAGGCCGACGACATCACCAGCGCCGAGAGCAGCTCCGCGATCCCGGACGCGCCGGGCGTGGGGGCGAAGTAGAGCAGGAACGTGATCAGGGTCTGGACCAACAGCACGTCGACGAAGTTGGCCTCGATCCCGACCGCGCGGAGCGCCACGTAGCCCGCGAGGAGCTTGTTGGCGTGGGAGGGACCGGAGAGCAGCGTGGCCCATCCGAGGGCGAGCCAGCCGCGGGGGGTGTTGAAGCGCTCGACCGCCTCGTGCGCCTGGTCGATCCCCTCCTGGAGCCGCGCCAGCCGGGCGGCCACCCGCTCGCTCCGCCGGCCCACCGCGGCGGCCACCCGGTGCAGCGCGTCCCGCACCAGCCGGGGGAAGAACATCACCAGCACCATCAGCACGCCGAGGCCGCCGAAGATCCCGAGGCTGATGAGGAAGAGGTCGTAGAGGGAGAGGCCCACCAGGTTGCCGTAGTCCCCCAGCGACTTGCCGGCGCCGAAGACGATGGCGAGCGGCCCCGCGAGGGCGAAGAAGACGACCGTCGCGACGAAGGAGATGAGCGTGGCCGTCATCGCGACCGGCAGCGGGACGCCGTAGCGCCGCATGGTGTAGATCGTCATCGGCCCCGCGCCGGAGTTGGCCGGCGTGAGGTAGGCCGCCCAGGCGCCCATGCCGCCCGCCAGCGTCATGCCGAGCAGCGAGGGCCGCGGATGGAGCTCCCGGGTGATCACCCAGAGCCGGAGGCCGCCGCCGATCCAGTCCATCGAGGCCAGCACCAGCCCCACCAGCACCCACCCCCAGTGGACCCGGCCCAGGGCCGCCACGAAGTACGGGAGGTTGTTGCCGTAGAGGAGCACCGCCCCGTAGCCCGCCAGGCTCACCAGGACGAAGATCTCGAAGCCGCGGAGCATGAGGCGCGGCGAGAGCAGAGTGGCCATGTGGTGGGGAAAGCTAGGCCGGGGCGCCGTGGCCGGAAAGGGCGATCGGCGGGCTGCCCACGGCCCCGACCGGTCTATCTTTCTGCATGTCCGACGCCGTCATCCGCATCGTCAACGCCCGGCAGAACAACCTCCGCGGGGTCACGGTCGAGATCCCCCGCCGGGCGCTCACGGTGATCACCGGCCCGTCGGGCTCCGGCAAGAGCTCGCTGGCCTTCGACACGCTCTACGCCGAGGGCCAGCGGCGCTACATCGAGTCGCTCTCGACCTACGCCAAGCAGTTCCTCGACCGGATGCCGAAGCCGCTGGTGGACCGGGTCGAGGGAATCGCCCCGGCGGTGGCGATCGAGCAGCGCAACCCGGTCGTCTCCAGCCGCTCCACCGTCGGCACCAGCATCGAGGTGTACGACTACCTCCGGCTCCTCTGGGCCCGGGTGGGCCGGACCTCCTGCCGGGTCTGCGGCGCCCCCGTCCGGCGGGACACCCCGCAGTCGGCCGCGGACGAGATCGGCGCCCGGGTGACGGGCCGCTTCCAGGTGACCTTCCCCCTCGCCCCCGCCGCCCGCCGCGCCCACGACGCCACGGCGGAGAACCTCCGCGCGCTGGGCTTCGTACGGCTCCTGGTGGACGGGGCGGCGGTCGATCTCGCCGACGGCGGGGGGCTCCCCGACCTCGCCCGCGCCGCCGAGGTGCTGGTGGTGGTGGACCGCCTCACGACCGCGAGCCCCGGCGCGGCCGGCCGCGCGGCCGAGGCGGTGGCCACCGCGTTCCAGGAAGGGGAGGGGATCGCCCTGGTGCTGCACGACGCCGGGCGGCTGCGTTTCACCGAGTTCCACGCCTGCAGCGCCTGCGACACGCCCGCCCGCGAGCCCACCCCCACCCTCTTCTCCTTCAACAATCCGCGGGGCGCCTGCGCCGGCTGCAACGGGTTCGGCGCCGTGCTCGAGTACGACGAGTCGCTGATCGTCCCCGACCCCTCGCGGAGCCTGGCCGAGGGGGCCATCGATCCGTGGACCAAGCCCCGCTACGAGGCGCGCCGGCGGCTCCTCCTCGAGACCGCCCGGAAGATGGGCGTCGACCCCGCCGTCCCCTGGTCCCGGATCAAGGCGGCCGACCGCCGCGAGCTCCTCCACGGCACCCGGGGCCGCTATGTCGGGATCTTCCCCTTCCTGCGCGGCCTGGAGGAGAAGCGCTACAAGCAGTACGTCCGGGTCTTCCTGCGCCAGTACCAGCTCGCCAAGGTCTGTCCCGCCTGCGGCGGCACCCGGCTCAACGAGCACGCCCTCGCGGTGCGGGTCGGCGGCGAGACGATCGCCGCCGCGGCGGCGCGCACGGTCGACCAGCTCCACGAGTGGCTCCTGGCACTCGAGCTCGCCCCGATGGAACGCGAGATCGCCCGCCACATCCTGGAGCAGCTCGACGCCCGGCTCCGCTTCCTCCGGGACGTCGGCCTGGGCTACCTCACGCTCGACCGGCAGACCCGCACGCTCTCGGGCGGCGAGGCCCAGCGGATCTCGCTCGCCAACGCCCTCGGCGCCAACCTCATGGACGCGCTCTACGTGCTGGACGAACCCTCCATCGGCCTCCACCCGCGCGACATCGACCGGCTGCTGGCGCTCCTCCGCCGTCTCCGCGACCAGGGCAACACCGTGGTGGTCGTGGAGCACGATCCGGCCGCCATCCGGCAGGCCGACTTCATGGTCGAGCTCGGCCCCGGCGCCGGCGAGCAGGGCGGCCGGGTGATCCACGCGGGACCGGTGGCCGGCGCCCTCGGCACCCTCACCGGGGATTACCTCCACGGGCCCAAACGGATCGGCGTCCCGAGCGCCCGCCGGCCGGCCGGACCCCGGTGGCTCAGGGTGCGGGGGGCGACCCTCCACAATCTCCGCGAGGTCGACGTCGACATCCCGCTCGGCACGCTCACCGTGGTGACCGGCGTCTCCGGCTCGGGGAAGAGCACGCTGGTCCACGACGTGATCTACCGCCAGCTCGAGGGGCGCCTCCAGGGCGGCCACAGCGCCAAGACGCACCTGGGCGAGGCGGTGGGCGCCGTCGCGGCGCTCACCGGCGCGGAGTGGCTGGAGGACGTGGTGCTGGTGGACCAGTCGCCGATCGGCCGGTCCCCCCGCTCCAACCCGATCACCTACGTCAAGGCATTCGACGAGATCCGGGCGCTCTTCGCCGACCAGCCGCTGGCGCGCTCGCGTCGCTACACCCCGGCCACGTTCTCGTTCAACATGCCCGGCGGGCGGTGCGAGGCCTGCGAGGGGGCGGGCCATGTCCAGATCGAGATGGTCTTCCTGGCGGACGTCTTCGTCCCCTGCGAGATCTGCGACGGGACCCGCTTCAAGCGGGAGGTGCTGGACGTCAAGGTGAGGGGCGCCTCGATCCACGACGTGCTCCAGTGGACCGTGAACGAGGCGATCCAGCGCCTCCGCCACCAGCCCCGGCTCGGCGCCGCGCTCTGGCACCTGCAGCAGGTGGGCCTGGGCTACCTCCGGCTGGGCCAGCCGGCCACGACCCTCTCGGGCGGCGAGGCCCAGCGGCTCAAGATCGCCCGCGAGCTCATCCTGGCCGGACGCAAGGGCGGCCGGAAGCTCTACATCCTCGACGAGCCCACCACCGGGCTCCACCTGGACGACGTGCGGGTGCTGCTCCAGGTGCTCGACCGGCTGGTGGACGCGGGGCACACCGTGCTCGCCATCGAGCACCACCTCGATCTCGTCAAGCGGGCCGATTGGGTCATCGACCTCGGTCCCGAGGCGGGCGCCGCCGGCGGCCGGGTGGTGGTCCAGGGACCGCCCGAGCTGGTGGCCGAGCACCCGACCTCGCACACCGGCCGCCACCTCCGGCCGCTGCTCGAGCCGGCCGTGGCGCTCCAGACCGGCTGAGCGGTGACGGAGCGGCACCGAGCCATCCTCGGCCTCGTCTGCGTCGCGGCCGTCTGGGGCGCTTCGTTCACCGCGGTGAAGGCGGCGCTGGTCCACACCAGTCCGCTGGTCCTCCTCGCCCTCAGGTTCCTCGCCGCCGCGGCGCTGGTCCTCCCGCTCTGGCGCGGGATCACCCGGCGCGAGCTCCTGGCGGGCGCGGTCGTGGGGCTCCTCTTCTGGGGCGGCTTCGTGTTCCAGACGTCGGGGCTCGCCGTCACCACGCCGAGCCGGGCCGCCTTCATCACCGGCCTCTCCACGCCGCTCACCCCCGTGGTGGCGCTACTCGCCTGCCGCGCGGCCCCGGGGCTCCCCACCGCCGCCGGGATCGCCGTGGCGACGCTCGGCACCTGGCTCCTCGTCCGCCCCGAGGGCGGCGGCCCGCTCAACCGGGGTGACCTCCTCACCATCGGGTGCGCCGTCCTCTTCGCCGGCCAGATCGTGGCGGCGGGCCACTACGCGCCCCGCGCCAGGATCGAGCGGCTCCTGGTGGTGGAGCTCACGCTCACCGGGGCGCTCTCGCTCCTCGCCGCGCCGCTCCTCGAGACCCCGCGGCTCGAGCTCCGTCCCGGGCTCCTGCCGCTGGTGGCGTTCCTGGCGATCTCGGGCGCCGGGACGTTCTACTACCAGCTCCGCGGCCAGCGGGTGGTCGGGCCCTCGCAGGCGGCGCTCATCTTCCTGGCCGAGCCGGTGGTGGCCGCCGTCACCAGTTACCTGCTCCTCGGCGAGCGGCTCACCGCCGTCCAGTGGCTCGGCGCCGCGCTGATCCTCGCCGCCATGGCGTTGCCGGAGCTCGCGCCCGCCGCGGCCGGGCGGGACGACCGGAACCCCCTGTCGCTGCCCGGCTGACCCCGGCGCCCTCCCCGCCCCGCGGGCCCCCGCCAGCGGGGTATAACCGGTCTCACGAGCACGGATCGAACGACGGGACCGGACGATGGACAACGAGGGCAACGGCCGCCGGCAACGCGGCTACGTCGTGGCCGTGGGCGGGGCCGAGGACACGACCGGCGACATCGCGATCCTGCGGCGCTTCGCCGAGATCTGCGGCGGCGCGCGGGCCCGGGTGGCGATCATCCCAACCGCCTCCGAGCTGGCCGACGCGGGCGAGCGCTACGAGACGCTCTTCCGCTCGCTCGCCTGCGCCGCTGCCCGGGTGGTGCCCATCCTCACCCGGAGCGACTGCCAGCGCCCCGAGCACCTCGAGATCCTCGAGCAGGCCGACGGGGTCTTCCTCACCGGCGGCAACCAGCTCCGGCTCTCGACCATGATCGGCGGCACGTCGGTGGCTCGCACCCTCCGGCGCCGCCACGCCGCCGGGCTCCACGTGGCGGGCACCTCGGCCGGGGCGGCGTTCCTCTCGGAGCACATGATCGCCTTCGGTCTCACCGGGGCCACGCCGCGCGCCCGCAGCGTGACGCTCGCGCCCGGCCTGGGACTCACCCGCCGCGTCATCATCGACCAGCACTTCCGCCAGCGGGACCGGCTCGGGCGCCTGCTCGCGGCGCTGGCCTACAACCCCGCGGCCGTGGGGATCGGCCTGGACGAGGACACCGCCGCGTTCATCGGCCCCGACGACCGGATCGAGGTGGTGGGCACCGGCGCCCTGACGGTGGTCGACGCCGCCAACCTCGAGTTCTCCTCCATGGCGCGGGTGCGCAAGAACGACCCGGTCTGCCTCATCGGCCTCACCCTCCACATCCTGAGCCACGGCTGCAGCTTCGACCTCGAGAGCCGGGTGGCGACCGCGGCTCCGGCGCTGGTCCAACGGGTAGAACAGGGATGATCCTGCGGGACCGCAGCGTCTACGTCGGCCCGAACCTCTACGCCCGGTTCCCCGTCATCCGGTTCGAGATCGACCTCGGCCCCCTCGAGGAGTGGCCCTCCGGGCGACTGGGCCCCGGCTTCGTCCACTCCCTGCTCGCGGCGCTGCCCGGCCTGCACGACCACGGATGCTCCTACGGCGAGCCCGGCGGGTTCGTGCGTCGCCTCACCGAGGACGACGGCACCTGGATGGGGCACATCCTGGAGCACGTGGCCATCGAGCTCCAGCACGTGGCCGGCCAGCCGGTGAGCTTCGGCAAGACCCGCTCGCTCGGTCCCGCCGGCCACTACGCGGTCGTGCTGCAGTACCGGGAGGTCGAGGTCGCGCTGCACGCCATCGACCTGGCGCTCACGCTGCTCCACAGCCTGGTGCCGGAGCCGTTGCGCGGCGGTGCGGCGGTGCCGTCGGACTTCGACTTCGCCCTGGCGCGGGACGCGTTCATCCGCCGGTCGCAACGCCTCGCACTCGGCCCGAGCACCCAGGCGCTGGTCGCGGCCGCCGAGCGCCGCGGCATCCCCTGGCTCCGCCTCAACGCCTCCAGCCTGATCCAGCTCGGCCACGGCCGCTTCCAGCAGCGGATCGAGGCGAGCATCACCGGGCGGACCTCGCACATCGCGGCCGAGCTCGCGTCGGACAAGGAGGCCACCAACCGGATGCTCGCCGCCGCGGGCATCCCGGTCCCGGAGCAGTGCTGCGCCGAGTCGCTCGAGGACGCGGTCCACGCCGCGGAGCGGATCGGCTACCCGGTCGTGATCAAGCCGTTCGACGCCAACCACGGCCGCGGCGTCACCGTGGGGGTGCGCGACGCGGCGCAGGCGGCCGCGGCCTTCGCCGACGCGCGGCTGCACAGCGCCACCGTCGTGGTCGAGAGCCAGGTCGAGGGGGCGGACCATCGCCTGCTGGTGGTCGACGACCGGCTGGTCGCCGCCTCGCGCCGGGTCCCCGGGCACGTGGTGGGCGACGGGACGCGCTCGGTCGAGGCGCTGGTGGAGGCGGCGAACCGGGACCCACGCCGCGGGGTCGGCCACGAGAAGGTCCTCACCCGGATCGAGCTGGACGAGCAGGCCGACCGGCTCCTGGCCCAGCGCGGCTACACCCGCACGACGGTGCCCCCGGCGGGCGAGGTGGTCCACCTGCGGCGCACCGCCAACCTCTCGACCGGGGGGACCGCGATCGACGTCACCGACGTGGTCCATCCCGACAACGGCGAGGTGGCGGTCCGCGCCGCCCGGATCATCGGCCTCGACGTGGCGGGCATCGACTTCCTCACCCCCGACATCAGCCGGTCCTACAAGGACGTGGGCGGCGCGATCTGCGAGGTGAACGCGGCGCCCGGCCTCCGGATGCACCTGGCGCCCAGCGAGGGCGAGCCGCGCGACGTCGCGGGCGCGATCATCGACATGCTCTTCCCCCCGGGAAGCCGCGCCGCCATCCCGATCGCCGCCGTCACCGGGACCAACGGCAAGACCACCACCGCCCGGATGCTGGCCCACATCCTCAAGCTCACCGGCCGGCGGGTGGGGCTCACCACCACCGACGGCGTCTACATCAACGGCCACCGCACCGTGGCCGGGGACATGACCGGCCCGCTGGCCACCCGCATGGTCCTGCGGGACCCGTCGGTCGATGCCGCGGTGCTGGAGATCGCCCGCGGCGGCCTGCTCCGCGCCGGGATGGGCGTGCCGTACGTCGACGTCGGCGCGGTGCTCAACGTGCAGGCCGACCACCTCGGGCTCCGGGGCGTCGAGACCCTCGAGGACCTGGCCGAGGTGAAGCGCATCGTGGTCGAGGTCGCGCGGGACACCGCGGTGCTGAACGCGGACGAGCCGCTGGTGGCCCGGATGGCCGCGGGTACCGCGGCCCGGCACCTCTGCTACGTGACGCTGGACCCGGAGAACCAACTGGTCCGCTCCCACGTCCGGAGCGGCGGGCGGGGGATGGTGCTCGAGAAGGGCATCGGCGGGCAGATGATCACGCTCTACGACCGGGGCGCCCACATCCCGATCCTCTGGAGCCACCACGTGCCGGCCACCCTGGAGGGCCGGGCGCTCCACAACGTCCAGAACGCCATGTTCGCGGCCGCGATGGCCTACAGCCTCGGGATCCGGCTGGCGGACATCCGCCACGGCCTCCAGACCTTCGACGCCACGTTCTTCCAGGCGCCGGGCCGGGGGAACGTCTTCGACGACCTGCCGTTCCGGGTCATCCTCGACTACGGCCACAATGCCGCGGCGGTCGAGGCGATGGTCCGCCTGGTCGAGCGGCTCGACCCCGCC
>DATLZT010000057.1:0-12241 GCA_035573835.1 Gemmatimonadales bacterium
GGAGCCGCCCGCGGGCCCATCCCGCCGATGGCGTAGACCGCCGCGTGCCGGGTGAGCGGCGCGGGCGCCTCGAGGTCCTCCATCCACTCGCGGAGCGTGCGCCCCTGGAAGCTCGGCTCGGCCGAGCGTCCCCCCTGCGCGAGCCCATTCCCCGCCGCCGCCGCGAGCAGGAGCGCGGTCGTCGCCCAGATCCGCCACATACGCGATACCTCCGAAGGCGTCTCCCAGCAATCTAGTCGGGCGGGGATGGCCCCGAGGCGTCGGCGGACGGTCCGTCAGAGCATGATCCAGCCGCGGCGGATCCCCTGGGTCACCGCCTCGGTCCGGGTCCGCACCCCGAGCTTGGCGAAGATCGAGGCCAGGTGGAACTTCACCGTGTGATCGGAGACGCCGAGGCGCTCGGCGATGGTCCGGTTGGCGAGGCCCTCCGCGAGCATTTCCAGCACCTCGAGCTCACGCGGGGTGAGCGGGTGCTCGTCGATCTCGGGGATCCGATGCGCCGGGGCGCCGCGGGCCGCGGTGACGCCGTCGGCCGCGACGGGATGGAGCACGACCAGTCCCGCCGCGGCCGCCTCGACCGCCGCGACGAGCTCGCCGCCGGCGACGCGGCGAGGGAGCACGCCCCGGCCCCCGCGTCGGAGCGCCTCGGAGGCCCAGAGCTCGGGCCGCTCGACCAGGAGCAGGAGCGCCGGGCCCCGGGCCTCGGGCTCGAGCCCGTCGAGGAGCGCGAGCGCCGCCTCCCCGGTGTCGACGTCGACGACCACCACGTCCGCCTCCTCCCGGGCGAGCCGTCCCGGCAGGGCGGCGAGGTCGCCCGACGATCCGCTCACCTGGAAGTCGTCGCGCCGGCCGAGCAGCGCCTCGAGCCCGGCCAGCGCCACGGGGGATCGGGCCGCCAGCAGGATCCGGATCATGCCGCCTCGTCCGGGCGCGCCCGGCGGAGCGCTCCGTCGACGAACTCGTCGATCACGTCGCTGGGCACCGCGCAGGCCAGTCCGCCCACGATCATGGCGTTGACCCCGACCACCGCGCCCGCGGCGTCGGCCAGGGGCCCGCCGGAGTTGCCGGGGAAGAGGCGTATGTCCGCCACGACCCACCGCGTCCCCAACGGACCGCGCCGCTCGGTGGCGTGGACGATGCCCGCCGCCACCGCACCGGGGACGCCGAACGGCGCCCCGATTGCGAGGACCAGTTCTCCCACCCGGAGCGAGCGGGAGTCGCGCACCGGCGGCGCCGGGGGCGCGCCGCCGGCGGGCGCGAGGAGCGCGAGGTCGCGCACCGGGTCCCGCGCCAGCACGGTGGCGGGCCGGGGCTCCCCGGCCACGACGGCCGTGGCGCGGTGGCCGTCCACCACGTGGGCACTCGTCACCACCAGCCCGGCCCGCCAGGCGATGCCGCACCCCGCGCCGCGCCCGGCGTCGCTCCGGATCTCGACGACCGCCCGCCGGAGCCGCTCCGCCACCACGGAGAAGTCCACCTCACCTCCCCCGACGCCGCTCGGCCGGCGTCACCGTCACCTCGACCGGGCTCCCCGCCCGCATCACCGAGAGGCGGAGGGGCGACGCCGCCCGCTCCCCCGTGAGCCGGTCGCGCAGTTGCTCGGCGTCGGCCAGGCCCGCACCGTCGAGCGCGGTGATGACGTCGCCCACCAGCAGCCCGGCGCGCTCCGCCGGTCCCCCCGGCTCGAGCCCCAGCACGATCAAACCGGTCGCGCCGGTCGCCCGGAGCGGGATCGCCTGGACGCTCACGCCGAGGTACCCCCGCCGCACCCCGCCATGTCCCACCAGTTGGGGCACGACCCGGCGGATGGTGGAGATCGGTATCGTGACCGGCGAGCCGCGGGTGAGCGCCGAGGTGTTGAGCCCGAGCATCCGGCCGGCGGGGTCGACGAGCGGGCTCCCGGAGAATCCGTAGTAGATGGCGAGGTCCAGCCGCACGAACCGGTCGATCCGGCCGCCCCGCCAGGTACGCCACCCCTCGCCGACGGCGCTCACGATGCCCAGGCTGGCGCTGGGACCGTCCGGCCCCGTGCGCCCCACGGCGAGGACCAGCTGCCCCGGGCGGACCGGGTCGTCGGTGGTCGCGATGGGCGGGTCGGCCGGTTCCTCGAGCCGGAGCGCGGCGAGATCGGTGCCCGGATCCCGGCCCACGAGGGTCGCGCCGACGGTCCGGCCGTCCGGCAGGGTGACGGTGATCCCCGTCTCCCGCCGGATGGTGTGCTCCGCGCCGATCACGGTGGTCGAATCCCACAACACGCCGCTCGCGGCGATGCGCGGCCGGGCGTCGATCGCCACCACGGATCGGGCGGCCCGCTCGACCGCATCGGCCAGTTCGGCGGAGAGCGAGAGGAGCGCGTTGGGGGTGACGGTCGATGCCATCGTTGCCTCCTGTCTACCGCCCGGGGGATCCGGGACGGCACGGGTCAACGATGGGGTGGGCGGCGGCTGGGGACCATCGCCCGTTCGGGGAGGAGGGACCCGGCCGAACGGGGAGGGCCCGGGCGGACTCCTCCGGCCCCCGACTCAAGTCGGGCGCGTCCGGAGCCGATAATGGAGGCGCCATGGCGCCCGATCGCACCGTCCTCATCGTCGAGGACGATCCCGTCACCAGCGACCTCCTGGCGGTGTTCCTGCGGACCCGGCGGTATCGGGTCCTGACCGCGGTCGACGCCATGCAGGGGCTGACCCTCGCCCACCGGGAGCAGCCCGACGTGGTGTTGCTCGACATCGGCATGCCGGCGGGTGGCGGGCTCAGCTGTTGGGACCGGATGGCCCGGTCCGATCGGACTCGCCACATCCCCGTCATCATCATGACCGCCAACCCGCGGCCCGAGCTCGCCGAGCAGGCTCGGGCCCGGGGGGCGGCCGGCTTCTTCGCCAAACCCGTCGATCTCGACGCCCTGGCCGAGCACCTCGCCCGGGTGCTGGTGGCTGCGGGCAGCACCTGACCTCCGCACCCGGCCGGCGCCCCCGGCCCCGGGCTCCCGCGATATAATGAAGGCCAGGTCGGAGGATCCCCCATGCGCCTCATCGTCGCGGGGGCGCTCGCCCTGGCCGGGCTCGCCACCCCGCTCCACGCCGCGCAGGCGCGGCTCACCATCTTCGCCGCCGCCTCGCTGAGCGATCCCTTCCGGGAGCTCGCCCGGCTCTTCGAGCGACGCCATCCCGGCTCGAGCGTGCGGCTCAACTTCGCGGGGTCGCAGCAGCTCGCGGCCCAGCTCGATCAGGGCGCCCGAGCCGATCTCTTCGCGTCCGCCGACGCCCGCTGGATCGACTTCCTGCGAGCCCGGGGGCGGGTGGCTGGGGAGCCGCGGGTGTTCGCCTCCAACCGGCTGGTGGTGATCGTTCCCCGCCGGAACCCGGCCGGCATCGAGACGCTCGCCGACCTCGCCCGCCCCGGCGTCAAGCTGGTCCTCGCCGCCGACGCCGTGCCCCTCGGCCGCTACAGCCGCGAGGCGCTGGCCCGGCTGGCGGCGATGCCCGGCGCCGGTGCCGACTACGCCCGGCGGGCCCTCCGCAACGTCGTGTCCCACGAGGAGCAGGCCAAGGCCGTGGTGGCCAAGGTGCAGCTGGGCGAAGCCGACGCGGGGATCGTCTACCGCTCCGACCTCACCCCCGCCGTGCGGACGGCGGTGCGCGCCCTGGAGATTCCCGAGCGGTACAACGTCCCGGCGAGCTACGTCGCCGTCCGGCTCGTCGAGGCGGGTGATGCCGCCGGGGTGGAGGGGTTCCTGCGGCTCCTCACCGGCGCCGAGGGTCGGGAGATCCTCGCACGGCACGGATTCCTCCCGCCTGCCGGGCGGGCCCACGACCGGGAGGCGCGCTGAAGCCCCGCTCCCGTCGCGGGCGGTCCGCCTCGGGCTTCGCCGCCGCGGCCACCGGCGTGCTCGGCGCCGTGCTCGCGACCATCCTCGTGCTGCCGGTGGCGGCGCTCGTGCTGCGGGTGCCGCCGGCCCGGCTCGCGGCGCGTCTGGCGGAGCCGGAGATCCTCGACGCGTTGCGCCTGAGCCTGGTCACCAGCGTCTCCGCCGCGGCGCTGGCGGTGGTGCTCGGGCTGCCCGTCGCGTACCTGCTCGCCACCCGGTCCTTCCCGGGGAAGCGCCTGGTCGAGGCGGCGATCGACCTGCCGATGGTATTGCCCCCGACCGTCGCCGGGCTCGCCTTGCTGCTGGCGTTCGGCCGCACCGGGCTCGCCGGGCGGGCACTCGAGGGCCTCGGGATCACCCTCCCGTTCACCACGGTGGCGGTGGTGCTGGCCCAGGTCTTCATGGCCGCGCCGTTCTTCATCGGGGCCGCCCGGGCGGGTTTCGCCGCCGTCGACCGGCGCCTGCTCGACGCCGCAGCCACCCTCCGCGCCTCGGAGATCCGGATCTTCTTCCACGTCATGCTCCCGCTCGCCCGGCCCGCGCTCCTCGCCGGCCTGGCCATGGCGCTGGCCCGGGCGCTGGGCGAGTTCGGCGCCACGATCACCTTCGCCGGCAACCTGCCGGGCGTCACCCAGACCATGCCGCTCGCCGTCTACCTGGCCCTGCAGACCGACCTGGAAGCGGCGGTGACCCTGGCGGTGCTCCTGCTCGTCATCTCGTTCGGCCTGCTCCTGACCCTCCGGGCCGCGCCGGCCGGTCGGCTCCGGACCCGTGACGCCGATGCTCCGCGCTGAGCTGGTCCGGCGGCTGGCGGCCTTCACGCTCGAGGCGTCGATCGAGGTCGAGCCGGGGGCGCCGCTGGTGCTGGTGGGCGAGAACGGTGCGGGGAAGACGACGGTCCTCCGGATCCTGGCCGGCTTGCTCCCGCCCGACCGGGGGCGGATCGAGGTGAACGGTCGCGTCTGGTGCGACACCGAACGGGGTCCGGTGCTTCCCGCGGCGCGGCGGGAGGTCGGCTACGTGGCGCAGGACTACGCCCTGTTCCCCCATCTCTCGGTGGCCGAGAACGTGGCGTTCGGCCTCCGGGCGTCGGGCGAGCGGGGGCGGGGTCTCCGTTCGAAGGTGGGGCGGGCGCTGGAGCGGTTCGGCCTCCTCGAGCTCGCCCACCGCCGGCCGCCCGAGCTCTCCGGCGGGCAGGCGCAGCGGGTGGCGCTCGCCCGCGCGCTGGTGACCGAGCCGGCGCTGCTCCTGCTCGACGAGCCGCTCGCGGCGCTCGATCTCCAGACCCGGCGCGAGGTACGGGGGGCGGTGCGCCGGCTCCTCGCGGAGCTGCCGTGCCTCACGATCTACGTGACCCACAGCCCGATGGAGGCGATGCTCTTCGGCGAGCGGATCGCGGTGCTGGAGGCGGGGCGGATCGTCCAGTGCGGCGCCCGCGACGAGCTGCTGCGGCATCCCCGCTCGCCCTACGTCGCCGAATTCCTCGGCGTGAACCTCTACTCGGGGCGGATCCGGGACCGGCGCGGCGGCCTGGTCGAGCTCGTCACCGAGGCCGGCTCGCTCTGGGTGGTGGATCCCGGCGGGGACGACGACGTCTTCGTGGCGGTGAGCCCGCGGGAGGTCACGCTGTTCCGGGAGCCGCCGGCGGCGAGCGCCCGGAACGTCTTCCGGGGCCGCATCGTGGAGCTCGCCCCGGAGCCGCCGCGGGGGGAGCGGGTCCGGGTACTGCTCGCGACCCGTCCGCCGCTCGTGGCCGAAGTCACGGCGGACGCGGTCGAGGCGCTGGGACTCCGGGAGGGGGTGGAAGTCCACGCCGCGTTCAAGGCCAGCGGCGTCGCGGTGTATCGGTAGTCCGGCGTCGCTAGTATTGAGCCATGCCTTCCCGTCGCCCCGGCCGCGACTCGATCGGCGCCCATCTCGTGCCCCGCCACAAGGTGTGGCTCACCTGGGACGGCCGCTTCCTCATGGGCCCCAATTATCTCCGGTTCCTCGAGGGTGTGGAGCGGACCGGCACCATCCGGGGCGGGGGGGAGGCGGCGGGGTGGAGCTACCGGACCTGCCTCAACCGGGTCCGCCGCATGGAGCAGGCGCTCGGCACGCCGATCCTCCTGACCACCCGGGGCGGCGCCGCCCACGGGGGGGCCCAGCTCACCCCGGCGGCCAGGGAGCTGGTGCGGATCTTCGCGGCGTACCGGGAGGAGATGCATCGGGTGAGCGACCGGACCTTCCGGCGGATCGTGGGCCGATAGGCAACGTGTTGCCTATCGGGGTCCGGCCGGTGTAGGTTGGGACGCCGATGCCGACCGCCCGCCGTCCTGCTCCGTCACTCCCCGTCGCGCTCCTCGCCCTGCTCGGGAGCCTCCTGGGCTGCGCCGGGGAGGCGGCGCGGGGTGTCCTGCTCGCCACCACCACGAGCGTCCACGACACCGGGCTCCTCGATTCGCTCCTGCCCGCGTTCGAGCGCCGCTGCGGCTGCGAGGTGAAGAGCGTGGCCGTCGGCTCGGGGCAGGCGCTCGCGCTGGCCGCCCGGGGCGAGGCGGACGTGGTGATCGCCCACGCTCCCGAGCTGGAGGAGCGCTACGTCGCCGCCGGCGAGCTCACCGACCGCCGGCCGCTCCTGAGCAACGACTTCGTGCTGGTCGGACCCGCCGACGATCCGGCGGGGATCGCCGGCCTGGGACTCGCGGAGGCCATGCGCCGACTCGCCCGGGGCCGGGTCCCGTTCGTCTCCCGGGCCGACAGCTCGGGGACGCATCTCGTCGAGCTCCGGTTGTGGCGCGCGGCGGGAGCGCGTCCCCGGGGCGATTGGTACCTGGAGAGCGGCCAAGGGATGGCGGCGACGCTCCGCCTGGCCTCCGAACGGGGGGCCTACGCCATCACGGACCGCGCCACGTTCGTCACCCTCGCGCCGAGCCTCGCCCTCCGGATCGTGCTCGAAGGGGAACCGGACTTGCGCAACGTCTACCACGTGCTCCGGCCCGACCCCCGCCGGCACCCGCGGGTGAACGTCGAGGGGGGACGGGCGCTGGCCGGGTTCCTGGTCTCCCCCGAGGCACAGGGGCTGATCGCGGGATTCGGCCGGGCGCGCTTCGGGGCCCCGCTCTTCCGACCCGCCCACTGAGCGACCGCTCGCGATGGACCTGGTCCGGGACGGGATCCGCAAGGCGTTCGGCCTCATCCTGGCGGGGGACCCGCAGGTGATGGAGATCATGTGGCTCTCCCTGCGGCTCTCGGGCCTCGCCACCCTGCTGAGCCTGGTGGCCGGGATCCCGTTGGGCGCGTTGCTCGGGCTCGGACAGTTCCCCGGGCGTCGGGTGCTCCTGGGCCTGGTGAACTCGGGGATGGGGCTCCCCCCGGTGGTGGTGGGCCTCTTCGTGAGCATCGCCCTCTGGCGGAGCGGCCCGCTCGGTTTCCTGGAGCTGCTCTACACACCCTGGGCCATCGTCCTGGCCCAGTTCGTCATCGCGCTGCCGGTCGTGGCCGGGCTCACCGCCGCCGCGCTGCAGCAGCTCGATCCCCGGCTCCCGCTCCAGCTGCTGGGCCTGGGCGCCTCACGAGTCCAGGCGCTCCTGCGGCTCCTCCGCGAGGCCCGGCGCTCGCTCCTCGCCGCGGTGATGGCCGGCTTCGGGGCGGTCATCTCCGAGGTCGGGGCCTCGATGATGGTGGGCGGCAACCTGCTGCACCGCACCCGGCTCCTCACCACCGCGACGGTGCTCGAGACGACCAAGGGGAACTTCGACGTGGCGATCGCCCTGAGCGTCATCCTGCTCGCGCTCACCTTCGCCGTGGCGATGGCGCTCACCCTGGTCCAGCAACGAGGCGCCCGCCGGTGACCGCGCCGGTGACCTCGCCGCTGATCGAGGCCCGGGGGCTCGAGGTCCGCTACGGCGCGGCGATGGCCCTCCGGGTGGACGAGATCGCCATCCTCCCCGGCGAGATCCTGGCGCTCATCGGCCCCAACGGGTCGGGGAAGTCGACCCTGCTCCGGGTCCTCGCCCTCCTCCAGCGGCCCGCGGCCGGGGAGGTGCGCTACCACGGGGAGCCGGTTCGGCCCGATTCGAGGGAGCTGCTCCGGCTCCGCCGGCGGACCGCCACCGTTTTCCAGGCGCCCCTCCTCCTCGACACGACGGTATACGAGAACGTGGCGTTGGGACTCCGGTTCCGCGGCGTCCCCGAGCGGGAGGTGCGGCGGCGGGTGGGGGAATGGCTCGGGCGGCTGGGAATCGCCCACCTGGCGGACCGTCGGTCCCGCACGCTGTCGGGGGGCGAGGCCCAGCGGGCCAGCCTGGCGCGGGCGTTCGTGCTCGAGCCCGAGGTACTCTTCCTCGACGAGCCGTTTTCCGCGCTCGATCCCCCGACCCGCGAGACGCTGCTTCTCGAGCTGGAGGCGATCCTCCGCGAATCGCGGGTCACCGCCGTCTTCGTCACCCACGACCGGCTCGAGGCGCTCACGCTGGCCGACCGGGTGGCGGTCATGCTGTCCGGTCGGCTCCGGCAGGTCGATACGGTCGAGCGGGTCTTCGGCGCGCCGGCCGATCCCGAGGTGGCCCGGTTCGTGGGGGTGGAGAACCTGATCCCCGCGACGGTGACGGGGCGGGACGGCGTGGACCTCGTCCTGGCGGTGCCGGGGGGCGCGCTCCGGGTGAAGGGGCGAGGACTCGGGCCGGACGGGCCGACCCCGGGCGACGAGGTCCTGGTGGCGTTCCGGGCCGAGGACGTGACGCTCGCCCGCCCGACGGTGCCCGAGCTCCACGCCGATCAGAACGCGGTCCTGGGCCGGGTGGCGCGCATCGTCCGGGTGGGGTCGGGGCTCCGGGTGCACCTCGACGTCGGCTTCGAGCTCCAGGCGCTGGTGAGCCGGCCCGCGGCCCGCCAGCTGCGGCTCACGGTCGGCACCGAGCTCCGGGCGCTCCTGGCTCCCGACGTGCCGCACCTCATCCTCCGGCGCCGCGGTGTCCAAGGCCCGGCGCCGAGAGTTGCAGCCGGGGGGGAAACCCGATAACGTCCCGGCTCGATGAGCGATCGACCCATACCCCAACGATCCGACGTCCCCATGAGCGGCAGCTTCAACATCCCTCGCCCGGTCAACGAGCCCGTCCTCGGCTACGCGCCCGGCTCGCCCGAGCGCTCTGCGCTCCAGGCCACGCTGGCGGAGCTGGGCCGGGAGCAGCTCGACATCCCCGCCATCATCGGCGGCCGCGAGATCCGCACCGGCCGCACCGTCGACGTGGTCTCTCCCCACTGCCATCGCCGGGTGCTCGCCCGGGCCCACCAGGTGGGGCGGGAGGAGATCCGGCAGGCGGTCGAGGCCGCGGTGGCGGCCCAGCGCGAGTGGGCCCACTGGAGGTTCGAGGACCGCGCGGCGGTGTTCCTCAAGGCGGCCGAGCTCCTGGCCGGCCGCTGGCGCCAGGTGCTCAACGCCGCCACCATGCTGGGGCAGAGCAAGACGGTCTTCCAGGCGGAGATCGACAGCGCCTGCGAGCTGATCGACTTCCTGCGCTTCAATGTCCACTACGCGGAGCGCATCTACCAGGAGCAGCCGCTCTCGGCCCCGGGCACCTGGAACCGGGTGGACTACCGGCCCCTCGAGGGGTTCGTCTACGCCATCACCCCGTTCAACTTCACGGCCATCGGCGGCAACCTCCCGACCGCGCCCGCGCTCATGGGCAACGCGGTGGTCTGGAAGCCCGCCACCACCGCGCTCCTCAGCAACTACCTCTTCATGCGGCTGCTGGAGGAGGCGGGGCTCCCGCCGGGGGTGATCAACTTCGTCTCCGGGGATCCGGCCGAGGTGAGCGACGTGCTGCTGGCGGACCGTCGGCTGGCCGGGATCCACTTCACCGGCTCGACCGGCGTCTTCAACTCGCTGATGCGGAAGGTGGCGGAGCGGATCGACGGCTACGCCTCCTACCCCCGCATCGTGGGCGAGACCGGCGGCAAGGACTTCGTGGTGGCCCACCCGAGCGCCGACGTGGAGGCGCTCTGCGTGGCGCTGGTCCGCGGCGCCTACGAGTACCAGGGGCAGAAGTGCAGCGCGGCCTCCCGGGCCTACGTGCCGCAGGGCCTCTGGCCCCGGGTGAAGGAGCGGATGCTCGACCTCGTCGCCGATCTCCGGATGGGCGACGTGGCCGACTTCCGCAACTTCATGGGGGCGGTGATCGACCGGAAGGCCTACGACCGGCTGATGGGCTACCTCGCCGCGGCCAAGCGGGATCCCGGGGTCGAGATCCTCGCCGGCGGGGGCGGCGACGACTCGGTGGGCTACTTCATCCAGCCCACGCTCGTCCGGGTGGACGACCCGAAGTACCGGCTCATGTGCGAGGAGCTCTTCGGGCCGGTGCTCACGGTGTACGTCTATCCCGACGCCCGCTGGCGGGAGACGCTCGAGCTGGTGGACTCGACCAGCCCCTACGCGCTCACCGGGGCCGTCTTCGCCCGGGACCGCGTCGCGCTCGCCGAGGCCGACCGGCTCCTGCGCCACGCGGCGGGGAACTACTACGTCAACGACAAGCCGACGGGCGCGGTGGTCGGCCAGCAGCCGTTCGGCGGCGGGCGCGCGAGCGGCACCAACGACAAGGCGGGCTCGGTGCTCAACCTCCTGCGCTGGGTCTCGCCCCGCACGATCAAGGAGAACTTCGACCCGCCGCGCGACTACCGCTACCCGTTCATGCGCCCCGACGAGGGCGGCTCCGCCTGAGCATCGGGAACCCCGCGTCCCGGCGCGGGGTACGCTGGCGAGCACCTCCCTCGACCCCCGGTCCGATCGGACCGGGGGTCGACTCCATCCGGCCGTCACCGCCGGCACTCCGAAACGAGGTGAGCGTCTCTGCTCGGGATCATCGTTCCCCCGCCGCGCGAGCCGCCGCCCGCACGGCTCGCCTGGGCCGGGAAGATCAAAGACGGCACGCGGCTCATCCGCGAGGGGCTGCGTGAGGGGATGGCCGCCGGCTGGGCCGGCCTCCGCCGCGGCGTGAGCTGCGGCGTGAGCCGAGGCGTGAGCCGCGGCGCCGACCGGCTCCGTTCCGGCGGCGCCGTCGCGGGGAGGCTCGTCCGGGATCTCCTCGGACGGGGCACCGCCCTCGCGCAACTCGCCCGGCGCCTCCACCTTTAGCGCATGCGCGCCGCCATCGTGCTCGCCCTCGCGGCCGCCTGGCCGCGAGGGAGCTCGGGCTTCGTGTTCCAGGAGCCGGGGCCGGCGTATGCCGCGTCGCAGCTGGCCTGCGCCCGCTACCGGGAGGAGGTCCGGAGCGGGGTGCGGGCGGAGTCGGGGGGGCGGAGCCGCGTGGAGCGGGCGGGGCGGGGGGGGGTGTTGGTCATCGAGGCCTCGCCGGCGGACTCCGGCGTGCGGCTCGAGGCGTGGTTCGACTCGCTCTCGGTCTGGCGGGAGTCGCCCGCCGGCCGCCTGGTGCCCGACACCGACGGGCTCCTGGGCGGGCGCTACCGGGGCACGCTCACGCCGGCGGGGCGATACCACGCCGAGGCGTCGCCGTTCGTCCCGGACGAGGTGGCGGAGGTGGCCGACCTCGGCGGGGTGCTGGCCGATCTCTTCCCCCCGCTGCCCGACCGCCCGCTCGCCCCGGGCGAGGTGGCCGGTGACTCGACCGTCTCGATCCGGCGGCTCCCGGACAGCGTGGCCGCCGGGGCGCGCCTCGCGCGCTATCGCCTCGAGCGGCGGCACGCCTCCCGCACCGAGCGCACCGTGGGCGACACGCTCGGCTTCGTGGCCGACCAGGTCCAGACCGAGGAGGGGGCGTTCGTCTGGCATCCCACGCAGGGGCTCCTGCGGTGGGAGCGGCAGGTGACGATCGAGACCACCATCCCCGCCGAGGGGGCGGTCCGCCGGCCGGTCCGGGCCCGGGTGGAGCAGCGGATCCGGCTCGCCCGGCTACCGAGGGCCGGCTGCTGAGCCGGACGCTCCGTCCGCCCCACGCGACCGCGCTCCCGCCAGCCGCCGTTCCGGGTCGAACAGCGCTGTCGCCAGGACGAACGCCACCAGGGTCGTGAGGACGAGCGCGGCCGCGTCGGACGCCGCGCCGAGCTCGGTCGGCTGGCCGAGCGCGTGCCGCAAGAGGTCCACCTGATACGTGACCGGGTTGAGCCGTGCGGCCACCGCGAGTGGGGCGGGGAGGGTGGAGGTGGGATAGAGCGCGCCGCTCAGGAAGAGCAGCGGGAAGAGCACCAGGTTGATCACCCCGGCGAAGTTCTCGACCGAGCGGAGCCGCGCGGCCACCAGGGAGCCGAGGGTGGCGCTCGAGAGCGCGCCGAGCGCGAGCGCGCCGAGCGCGGCGACCATACCCGGCCCGGTGACCTCCACCAGGAGCGGCGCCACCGCCAGCACCACGCCCCCCTGCAGCAGTCCCACCAGCGCGGCGGCGA
>DATLZT010000058.1:0-23175 GCA_035573835.1 Gemmatimonadales bacterium
GGCGGGCCCGAGCCGGCCGTTACGCCTAGTTCAGTGCGTTCCGCGGCCGCGCCGGCGCCACCAGCACCGTCACATCGTCGCGATCCCGGTCATGGTCGCGGTAGAGCACCGCCGCCACGAGCAGCGGGTGGCGCATGGCAAGGCCCGGGTATCGGTCCGGGGCCCACCCGGTCCGGAGTCCGTCGGTGTGGACGATCACGAGCCCGCCCTCGGAGACCGGATAGGTGAATTCCTGTACCTTCCGGAGCTCGTGACCGACGGTGCCGTTGTGGGAGACCATGCTCCGGCTGGACTCGCCGTCCCAGATGACCCCCGCCACGTTCCCCACGCCGGCGAACCGGACGAGGCCCTCGCCCGGCAGAAGGTCCGCGATGCCGACGGCGGCCCCCCGCGTATGCCGCAAGGCCGCATGCGCCCGCTGGAGCAGCTCGGCCGGGGGGAGGCGGGAATGCTCCCGCGCCACGCGCACCGCCTCGATCGCCGCCTGCGCCGCGCCCCCACCGTGCCCCAGGCCATCCACCGCGAACAGCCGCAGTGCCCCGAGTCGCGGGTCGACCACCGCCCAGGCGTCGCCGCACACCTCCTCGCCGCGCTTCGCGAGCGAGATGGCGCCCGCCTCGGTCGGCAGCGCCGTTTCGCCCCGGGGCGGCAGGTCGGCGCACACGTGCGCCAGGACCGCGGTCCCCCGACCGGGGATCGAGTAGGCGTCGAAGAGGTCGCTCTGCCGCGCGATGGCGCCAAGGCCGGTGCCCGGGGTGCCCGCGGTGGAGTAGCCGTCCCGCATCGCGACGGCGAGGTCGGGGATCCCGGGCCCCCGGTCCAGCCCGATCACGCTGAGCCCGCGCCGGCCCGGCCGCCAGACCGGAACCAGCACGACCTCGCCCCCACCGGCATGGTGGATCAGATTGCGCGCCACCTCGGTGGCGACGATCCCGACCCGTCCCCGCTCGGTGTGGTCGAGGCCGAGCCGATCGGCGAGGGCCGTGGCCATCCGGCGCGTCTCGCCCACCTGCGAGGGGTCTTCCACCACCACCCGGGCGGCGGTTTCGCTCCACTCCCGGATCATCGCCACCTCGCGATGACCACGGTCGTGCCGGCGCCGGGCTTGGACTCGATCCGGAACTCGTTGACCAGCCGGCGCGCGCCCCCGAGCCCCAGTCCCAGGCCGTTGCCGGTGGTGAAGCCGTCCCGCAGCGCGAGTTCGATGTCGGGGATCCCGGGGCCCTCGTCCCGGAACGTGAGCCGCAGCCCGCGGCGGACGCCATCGTTCAGCACTTCCATCGTGACCCGACCGCCGCCGCCGTAATCCAAGGTGTTCCGGGCCAACTCGCTCGCCGCCGTGACGATCTTCGTCTGGTCGATCAAGCTGAAGCCGGCCTCCTGCGCCAGGTGGCGCACCCGTTGGCGGACCAGGACGACGTCGGCGGAGTCGCGGATGGCCAAGATCTCATGTTTCAAGACTGGCATCCGCCGTCCCGTTCCGGACCGGCGCCAGGGCCGCTTCCAGCAGCGCCATCCCCCGCTCCACATTGAGCGCGGTCCGGACGCCCGGGAGCGAGAGCCCCAGCTCCACCAGCGTGATCGCCACCGCCGGCTGCATGCCGACGACCACCGTCTCCGCGTCGAGCACCCGGGCCATGGCGGCGATGTTGGCGATCATCCGCCCGATGAAGGAGTCGACGATCTCCAGCGAGGAGATGTCGATGAGCACCCCCCGGGCGTTGGTCTGCGCGATCCGGCTGGTGAGATCGTCCTGGAGCGCGAGGGCCAGCCGGTCGTGCATGTCCACCTGGATCGTCACCAGGAGGAAGGCCCCCATCTTCAGGATCGGGATGCGTTCCACGATCGCCCCCTCAGCCCCGCGCCGCTGCGCCGCCCCGGCCCGCCACGACGAGGCCCCGCTTCTGCAACGCCAGGAGGAACGCGTCGGCCAGGGTCGCCTTGGTGGTTACGTCCCCCAGCTGCACCCCTAGGTGCACGATCGTCTGGGCGATCTGGGGACGGATCCCGCTGATGATGCAGTCGGCGCCCATGAGGCGCGCCGCGGTCACGGTCTTGAGGAGGTGCTGGGCCACCAGCGTATCCACCGTGGGCACCCCGGTGATGTCGATGATCGCGACCTCGGCGCCGGTCTCCACGATGCGCTCGAGCAACGCTTCCATCACGATCTGGGTTCGGGCGCTGTCGAGTGTCCCGATCAGCGGCAGCGCCAGGACCCCGTCCCACAGCTTCACCACCGGGGTCGACAGCTCCAGCAGCTCCTGCTGTTGCCGGCTGATGACTTCCTCCCGGGACCGGATGTACGCCTCGGTGGTCCAGAGCCCGAGCTGGTCCAGCAGCTCGGTGACGGCCCAGACCTCGTCGGCGAGGGCATCCGGATCGGCCTGCAACTCGCGCCGGAGCCGGCTGAACAGGGGACGCTTCAGGGAGAAGATGAATGTCGCGGTCTCGCTGGGGCTGAACCCCTGCAGCGCGCGGGAGCGGGATACCGTGGCCAGCATGTCCCGCACGTCCTGCCAAGGACCGCCCTGCAGGCTATCCATGCCCCCGTTCTGGGCGGCGGCGGACAGCAGGCCGAGGAACTCGCGGCTCTGCTCGAGGAGTTGCGCCTCCGGGAGGAGGCCCTTCCCGGCCGCCGCCTCCCGCTGCTCACCGACCCACTCGGCCAGCAGGTCAGCCTCATTCTGACGAAGGATCCGGGCGATCCTGCTCTCTCGCGTCGTCGCGCTCACGGGCGCCCCTGGCTGAAGACACGTCGACGGCCGGCCGTGGTACCGATGGGTGCCGGCGAGTCCGGGAGGGGAGTATTGGGGGAGGGTGCTCAAGGGCCACGGGGCACGGGAACGCCCCGGCGGCACCGCCGCCACCGGCGGTGGCGACTTACCTCGATCTGCCTTCGACCAATGACCTACGTCCCGACTACCGAACAAAACAAACGAGCGACCGGGCCGGTCCGCCCGGTCGCGGTGTCAAGAATACCAGCGACGCCGCAACAATGCAACCTTCAGCACAGACCCGACTCGGTCTTCGACAACCGCCACACTTTTCGACATCGTCGGGTCAACCCATCCCGACGATTTCAGCCCACTTCTCGGGATCGAGACTCGCGCCGCCCACCAACACCCCGTCGATCTCGGCTTCCGCGAGCAGCGAGAGCGCGTTCTCGGTGTTGACGCTACCCCCGTAGAGCACCCGTGCCCGGCCCGGCGCCCCGCGCGCCGCGAGCTCGGCCCGGATCACCCGGTGGATGGCCGCGGCGTCGGCGGGCGTGGCGTTCCGGCCGGTTCCGATCGCCCACACCGGCTCGTACGCGATGATCACCCGCGCCAGCGCCTCGGCGGGCACCCCTTCGAGCCCGGTCGCGAGCTGGCGCCGGACGACCGATTCGGTTTCCCCGGCCTCCCGCTGGGCCAGTGTCTCGCCGACGCACAGCACGGCGGTCATCCCCGCGGCGACGAGCGCGCGGACCTTCTTGCCGGTCTCCTCGTCGGTCTCCCGGAACAGGTGTCGTCGCTCCGAGTGTCCCGCGAGCGCCCCCGAGGCCCCGACGGACCGGGCGAGTGGGATGGACGTGGCGCCGGTGAAGGCGCCCTTCGGCTCCCAGTGCACGTCCTGGGCGCCCACCCGGATGTCGGGACGGGTCTTGAATGCGTGATGCGCCGCGGCGATGGAGACGGCGGTCGGGAAGAACCAGAGCTCCCGCCCGTCGCCCGGCCGGGTGAGGGCCAGGAAGCGGTGCGCGAACTCGCGCACCTCTTCCGGATCGAGGTGCATCTTCCAGTTGGCGGCGAAGGTGAGACGACGCACGAGCCGCCCCGGGATCAGGCGTCGTCCAGCGCCGCCACGCCGGGCAGTTCCTTCCCTTCCAGGAACTCGAGCGCCGCGCCGCCGCCGGTGGAGACGTGGCTCATCCGGTCCTCGAGCCCGAGCTCCGCCACCGCCGCCGCCGAGTCGCCGCCGCCGACGATCGTCACCGCACCGCGCTCGGCGGCCCGCGCCATCGCCTCGGCCACCGTCCGGGTGCCGGCGTCGAACGGCTTGGTCTCGAAGACGCCCATCGGCCCGTTCCAGACCACCGTTCGCGCCCCCTCGATCTCCGCGGCGAAGCGCCGCTCGGTGGCGGGGCCGATATCGAACATCGCCAGCTCCGGCGGGATCCGGTCCCGGGGGACGACGGCCGCCTGGTCCCCGGCCTCGAGCGACGGCGCCACGCGCGCGTCCTCCGGGAGGAGGAGCTTCCCGCCCGCCCGCGCGAGGAGCTCGCGCGCCATCTCGACCCGCTCCGGCTCGACCAGCGACCGGCCCGTCTCGAGCCCCAGGGCCCGGAAGAACGTGCAGGCCATGGCCCCGCCCACCAGGAGCCGGTCGACCCGGGGGAGTAGCGATTCGATGACGTCCACCTTCCCCGAGATCTTGGCTCCCCCGAGCACGGCGACGAACGGCCGCGCCGGGGCCGCGAGCGCCTCACCCAGGTACTTGAGCTCCTTCTCCATCAGGAATCCCGAGACCGCCGGCTTGAGGAGCCGGGCCACCGCCTCGGTGCTCGAGTGTCCCCGGTGGGCCGCGCCGAACGCGTCGTTCACGTAGAGATCCCCGAGGGCGGCGAACCGTTCCGCCAGCACCCGGTCGTTCTTCTCCTCGCCGGGATGGAAGCGGGTGTTCTCGACCACCGCGACGCCGCCGCGGGGAAGCCGCCGCGTGGCCGCCACGGCCTCGGGCGAGAGCGGATCCTCGATGAAGGTCACGGGGGCGCCGAGGAGCCGCTCCAGCTCCCGCACCACCGGCGCCAGGGAGTACTCCGGATCCGGGCCTCCCTTGGGCCGGCCGAGATGGGAGAGCAGGACCACGCGGGCGCCCCGCTCGCGCAGGTACGTGATGGTGGGGAGCGCGGCCCGGATCCGGGTGGCGTCGGTCACCACGCCGTCCTTCACCGGCACGTTGAAGTCCACCCGGACGAGCGCGCGGCGCCCGTCCAGCGCGGACGGGTCGAGCGAGCCGAGCGTCCGCTTGCGGTAGGCGCGGATCACAGCCGCTCCGCGATGTAGGCCAGCAGGTCCACGCAGCGGGCCGAGTAGCCCATCTCGTTGTCGTACCATGACGCCACGTGGACCTGGGTGCCCTCGATGACGGTCGTCATCGCCGCGTCGACGGTGCTGGAGGCCAGGTTCCCGATGTAGTCGACCGAGACCAGCGGCTCCTCGCTCACCGCGAGGATCCCCTTGAGCGGCCCGGCGGCGGCGGCGCGGAACGCGGCGTTCACGTCCTCGGCCGTGGTGGCCCGCTCCACCGTGCAGACCAGGTCCACCACCGACACGTCGGGGGTGGGGACCCGCAGCGACGTCCCGTCGATCTTCCCCTTGAGCTCGGGCAGCACCAGCGCCGTGGCCTTGGCCGCGCCGGTGGTGGTCGGGATGATCGACATCGCGGCGGCGCGGGCCCGCCGCAGGTCCTTGTGCGGCAGGTCGAGGATCTGCTGGTCGTTGGTGTAGGAGTGGACGGTGGTCATCCAGCCCCGCGCGAAGCCGAAGCAGTCCTTGATGACCTTCACCACCGGCACCAGGCAGTTGGTGGTGCAGCTCGCGTTGGAGATGACGTGATGGACGGCGGGGTCGTACTTGTCGTGGTTGACCCCGAAGACGATCGTGATGTCGTCCTTCTTGGCCGGGGCGGAGATCACGACCTTCCTGGCGCCGGCCTGGAGGTGCAGCGCGGCCTTCTCCCGGTCGGTGAAGAGGCCGGTCGACTCGAGCACCACGTCCACGCCCAGGTCCTTCCACGGGAGCCGCGACGGATCCTTCTCGCTGAGCACCCGCACCAGGCGCCCGTTCACCGTAAAGCCGTCGGCGGTCGCCTCGACGGCCCCCGGGTAGCGGCCGTGCACCGAGTCGTACTTGAGCAGGTGCGCCAGCGTCCGGGTGTCCGTCAGGTCGTTCACCGCGACGATCTGGATGTCGTCCCGGCGGGCCTGCTCGGCGACCCGGAACACGTTCCGTCCGATCCGCCCGAACCCGTTGATCCCGACTTTGATGGCCATCTGATCTCCCTTCGAGAGCTCGCCCAGGTATCGGTCCGCCGGCGGGCCGCCCCGGGACCGCCGGCGGTCAGGGCCGAAGATAGCACGGTCTCGCGCGGAACCGAAGCCGCCCGCCCGGTTCAGAGCGGTCCCCGGGCGCGCGCGAAGGTGACCGCGTCGACCCGCGCCGCGCCCGCATCCCGCAGCGCGCGGGCCGCGGCCAGGAGCGTCGCCCCGGTGGTGAAGACGTCGTCCACCAGCACGATCGCAAGCCCCCGGACCCCGCGGGCGCCGAAGGCACCTTCGACGTTGGCCCGGCGCGCCTCCGGCGTGAGGGCCGTCTGGCTGCGGGTCTCGCGCGTCCTGGCGAGCGCGCCGGCGAGCACCCTCCCCCCCGACCACCGGGCCAGCGCCGCCGCGAGCCGTTGGCTCTGGTTGTACCCGCGCTCGCGCTCGCGTCGCCGCGCGAGCGGCACCGGGACCAGGACCTGGGCATGCGCCAGCGGCTCCAGCCGGCGCATCGCGTCCGCCATGGCCTCGGCGACCCGCCACCAACCGTCGTACTTGAGGTGATGCACCGCCCGGCGGGGGCCGGCGTCGAGCCACACCGCGCTCCGGACGCGCGACAGGGTCTCGCCCCAGTCGGCGCAGAGGCGGCAGGCGAGCCCCGGGATCTCGGGCTGGCCGCAGCGCCCGCAGACCGGGTCGGGTACCGGGCGCCAGCGGGAGCGGCAGACCGCGCAGACGAGCGGGTCGTCGGGGGCGCCGCCGGTGGGTTGGAGGCAGAGCAGGCACTCGCCGGGGAGGAGCCAGCGCTCGAAGGCGCGGAGCGATCCCAGCGGGCGGGTGGCGGACGCCATCCGGACCAGCCGCGCCCCGCCTAGCGAAGGGCAGCCTCGACGGCGGCCCGCATCAGCTCGACCGGCGGGTCGAGCTCCGGGAACCAGCACCGGAACGCGGCGGCCCCCTGGCTCACGAGCATGCCGCGCCCGTCGGCCGCGCGGAGTCCCGCGGCCCGGCAGGCGCGCACCCAATCCGTCTCGCCCCGCCGGTAGACGAGATCGAGCGCGTAGCGCGCCCCCGGCGCCGCGCTCGGCTCCAACGGGAGGGGATCGTGACGATGGAGGCCGAGCGGCGTGGCGTTGACGACCACTTCGCACTCCGCGCAGGCGTCGGCGGTGGCCACGCCGTGATCGCCCGCCCAGGCGACGAACGCCGCGGCCCGCTCCGCGCTCCGGGATCGAACCACCAGGCACGCGCCCCGCTCCCGCGCGGCCGCGACCACTGCGCGCGCCGCGCCCCCGGTGCCGAGCACCAGCCACGTGGTCGAGGGGGCGCCGAGTGCATCCAGCGCCTCGAGCACGCCCTCGACGTCGGTGTTCTCCCCCCGGCTGCCGTCGTGACCGGCCCAGAAGGTGTTGCAGGCGCCGAGGGTCCTCACCCGCTGGCTCACGTGCTCCACGCTCCGCGCGGCGACGCTCTTGTGGGGCACCGTGACGTTCCCCCCGCCCCCCGCTCCGGTCAGCACCCGGACCAGCGCGGGAACGTCCTCGGCGGCGCAGGGCAGCGGCACGTAGACCGCGTCGAGGCCGAGGGCCCGGAACGCGGCGTTGTACATGGCCGGCGACAACGATTGCGCGACGGGATCGCCCAGGATCGCGAAGACCCGCGTCCTACCGCCGATCGCCATGCCGCTCCGCCTCGAGCCGACCGACGATCGTCTCGATCATCCGGCCGAGGTCCCGGAAGGTCTCCCGATAGCTCCCGAGGTCGCCGCCGAAGGGGTCGTTGACCTCGGCGTCGTCGCCGGTCAGGCCGGCATACTCGCCCAGGAGGTGGACCTTGTCCCCGCCGCCGAGTTCCCGGACCCGGGCGCAGTGGTGGCGGGACATGCAGAGCACGAGGTCGGCCTGCTCCACCAGCTCCCGGGTGAGCATCCGCGCCCGGTGGGCCGAGAGGTCGAGCCCGTGCTCCAGCGCCACGAGATAGGCCCCCTCGGAGGCCGGTCCGCCCTCCCAGGCCCCGATCCCCGCCGAGCCCACCGTGACCCGGCTATCCCCCCGGCTCTGGAGGGCCTGCCGCATGATCGCTTCGGCCATCGGGCTGCGACAGGTGTTCCCGGTGCAAACGAATAGCACGTGCATCGAACGTCCGATCATTGGTTCTCGCCGCCGGCTCGGCTTACGGCGCCCACCGCCCGGCGACCCGGCGGAGCTCGTCCCGGGGAAGGGCGCCCACACGCACGAGGCGCGGCAGCGGTCGGGTACAATCGACCACGGTCGACGGCGGCACGTTGCCGAGCACGCCGCCGTCCAGCACCAGCAGCTCCCCTCGCTCCACCGCCGGGGCGAAGATCTCGACCAGCCGGTCCGCCCCCGGCGCCGGTGGCTCCCCCGCCCGATTGGCCGAGGTCGAGGTGAGCGGCACCTCGAGCGCCTCCAGCAGCCGCGCGATCCCCCGGTGCGGGGAATGGCGCACCCCGAAGCCGCCGTCGGGACCGAGCAGGGATTCGGGCAGCTTCCCTCCGGTACCCCGAAGCACCAGCGTCAGCGGCCCCGGCCAGAAGGCCCGGGCCAGGGCCTCCGCCGCGGGGGTGAACACGAGCCCGAATCGCTCGGCCATCTCCCGCCCGGACACGAGGAGGAGGAACGGCTTGCCCGGCTCCCGCCCCTTGAGGCGCGCCAGCCCCTCGACCGCCGTCGGCGAGGGGAGCGAGCCCAGGCCGTAGATGGTCTCGGTCGGGTAGCCGAGCAGGCCGTCGCGCCGGAGGTGCTCGACCGCGGGCCCGAGCGCCGCCTCGATCTCGGTCGGGGTCCGGAACGGCAGCGTCACGGCGTCCGCGCCGCGAGCAGTTCCGCCAGTAGGAGATCGTCGGCCGTCGTCACCTTGAGGTTCCAGCTCCGGTCGGGCACCACCTCCACCCTGCCCCCGCACCGCTCGACCAGCTCGGCGTCGTCGGTGCCCCGATAGCCGTCCCGCCGGGCCGCGGCGTACGCCGCCTCGAGCAGGGCCCGGGGGAAGCCTTGCGGTGTCTGCGCCCGCCAGAGCCCGGTTCGAGAGACCGTGCCCCGGATCGAGCGGTCCTCATCCGCGCGCTTGAGGGTGTCGCCGAGCGGCACCGCCGCCACCGCGCCGAGGCCGGCGCGCGCCCGGGCGATGACCTGGTCGATCGTGTCGCGATCAACGAAGGGGCGGGCGGCGTCGTGTACCAGCACCGTGGCGCACGCGGCCGGCAACCGGGCCAACCCGGCCGCGACCGAGTCCCCCCGCTCCGCCCCGCCCGGCGCGGTGCTCAGCGTGCCGCCCACCAGCGGCCGAAGCCAGTCCGGCGGCGCCTCGGCGTCATCCGGCGGGAGCACCACCACGGTATGCGCCACGTCGGGGTGGGAGACGAACGGCCGCAGCGCGCGGAGCAGCATGGGCACGCCCGCGATCGGGCGGAACTGCTTCGGCGTCCCGCCGCCCAGCCGGGTGCCCCGGCCCGCGGCGACCACCACGACCCCCACCTCACGCGGCAAGGGCCCGCACCAGCTGATCGACGTGATCCAACCCGACGACGGCGATGCCCGGCACCTGGGCCGCGCTCCGCGCCGACGCGAACACCCGCCGGAAGCCGAGCCGAGCCGCCTCGGCCAGGCGGCGCTCCACGCCCCCGGTGGGCCGGATCTCGCCCCCCAGCCCGATCTCGCCGAGGAAGAGGACGTCGGCCGGTGCCGGTCGGTTGTAGAGACTGGACACCAGCGCCGCCGCCACCGCCAGGTCGGCCCCGGGCTCGGTGAGCCGCACGCCCCCGGACACCTGGACGAAGACGTCCAGGTCGGCGAAGGAGGTCTCGGCCCGGCGCTCGAGCACCGCGAGGAGCACCGCCAGGCGCTTGGGGTCGAGCCCCGTGGCCACCCGCTGCGGCGTACCGAAGCCCGCCCTGGCCGCCAGCGCCTGGACCTCCACCAGGACCGGCCGGGTGCCTTCCATCAGCGCGGTGACCGCGCTCCCGCTGATCCCCGCCGCGCGCGCGGCAAGGAAGACGGCCGAGGGGTTGGGCACCGGGACGAGCCCGCGGTCGGTCATCGAGAAGACGCCCAGCTCGTCCACCGAGCCGAAGCGGTTCTTCGTGGCGCGGAGGAGCCGGTAGTCGAGGGTGGCCTCGCCCTCGAAGTAGAGCACGGTGTCGACGATGTGCTCGAGCGTCTTGGGACCGGCGATCCCGCCCCCCTTGGTGACGTGCCCGACCACGATCACCGCCGTGCCGCTCTCCTTCGCGAACCGCATGAGCTGCCCGGAGCACTCCCGCACCTGGCCCACGTTGCCGGGGGCGCTCTCGAGGCTCTCGGTGTAGACGGTCTGGATCGAGTCGAGCACCACCAGCTCGGCCCCGAGCGCCCCCGCCGCCTCGACGATCGCCTCGAGACGGGTCTCGCCCAGGACGTGCACCGCGCCGGCGTCCTCCGCCAGGCGGTCGGCGCGGAGCCTGAGCTGGTCCGGCGATTCCTCCCCGCTGGCGTACAACACCCGGCGCCCGCGCTGCTCGAGACGCGCCGCGGCCTGCAGGAGCAGGGTCGACTTCCCGATGCCGGGCTCGCCGCCGATCAGCGTCATCGACCCGGGCACGATCCCCCCGCCCAGCACGAAGTCGAGCTCGTCCAGCCCGGTGCGCCAGCGCTCGAGCGGCTCGTGGGCGATCTCCCGAAGCCGGGCCGGCACCGGCGCCGGCCCCCGGCCCCCGCGGGGGGAGCCGGCGGCGCGCCGGCCCGCCACCATCACGGCCACCGGCTCCTCGGCCACCGTGTTCCAGGCGCCGCACCCCTCGCAGCGCCCGACCCACTTCGGGTGCTCGTGGCCGCACTCGGTGCAGCGATAGACCGACCGATGCTTCGCGCTCACTCCTCGGTCCGCTCGGTGAAGTTGTCGAAGCGGGTGTACTCCCGGTGGAAAAAGAGCTGGACGTCGCCGGTGGGGCCGTTGCGGTTCTTGGCCAGCATGATCTCGGCGAGGCCCCGCTTCGATTCGTCGTCCCGGTCGTAGTACTCGGGACGGTGGATGAAGATCACCAGGTCGGCGTCCTGCTCGATGGCGCCGGAGTCCCGGAGGTCCGAGAGGATCGGCCGGCGCTCCCCGCCCCGCTGCTCCGAGGCACGGGAGAGCTGGGAGAGCGCGATCACCGGCACCTCCAGCTCCCGGGCCAACCCCTTGAGCGAGCGGGAGATGTCGGAGATCTCCTGGACCCGGTTCTCGGCGTACTCCGGGCTCCGCATCAGCTGCAGGTAGTCCACGATGACCAGCTTGATGTCGTGCTCCGCCTTGAGCCGGCGCGCCTTGGAGCGCATCTCGAGGAGCGTGAGCGCCGGTGTGTCGTCGATCCAGAGCGGGCAGGTCTGGAGGATCCCGGCCGCCCGGGCCAGCTGGGTGAAGTCGCTGTCCCGCAGCATGCCCTGGCGGACACGCAGGCTGTCCACTCGGGCCTCCGCCGTGAGCATCCGCTGCACCAGCGACTCCTTGGACATCTCCAGCGAGAAGATCGCCACGCCGAGTCCCTGGGCCGCCGCCGCGGTGGCGATGTTCAGCACGAACGCCGTCTTCCCCATCGAGGGCCGGGCCGCGACGATGACGAGCTCCGAGGGCTGGAACCCCGACGTCAACTTGTCCAACTCTATGAACCCGCTCGGCACCCCGGTAACCGCGCGGCGCTCCTTCTGGAGCGTTTCGATGCGCTCCATCGCGGGCCAGAGCATTTCCTTGATCCGGGTGAACCCGTCGTTCCCCCGGCTCTGGGAGATCTGGAAGATCCGCGACTCGGCCAGGTCCAGCAGCTCGTTGGCCGGCATCCGCCCGTCGTATGCCTCCGTGATGATCGAGGTGCTCGCCTCGATCAGCCGCCGGAGCGTGGCCTTCTCCCGGACGATGTGAGCGTGGAATTCGATGTTGGCGGCGGTCGGCACCGCGTCGACCAGGCTCGCCAGGTACTCGATGCCCCCGGCCGAGTCGAGCTCCCCCCGCCGCAAGAGCTCGTCCCGCAGGGTGATCGGATCGATCACCACCCGCCGCTCGGTGAGCGCGAGCATGGCCCGGAAGAGCCGACGGTGGCCCTCCCGGTAGAACATGGAGTCGTCGAGCAACTCGGCCGCGCGCAGGCACGCGTCCTGGTCCAACATCATCGCGCCCAGGACCGCCTGCTCGGCCTCGTTGCTCCAGGGGGCCTGGCGGCCGACGTACGGCTCAGCGCTCGAGAAGCTGTCGGGCGATACGGAGGTCATCCCAGGTCGGCTTCTTCCAGTTCGGGTTGCGGAGCAAGGCCGCTGGGTGGTAGGTGACGATCAGCGGGATCCCGGCGTAGGTATGCACCTTTCCCCGCAACTCCCCGAGGCTCTTGCGCACGCCGAGCAGCGATTCGCCCGCCGTGGCGCCGAGGCAGAGAACCACCTTCGGCCGGATCAGCGCGAGCTGCCGGTGGAGGTACGGGATACAGGCCGCCACTTCGTCCGGCAAGGGCTTCCGGTTCTGGGGCGGCCGGCACTTCACAATATTGGTGATGAAGACGTCGTCGCGCGAGATGTCGATCGCGGCGAGCATCTTGTCGAGCAGTTGGCCGGCCGCCCCGACGAACGGCCGCCCGGTGGCGTCCTCGGTGGCCCCGGGCCCTTCCCCCACCAGCACCAGCTCGGCCTTCGGGTTGCCCTCGCCCGGCACCGCGTTGGTCCGGCCGGGGCACAGCGGGCAGCGCATCGTGGTGCGGATCCGCTCGGCCACCGCCTCGAGGGTGGGAAGCGACGCGACCTCGTCCACCAAATCGGGCGGCGGCGGCTCCACCGCGTACCCGGGTCCGGGGATCGGCGGCGCCCCGACCCGCCATCCGCCCGCCGAGCCGTTCCCGGCCGGCGGCGCGCCCGCCCGCGGCGTCGACGTCCTGCGTGGCATCTCGACCTCCTCCCCCACGGCCTCCCGCACGGCCTCCCGCACGGCCCCGGCCGGGGTATCGGTTTCGGCGGCAGCCGCCGCGGCCGCCGGGGCCAGCGCGTCCCCGGCGGGGAGGATCACCTCCGGACCGCCCAGCTCGATCTGCTGCCGGAGGTAGCGGCGCCACTCATCCGCCAAGGCGCACCTCCACCGCGTCGAGGATCGCGGCCGCGATCTCCCGCTTGCTGCGGAGCGGCAGCAGGCGGATGCACCCGTCCCGATCGATCAGCGCCACCCGATTGGTGTCGACCTCGAACCCCGCGCCCGGCTCGAGCGCGTCGTTCACCACGATGAGGTCGAGGGCCTTCCGGCGCAGCTTCGCCTGCCCCTTGGCCACGGCGTCGCCGGTCTCGAGGGCGAAGCCGACGATCACGCTCCCCGGGCGGCGGGCCTCCTGGGTAGCACTCAGGATGTCGACGGTTGGTTCCATCGGGATGGCGAGCGCTCCGGCGCTCCGGGGGCGCTTCTCGTCGCTCGGCGCGCTGGGCCGGAAGTCGGCCGGGGCGGCGGCCATCACCAGCACGTCCGCGGTCGGGAGCGCGGCACGGACCGCCGCCTCGAGCTGGGCGGTGGTCTCGATCCGCTCGACGGTGACCCCGACCGGGGCCGGGAGCGTCACGGGCCCGCTGATCAAGAGGACCTCGGCGCCGCGCTCCCAGGCCTCCTCGGCCACCCGGTAGCCCATCTTGCCGCTCGAGCGGTTGGTCACCACCCGCACCGGGTCGATCGCCTCGCGGGTCGGGCCCGCCGTCACCACCACCCGCTTGCCCTGGAGCGGTCCCCCGGCCCGGAGCAGTCGGGCGGCGTGCGCCAGGATCGTTTCCGGCTCGCTCATCCGCCCCGGGCGCTCGGACGGCCCCTCGGCCAAGGCCCCGATCTCCGGCCCCACCACGGCCATCGCCCGCTCCCGCACCCGCGCGAGATTCGCCTGGGTCACCGGGTTGGCGTACATCTCGTCATTCATGGCGGGCGCGAGCAGCACCGGCGCCGTGCGCGCGACGAGGAGCGTGGTGAGCAGGTCGTCCGCGAGCCCTTGGGCGGCACGGGCCAGGAGCTGGGCGGTGGCGGGGGCGACGACGATGAGATCGGGCCGTTGCGCCAGCCGCAGGTGGGCCAGCGCGGCCCCGGGCGTCCAGAGCGAGGTAAGGACCGGCCGCCCGGTGAGCGCCTCGAAGGTGACCGGCCGCACGAACTCCGCGGCGGCGCGGGTGAGCACCACGTCCACCCGGGCCCCGGCCTCGACGAGCCGCCGGGCGAGGATGCAGCTCTTGTAGCACGCGATCCCGCCCGACACGCCGAGGACGACGTGGCGGCCGGTCCAGACGGTCACGCTTCGGAGCGGCGCCGGCGGAGCAGCTTGTAGGTGAGCTTGCCCGAGACGAGCGCGTCCAGCGCCATGGTGGTGAGCTTCTCCTCACCCTTGCGATGAATGTTGAGCTCGTTCAGGTACCGCGCGAACCTCGCGGCGACCAGCACGCCCAGGTACTTGTTGCCCGCCGGACGGGCGGCTTCGGACGGTGTGACGATGCGCATGCGTTGCCTCCGGAATGACCCTCGTGCGGCGCGCCGGTCCTAGCGACTCGGCACCGCGCCGCCCAGCTTCCCGACCGCCGCGGCCACCTCGCCGCGCAGCTCCTCGATGAACGCCCACAGCGTGTCCTGCCGGCTCGGCCGCCGCGCCTCGGCGTCGAGGATGGCCGTGATCTCGGCCACCGCCGTGAAGAGGTCGTCGTTCACGATGACGTAGTCGTACTCCCGCACCACCGTGAGCTCGTCGAGCGCCCGCGCCAGCCGCGCCTGGAGCACCTCGGGCGGCTCGGTGTTCCGGCCCCGCAACCGCTGCATCAGGGCCGACGCCGACGGCGGGAGCACGTAGACCAGCACCGCGTCGGGGAAGCTCCGCCGCACCTGGCGGGCCCCGTCGATCTCGATGTCGAGCACCGCGTGCTTCCCCCCGGCGAGGATCCGCTCCACCTCGCCCCGCAGCGTGCCGTAGAGATGCCCCGCGTACGTGGCCCACTCCACGAACTCGCCCGCCGCCACCCGCCGCTCGAACTCGTCCCGCGTCAGGAAGAAGTAGTCGACGCCGTCCCGCTCGCCCTCCCGCCGCGGCCGCGTCGTGGCCGAGACCGAGTACGCCAGGTCGTCCCGCCCCTGGAGCAGCTTGCGGGCGATGGTCGTCTTGCCGCCTCCCGAGGGGGAGGACAGCACGAGGAGGAAGGGTTTCACTCGAGGTTCTCGAGCTGCTCGCGCAGCTTCTCGAGCTCGCCCTTCATCGCGATGACGTGCTGCGCGATCTCGGCGTCGTTGGCCTTGGCGCCCATGGTGTTGACCTCCCGTCCGAGCTCCTGCGCCAGGAACCCCAGCTGCTTGCCCACCGGCTGATCGCCGGCCAGCGCCTGACGGCACGCCGCCAGGTGCGATTCGAACCGGACCAGCTCCTCGGTGATGTCGAGCTTGTCCGCCAGGAACGCGATCTCCTGCGCCAGGCGGGTCTCGTCCACCGGTCGGCCGTCCATCAGCTCGGCCACCGCCGCCCGGAGCCGGTCCCGTTCCCGCACCAGCCGCTCCGGCGCCCGCCGCGCCACCGCCCGCCCCGCCGCCTCCAGTAGGTCGAGGCGGTGCCGCAGCTCCCGCGCGAGCATCTCGCCTTCGCGCCGGCGCATCCCCCGGCACTCCTCCGCGGCCCGCGCCACGATCGGCTCGATCTCGGCCCAGCCGGGAGCCGCGGCCTCGTCGTCAGTCGGGGCCACCAGGAGGTCGGGCTGCCGCGCCACCAACGACAGGTCCACCTCGCCCGCCAACCCGAGCGCTTCCTTCAGCTCCCGGAGCCGGGCCGCCACCGCGCGGGCCCGCTCGAGATCGATCCGGAGCTCTGCGTCCCTGGGCGGCGGCTCCGTCCACCGCGCCTGCACCGCGATGTGCCCCCGCTCGAACTCCCGACGGAGCCGATCCCGTAGGCTCCCCTCCACCGCCGCCAAGTCGGGCGGCAGCCGGAGCGCGAGGTTGAAATAACGATGGTTGACGGTCCGGATCTCGACCCGGAGACGACCGCCGGCCACCGCGCCCTCGGCCGCCCCGAAACCGGTCATGCTGTACGGCACGCGCCAGTCTCCCGAGTGAGTCTCCCGCCTCCGGTGAAGCCGAGAAAAATAAGCCGTATCTGGAGTTAGGGCCAGGGGAAGGAGGCCGGGCGGCTCAGCGCCCCGGGGCGCAGCGGCATGCCCCGGCGCAGGCCCCGCCGGCAGGGGCAACCGGGGAGGGAGCCCCCCCGCAGGTGCAGCCGCAGACCCGGGTGAGCGTTAGCTCGAGCCGAGCGCCGCCGGTCAGGTCGACGGAACAGACCAGCGCGGTCGGCCCCACTCGAAGGGGCACTCCGGCCAGGAAGCTCCCCCGCTCGAGCGCCAGGCTCACGGCCCGACCGGCCACGGTCCACCGACCGAGAAGGCTGGCCCGGAGGTCTCCCCCGTCGGTGGCGGCCCCGGGAAGGTACACCGTGCCCCAGCTGCTGCTGTCGGGCGCGAGGGTCAGGTCGACCGCCCCGCCGGCCGCGAGGTAGTCGGTCGTGAGGCCGGCCAGGGTCCCCACCGCGCCGGTCGCGACGTAGAAGCCGCTCACGCTGTCGGGGGTCGACGGCACGGGATCGGGAGAGGTTCCGCCGGCACCGCATCCAAGGAGGCACGCGGCGAGGAGCGCGGAGGCGGGGGCGCGCCGCATGCAGCTACGTACCCAGCGCCTCCGTCACGGGTCCCGAGCACGGCCGGAGGTCAGTTCACGAACTCCCAGCGCACGCCGAACGTGCTCCCGCCGGGCGGGATCCCGAAGCCGGGGACGTAGGCGTGCCGCGAGCTGCGGAGGTTGTACCGATCCCAGTAGATGATGAAGCTCTGGAGCCGGAGCTCGAGCACGCCCCGGTAGAAGGTCGCGCCCCGGAGCTTGATCGGGTCGCCGGCCGCGTCCCGCCCGATCACGCCCGTGCCCCAGGCTTCGACGATCCCTTGCAGCTTGAGATCGAACGCCCCGCTCGGGAAGGTCCGGAGGAACCGCGACCGGATCGTGGCCGAGCCCAGGAAATGGGTCGGCGGGATCCCCTCGATCGCCGGTCCCCGGGGATCGCTGTACCATCCCTCCAGGGTGAGCCAGGAGAGCGGCGCCAGCCGGAGCGACGCGGTGACCCAATCGGCGGCGCCCACCGGCGCCAGCGAGTCGACGACCCGGAACGGCTGGTAGGCCTGGGGCCGGAACGCGTCGGTGTGGTGATAGCCGAGCTCCACGCCGACCAGGCGGTGCTGCCACCCCGCCACGACGGACAGGTCGGTCACGTCCTGCGCCGGGTCGGCCGTGAGCGCCGGTGCGAAGACGATCGAGCCGTGGCGGAGCGTGCCGGTGGCCGTCAGGCCCAGCGGGAGGACGACCCCCGCCCGCGCCCCCACCCAGCGGCTCTCGCGACCGAGATCGTGGCGTTGGTAGCCGACCTCGGCCGACGCGCCGAGCGGCGCCACCGGCGCCCAGCCCCCTTCGACCCGGGCGTCGAATGTGGTCCACCTGGAGCGGATGAACGCCGAGGCGCCGAGCCGCGCGGTGGGGGTTCGGAGGGAGAAGACGCCACCGAACTGGTTGTTTTGCTGGTGGACTTCCCCGCCCTCCCAGCCGCTCCGGACGTAGAGGACGTCGAGTCGGGGACCGAGGTCATCGCCGCGCCGCCGGAGAAAGAGGCGAAGCTGGGCGTCGCTCCGGTTGCCCTTGAGCGGCTCGCCCAGGGTATCGGCCGCGGCCGCGCCGCCCTCGAAGGCCCGCCGGTTGGGCTTCGACCGGACGATCTGGTACTGCACCCCGAACCGCTCCGACGGTACGTACCCGCCCTGGAGCAGCAGGTGGCTGATCGAGGCGTCGCTCCGGACGCCGCTCGCGGTGGGGGCGTTGAGGTACTCACCCGCCACGGCGAAGCCGGCACCACTCCGGAACCGCCGCTCGAGCGCGCCGGCGTAGCGCGCGACATCGCGGTCCCCGGCGGCGATCCCGATGCGCGAGCGCGCCGCCAGCCGATCGTGGCGGCGCGTGAAGAGGTGCACCCGCAGGAGCCCGGGCCACCGCTCGACCTCGATCCTCTCGAGCAGGCTCATGGGGAAGAGCGACGGGTCCACCCCGAGACTGTCGAGGCCCAGCGGGGCGTAGGGGGCGCCGTCGAGGTAGTACTCGGCCGTATGGGGTCCGCGCCCCTGGTAGTTCGGGTACTCGGGGCGACCGATCCAGCCCCCGCGCCAGAGATAGACCCCCGGCACCCGCTGCAACAGATCGGCGACGGTCTGCGCCGTGGTCCAGTCGATGGAGTCGCGGTCGAAGACGATGCGACTGGACGGCGGCCGCGGCCCGTCGATGCCGATGCGCGGGAGCACCGGCAACCGGACCGCATTCTGCTCCTGCTCCCGGAGGTATCGCGCCGTCTGGTCGACGGTGTCCGCCGCGACGGAGTCGGCGGGAAGGGTGTCGAACGGAACCTGCGCCGCCGCCCCGGCGTGCCCGACCAGGACGAGCAGCGCAAGCGCGAGCCGTGCGCTCACCGCGCCCGGGCGAGGACGAACTCGCTGAAGAGCCGCACCCCCATGCCGGTGGGCCCCTTCACCATGGCGGCGTCCTCACGGTCGGTGTAGGCGGTGCCGGCGATGTCCAGATGGGCCCAGGGGAAACCGTCCACGAACTCCCGCAGGAACCACCCGCCCGTGATGGTGCCGGCAGGCCGGCCGCCGGTGTTCTTGACGTCGGCGATGTCGGACTTGATCAGGTCCCGATACTCGTCCCAGAGCGGGAGCGGCCAGACCCGTTCCCCCGCCCGCTCGCCGGCGCGGCGCAGCTCCTCGACGAGCCCCTCGTCGGTGCCCATCAGGCCGGCGGCCGCGTGCCCGAGCGCGATCACCACGGCGCCGGTGAGCGTCGCGGCGTCGATCACGCAGGCGGGCCGGTAGCGCCGGGCGTACGAGAGGGCGTCGCACAGGATGAGCCGACCCTCGGCGTCGGTATTGATGACCTCGATCGTCTTGCCCAGGTGACTCCGTACCACGTCCCCCGGCTTCACCGCGGTGCCCGACGGCATGTTCTCGGTGGCGGGGATGAGACCCACGACGTGGACGCTCGGCTTGAGCCGGCCCAGCGCCTCGAACGTGCCGAGGACCGCGGCGGCGCCGGACATGTCGTACTTCATGTCCTCCATGTTCTGCGCCGGCTTGATCGAGATCCCGCCGGTGTCGAAGGTGACGCCCTTCCCCACCAGCACGACCGGCGCCCCCTCGGCTCCGCGATATTCCAGCGCGATGAACCTCGGCTCCTCCTGGCTGCCCTGGGCCACGGCCAGCAGCGCTCCCATCCCCTCGCGCGTGATCGCCGCGCGGTCGAGCACGGTGACGCCGAACCCGTGCCGATCGGCCAGCTCCCGGGCCCGATCGGCCAGGTAACTCGGGGTGCAGATGTTGCCCGGCAACACCTGGAGCCCGCGGGCCAGGAGCTGCCCCGCGGCAATGGCCGCGCCGCGCCGGTGCCCGGCTTCGACCGCCGCGGTGTCCTCCGGGGCGAGGATCTCGAACCGCTCGAGCACCGGCTTCTGCTCCTCCGGCGGCTGTTTGAGCTCGGTGTACTGCCACGCTCCCTGCGCCAGCCCCTCCGCCACCACCTGGCCGACCTCCTCGGGGCCGAGCCGGCCCCGGGACTCCGGGGGGAGGTGGAACGCCGCCGTGGGCACCCCAAGCCCCCGAGCGCGCTTGGCCGCGATCGCCGCCGCCCGGCGAAGCCGCGTCCGGCCCACCTCCTCCCCCTTGCCCAGGCCGACCAGGAGTACCCGCGCCGCCGGCCCCGAGGGATAGACCATCGCGGTCTCGTCCTTCTTGCCGCCGAAGTCGCCCGAGGCGAAGAGCCGGCCCAGCGCACCGCCGGTCTGTTGATCGAGCCCGGCGAGCGACGGCGGCATCGAACCGGCGGGAACGGCGACGGCGAGATACGGCGTCGAGAACGACGCGACGGACGCGGGGCGAACGGCTGTCTCGAACGGCATGCGATCAGGACGTGATGCGTGGGTGGATGCCGGCATGACCACCGCCGGTCGCGGACCGGCGGCTCCTCCAATTTAGGGACGGAGCATCAACGCTCCGTCAACCGCGGTGCCGGAGCCGGCCGGGGCGCTGGTGTGTGACCCGGGTCACGGCGGCCGTGGCGTCGGAAGCTACATCCCGCGCGGCTGCGACGCCATCCGTTGCGGCTGGTCGGCCGCCGGCTCTTTACAAGCCGCACGGGCACGGTGCACATTAGCCCGGGTTTCGGACGGCTCTCATCGCCGACGCGCGCGCCATGCCGGATTACAAGGATTACCTGATGGCCTTGGTACACTGTTACCCGGGTCGCCTATTCACTGTGGAGGAGTTGAGCCGCGAGACGGCGATCCCCGTCCCGCTCGCGCGCCAGACCGCCGAGGATCTCATCGCCTCCGGCCAATTGGCCCGGAACGGAGAGCGCTACCTGCTCAATCGCCGGCGCCCCGGCACCCGCATCCCGCCGCTGTACGAGCGTCGCGTCGCGAGCTGAATGCCGGGCTCGCTCGATCTCCCCGCGCTGCGCGCCGAGACCCCGGGCGTGGCCGCGCGCGTCCACTTGAACAACGCCGGCGCCGCCCTGATGCCCGCGCCGGTCCTCCGGGCGGTGCTCTCGCATCTCCAGCTCGAGGCCGAGATCGGGGGCTACGAGGCGGAGGCCGCCCGGCTCGACGCCGTCCAGGCGGTCTACGGCGATCTGGCCGCCCTGGTGGGGGCCCGGGCCCGCAACGTGGCCGTGGTCGAGAACGCCACGGTGGCGGTGGCGCAGGCCCTCGCCGCCTTCGACTTCCGCCCCGGCGACCGCATCGTCACCACGTCGGTCGACTATCCCTCGAACCAGCTCATGTACCTCTCGCTGTCGCGCCGGCTGGGGGTCGAGGTGGTGCGGGCCGGCGATCTCCCTGAGGGCGGCGTCGACCCGGACTCGGTCCGCCGGTTGGCCGGACATCCCCGCTGCCGGCTCGTGGCGCTCTCGTGGATCCCGACCAACTCGGGACTGGTGCAGGATGCCGAGGCCGTGGGCGCGGTCTGCGAGGAGCTGGGTGTGCCCTATCTGGTGGACGCCTGCCAGGCGGTAGGCCAGCTCCCGATCGACCTGGGCCGGCTCCGCTGCGACTATCTCGCGGCCACCGCCCGGAAGTTCCTCCGCGGGCCGCGCGGCATCGGATTCCTTTATGTCTCGGACCGGGCGCTCGACCGCGGCGATTATCCGCTGCTCGTCGACATGCACGGGGCGAGATGGCTCGAGCCCACCGGGTTCCGGCTGGCCGACGGCGCCCGGCGTTTCGAGAACTGGGAGTTCGCCTACGCGTTGGTGCTGGGGATGGGTGCGGCGGCCCGGTACGCCCTGGAAGTCGGCGTCGAGGCGGCGTGCCAGCGGGCCTGGGGACTCGCCGAGCGCCTCCGAGCCGGGCTCGCGGAGGTGGACGGCGTCACCCTGCTGGATCGCGGCGCGGTGCGATGCGCCATCGTGACGGTCCACGTCCGGGGACGCGAGGGTCCCGATCTCGTGCGCGCCCTCCGTGAGCGCGGCATCAATACCAGCGGCTTCACCCGCGAGGCGGGCGTGATCGACATGGACCGGAAGGGCGTGGCATCCGGACTCCGACTCTCCCCCCACTACTACAACACCGAGGACGAGGTCGACCACGCGGTGGCCGCGCTGGCCGAGGTCGTCCGCCCCGGCTGACGTCGCGGCGGCGCGCCCGACTGGCGGCGGACGGCGATCGCCCGCCTACGCCCCGGCGGCGCGGAGCCGCCGGAGCCGCCGGATGGCCAGGATGCCGAGCGCCGGGCCGATCGCGAGCCCGGGAAACGCCCAGCGCCAGCCGAACGCCTCCGCCGCCAGCGGGACGCCGTGGATCGTGGCGAGGGTGAGGAGGAAGCCGAGCGAGGTCTGGAGCGTGAGCGCGGTACCCACGGCATGCGAGGGGGCCACCTCGGTCACCAGCGCGCTGAACTGGGCCGAGTCCGCCACGACGAAAAAGCCCCAGACGAGGAGTACCGGCGCGAGGAGCCAGGGCGAGGCGCCGAAGAGGAGGGCGGTGGCCGCGGCGCAGGCGCCGCTCGCCGCCATGGCGCCCATCGCCACCCGCTCGTAGCCCACCCGGGACGCGGCCCAGCCGCCCCACACGCAGCCGAGCCCGCCCACGGCGATCGCCCCGAAGCCGAAGAGCTCGAGCCCCGATGCGGCGATCGCGCCCCCGCCCGCGCCCGCCGCGGCGCGACTCGCCGCGCTCGCCGCGACGAAGCCACCGACCCAGGTCCACATCGCGTAGAGCTCCCACATGTGGCCCAGGTAGCCGCCGATCGCGAGCCGGGTCTCCCGGTGGCGGGCCACCGCCACCGCCAGCCCCCACGAGAACGGACGACGGGCGAACGGGAACGGGCCGTCCCGGTAGCCCACCGCCACGACCCCGGCGGCCACCAGTGCGCCCACCGATGCTGCGAGCACGATGTCCTCGACCCGGGCCCCCGGGACGGCCCGCGCGAGATACGGCATCGCCTTCCCCACCGTGAGCGCCCCCACGATCGTGCCGATCGCGAGCCCGCGCGCGCCGCGGAACCAGGTGGCGATCATTTTCATGGCCGGCGGGTAGACTCCGGCCAGGAAGAAACCGGTCAGGAACCGCACGGCGAGCGCCCCGCCAAACCCCGGGACAAAGGCCAGGGCGGCGTTGGCGGCGGCGCCGGCGAGGGCGGCGAGGGTGAAGTATCGCCGCGCGGGGAGGAGGTCGGCGAGGTTGAGCACCGCCGCGACGGCGGTTCCCGCCACGAACCCGAGCTGCACGATGCCGGTGAACCAGGCCGCCTCCGCCGGCTCGAGGCTCCAGCGCGCGGCCAGCTCCGGCGCCACGGCGCTCCCGGTGAACCAGAGGGACATGGCGAGGAGCTCGGCCCCGGCCAAGAGGCCGAGCATCTTCCAGCGACCGCGCGGCTCGCCCGCCCGAGCGGCACCGGGGCCCGCCGCCCGATGGGTCGCCACGCCGCCCCTCACGGCCGCCGCGCCGGCGTCACGATGCCACCCGGGGGGTTCGCCATGATGGACGCCAAGGCCCACCTGCTCTCGATCTTCGAGGCCGATCCGCGACGGTCGTTCACCTTCGCCGAGTTGAGGCGGGCGAGCGAGCTCCC
>DATLZT010000059.1:0-12508 GCA_035573835.1 Gemmatimonadales bacterium
CCAGAGCTCGCCCAGCAGCCCCTCCCGCCGCGCCAAGGCGCTGCCGGTCGGGTCCACGATGCAGAGGTGGGCCGCCCCGCGGGTGATGGCGCGGGTCGGCGTCCCGGCCCGCTCGAGCTTCTCCAACGCCGCGGCCAGCGCCGCCGGATTCCGGGTGAGCTGGGCGGCGGTCGCGTCGGCCAGGTACTCCCGGCGCCGGCTCACCGCCATGGCAAGGAGCCGCGAGATCACCGGCGCCACGAGGAGCGTGAGCAGCCAGAGCACCAGGATGATCGCGCCGAGGGGGTTCCCGCCCTTGCGCCCGCCACGGCCGCCGGTCGCCACCCGCCCGCCGTGGCGGAGGAGACGCCCCAGGCCGTCGGACAGGAGCGCGACGGCGCCGACCAGCGCCGCGAGCAGGGTCATGAGGCGCACGTCGAGGTTCTTCACGTGCGCCATCTCGTGCGCCACGACCGCCTGCAGCTCGTCGCGCTCGAGCGCCTCGAGGAGGCCCCGCGTCACCGCGACGTTCGCGCTCTCGGGTCCGTGCCCGACCGCGAAGGCGTTGGGGTCGGGGTCGGGCACGATCCAGACCCGCGGCATCGGGAGCCCCGCGGCGATCGCCATCTCCTCCACCACGTTGACCAGCTGCCGCTCCACCGGCGTGCTCGGCTCCACGATCCGCCACGCGCCCGTGGCCCAGAGCACCCGCTCCGCCCCGTGGCGCCAAGCGTACCGGCAGAGGCCCGCGGCCAGGGCGGTGGTCGCCAGGCCGATGATCGGCACCCGGTGACGGTACGCGCCGGGGGGCGCCCCGGCCGTGAGCACGTGGAGCCCGAGATCGCCGCCGAAGCCCACCCAGGCGAAGAACACCAGGAAGCCCGCCACCAACCAGACCGAGCGCCGCCGGTTGGCCGCCTGCTGGGCGAAGAGGTCGGGGGCGGTCACGCCGGCTGCCCCCGCGTCACGTCATCGACAGGTCCACCGTGGGCGCCGCCCGTGCCGCGGGATCCTCCAGCTCCCACAACTCGGCCGGCGCCGCCTTGGCGAGCCCCGCCACCAGGTTGGTGGGGAACTGCGTCTGCCGCGTGTTGTACTGGGTGGCCAGGTCGTTGTAGAGCTGCCGGGCGAAGCCGATCTTGTTCTCGGTGCTCGTGAGCTCCTCCTGGAGCTGCAGCACGTTCCGGGAGCTCTTGAGCTCCGGGTACGCCTCGGTCAGGGCGAAGAGGCGGCCCAGCGCCTGGGAGAGCTCCCCCTCGGCCCGCGCCGTCTCCCGCACGCCGGCGGCGCTCGCCGCCCGGTTCCGGGCGGCGATGACCGCCTCGAGCGTGCTCCGCTCGAACTCCATCGCCCCCTTCACCGTGTTGACCAGGTTGGGAATGAGGTCGTGGCGGCGCTTGAGCTGGACGTCGATCTGCTTCCACGCGTTCAGCGTCTGGTTCTTGAGCGCCACCAGCGAGTTGTAGGTGCTGACGAGCCAGAGGCCCGCGGCCACCACGACGGCGAGGACGATCAACGTGGCCATGGATCGCTCCCGAGGGGGACGGACGGAGTCGGCGCCGGCTAGGCGTCGGCGGAGGGGCCGGCCAGGGCGGCGAGCGCGTCGCGCACCGCGGCGGCGACGGCCTCCTCGTCCCGCGCGGTCCGGAGGAGCGGATGCTGCTGGTCGACGAGGAGCTCGATGCCGGGGCCGATCGTGAGGCGGAGGCAGGCCGTGGCACGCACGCCCGCGCCGGCCATCCCGGGCGCCGGGCCCGCGCCGAGGCCGCGCCACGCCTGCAGCGCCCGACCCACCTTGCCCCGCGGCGCGGTGGGGAGTTGGTGGAGCGGCAGGCGGTCGGGGGGCGGCAGCGTGGCGCCCAGGGCGCCCGCCACCCGCCGCTCGATCACGTCGCCCGCCATCCCGGCGAATTCCTTCACGATGGCGTCGAGCGTCGCGCCCTCCATCTGGCGCAGCTTGATCGCCAGCACCTGGAGCAGGTGGCGATAGGAGTAGATCGCCGCGGTGCCGCGCCCCTCCGGCGGGCTCACCAGCCCGCGGGCCACGTAGAACCGGATGGTCCGCTCGCTGGGACGGGCCCGCGCCGCCGCGTTCACCGGGAAGATGTCGGAGGCCTCCAGGATCGCCCCGGCCACGGCCGCGAGGTCCCGCAGGCTCCAGGGCGCGAGCGCGCGGTACTCGCGCAGCACGCCCAGCGGATCCTGCACCGCCGGGGAGGTGACGCCGGCGGTCATGCGGCCCCGGTAGCCCGGACCTGGGCGGGCGCCTCGCACGCATGGAGGGTCGCCGCGATCGTCCGGTAGAGGAGATCGAGCGGGAACGGCTTGGCCAGCACCGGACAGGCCCGGAGCTCGGGCGGCCACCCGTCGGACGCATCGGGATCACCGCTCATGAGGACGATCCGGCCCCGCAAGCGGGGCCAGCGCCGCAGGACGGCGAGCGCGAGCACGTCGCCCCGGATCTGGCCCAGCCGCAGGTCGAGCAGCACCAGGTCCACCGCCCGCTCCCCCAGGATCGCGTACGCCGAGTCGGCCTGGCTGGCGGTGTCCACCTGGTAGCCGGCGCGGGCGAGCGCCCGGCCGAGCACGCCGAGGATCGCCGGCTCGTCGTCGACCAGCAGGATCCGGGCCCCGGTCACGAGGCCGCCCGCCGTGCACCGGGCTCGCAGCGGGCCCGCACGATCTCGATCGCCTCCCGGGGGGAGAGCGAGACGCGGAGCTCGCCGGCGGTCAACCCGAACACGTCCTTGAGGTGCATCTGCAGCGACTTCGCCTTTCGATATCCGAGCTTGAGGGCCACATCCTCGACGGTGTAGCCGGGGTCGAGCAGCAGCCGATGGGCGTACAGCATCCGCGCCAACCGGAGCACCGTGTTGGGCGACGGCAGGCCGGTGCGGGCGAACCAGCGCTCGCAACTCCGGGGCCGGAGCCGGGCCCGCGCCGCCAGGTCGGTCACCCTCGGCAGGTCGGGCCCGGCGTGGAGGGTGGCTTCCACCGCCCAGCGGAGCCGCTCGGGCAGCACGGCGAAGCACTCCGAGAGCGCCTGGACCACCTGCTGCGAGGCCGCCAGCTCCATCTGTTGCCGTAGCGCCGCCCGCAGCGAGGCAGGGTCGTCGTCGAACCGCTCGAAGACCGCCCGGCGCACGCCGATCCGCCCGAGCTCCAGGAGAGCCGCGGCCGAGTCGGGGGCCAGGGCGGTATACGCGAGGAGCGGCAGCGAGGGGAAGAGCACCCGCAGCCGCTCGATCTCGTGGGTCCGCGGCGCCCCGCCGGCGAGCAGCGGATCGACCACCGCCACCTCGACCGGCCGGTGGCGGATCAGTTCGACCGCTTCGGCCCATCCGGTCGCGGCCACGAACTCGCACTGCTCGGCGGCTGCCGCGCGCAACTTGAGGAACCGCGCGCGGCCAACGGCGGCAAGTACCAACATCTGTCGCAAATGGGGCCCCAGGTGTCGGGAAAGAGGCCTAATCCGCGTCCACGTCAGGCCCCACTTTTGGTGCAGCCCCTGAGCACAACCGCCACGAGAAAGGAAGACCACCCATGCGGAACGCCAAGCGCCTCCTGCTCGTCGTCACGCTCCTCGCCGCCGCCGCCTCCGCGAGCGCCTGTGCCGACGCGACCGGCCCGCGCTCCGAGAACAAGCCGTGCGAGAACCAGGGCTCGAACACCTGCCCCTAACCGAGCGCCGGCGCGGTCGCGTACCGCTCGAGTCCGGCGAACACCTCCGCGATGGCCGGGGCGGCCTCCGCCCCGGCCGGCGGGGGTTCGGGCGTCTCCGGCACCCCGCGCTCCGACAGCCGGCGGAGCGTCCGCTCGATCCGGAAGTACCACTCGTTCAGCCGATGCCGTTCCGCCAGCGCCTGCGCCTCCTCCAGGGCCCGCCGCGCCGCCGCGGCGCGGTCGAACCGGAGCAGCCCGATCCCCAGCTTGTAGCGGAAGTCCACCGCCATGCTGGGCGGCATCCGATCCAGCACCGCCTCCGCCTCGTTGCGCAGCCGTCGGAACGCCATCTCGTTCCCGGTGGCGGCGTGGAGATCCATCGACTCGATGACGGCGTTGGTCCGGACCGAGAACGTCTCGCTCCGCGCCAGCACCAGCTCGAACGCCCGCGCCGCCGCCTGGTAGGCCCCCACATCCTTCAGTAGCACCGCCAGATCGGTCAGCGCCCGCCACCGCTCCACCGGATCCCGATACAAGAGGAACGCCCGGTAGGCCGCCCCGATCGCCTCGTGCGCCGCCCCCTGCCGATCGAGCACCGCCGCGAGGTCGCTGTAGGCCCGGGCCCGGACGTCGGCGTACTCCGGCGCACTCGCGTCGGCGATGACCCGCTCCACCTCGGCCCGGGCTGCGGGGAGATTGCCCTGGCCCCGCAGGACGTTGGCCCGGCCCAGGCGGGAGAGCAGCACCGAGCGGTCGTCGCCGGTGCGGGCCGCCGCTTCCCCCGCCGCCCGGTAGATCGCGCTCGCCTCCTCCCAACGCGCCAGCACCCGGTGCAACCGGGCGGAGAACAGCGCCAGCGCCGGATAGTCGTGAGGCGGGATCGGCCCGCCGTAGGTCCGCGCCGCCCCGGCGAGCGTCTCCAGCGCCTCCTCCAGCCGTCCCTCCTGCTCGAGGTAGTAGGCGTAGGCCACAAGGCTCATCCGGAGCACCGCGTCGCGGTTGGGCGGCGGCGTCGCCACGGCGTCCACGATCCCCGCCAGATGGGTCGCCTCGACCTCGTCCTCGGGCAGTTCCCCCACGAACCGCCGGGTGCTCTGCAGCTGCCAGCGAAGCCCCTCCAGCGTCTCCGGGTCCGTTCCCGCCGACAGCGCACGGTCGACCAGACGGGCCACGAGATAGGCCCCGAGCGCCACCTGCGCGGCGGCCTCCTGCCCCCGCTCCCGCTCGAGCCGCGCCCGCTCCAGGAACGGCGCGTGGCTCAACGGCTCGTCATCGGCTCGGGACGGACGGGCGAAGAGCGTCTCGGGTGTGAGCACGTCGGGTCTCCCGCAATGCAGAGGGGCGTGGGGGGTCCGGCTAGTATGCTCGAACCCGCCCGGTCAGGCAAGGCCCGCACTAGGGGCACGACCGCCGCCCCAGCGGAACGATCCCCATGGCGCACAACCCGTGCCGACTCGCTTCCCGCGCCCCGCCGGCTCCGGTAACCCGTTGGTCCACCGTTTCCTGCAGTATCGGCCGATATCCCCGGGACTTGAGGTCCCGCGTTTCCTGTCAGGCATCCTGCGAGATCGGGATACCGCCCGGCGAGGCCGCTCCCGTTATCATGGCGCCATGTCCCCCAGGGCCGGCTCCGGCGTCACGCTCCCCGAGCTGCTCGCGGCGCTCGCCGTCGTCGGGCTCCTGCTCGGCCTCGCGGTGCCCCGGCTCCAGTCGGCACTCGACCGGGTGGCGGTGCGGGAGGCGGCACACGCGATCGCCGCCGCGCACCGCGGCGCCCGCGAGCTTGCGCTGGCCGAAGGCCGGATCACCGAGCTCGAGGTCGCCGCCGACTCGCTCCGCATCGGGCTGCGACTGGGCGCCGCGCTCCTCCCGCGCTGGGCCGCCCCGGGGCCGGCGGCGGAAGGGATCGCCCTCACCGGCCCGGCCCATCCGCTCGTCTTCGCCCCCACTGGCCTGCCGCTCGGCCTCGCCAACGCCACCTTTGTCGTCTCCCGGGGCGGCGCCCGCCGACAGGTGGTGATCTCCCGCTATGGGCGGGTGCGGATCATCCCATGAGGGCGGCCGGGAAACGCGCCGCGCCTCGTCCACCATCGTTCGGCCGACGGGTGACGGCCCCGCCGACCGATCGGCCCGGCGTAGGCGTGGAGCGGGCTTCCGGCCCTGCCGGCGCTCCGCTCCGCCCTACGGCGCGGTCGCCTCGGCGCCGGACCCCGGGGCGCGCGGGCTCACCGCGCCGGCGTCCCCGCCGTGATCGGCTCGAAGGCCAGGTCCACGTGCACCATGATGTCCGGATGCATCTTGACCATTCCCAGGAACTTGCTGAGCCCCTTGATCCGGTAATCCTCGAGGTTCATCGGGAAGTCGCTCCGGAGCCGGATCTCGTCCCTCGCCAGCACCACCCGCGCCGGAAGCTCCACCTCGCGGCTCACCCCATGGATCCGGAAGACGCCCACCAGCACCACCTCGGCGGTGTCGCCCCGGGCGCCGGCGGGCCGGACTTCGCCGAGGTCGAACCGGATCGTGGGATACCGCCCCGATTCCATCGACTTGTTGAGGTCCTGATCGCGCTTGGCGTTGCCGGTCTTGAGGGTGCGCACCGGAGCCTCGACCCAGCCCCGCACCGCCGCGAGGCCCGGGCCGCCGGTCATCTCGCCCGCGACCGTGGTGGTCACGCCGGTGAAGTCACCCAGGGTGGCGCGGCCGTCGAAGCTGAGCCGGCCCTCACGGAGCCGGGCGCTCGGTATCGCATCCTGGGCGGAGAGTGGCCCGGCCCAGGCGAGGCAGAGGCAAACGGAAAGCAGCAGGCCGAACCGCATGGCCCCTCCCGGGGCTCAGCGCCACTCGCCGGTCGGCTCGGGGCGCAGCCGGTACTTGCGGATCTTGGCGTGGAGGGTGGAGCGCGCGATGCCGAGGAGGAGCGCCGCCTCGCGCTTGTTGCCGCGGGTGTACTCCAGCGCGCGGGCGATGTGCCGCCGCTCGGCGGCCTCGAGCGAATCCGGGGCCGCGGGGAGATCGGGATGCACCGCCTGCCGGAGGCCCAGCAGGTCGAGCCCGGGGAGGCGGAGATCGAGCACCAGGAGCCCCGGCTCCGCCACGCCCACGGCCTCCGCCGCCTCGATCCGCGTCGCCGCCACCAGCACCGGGCAGCCGGCGCCCTTGAGCGCCCCCACCACGGCGTCGCGCCGTGACGCGTCCGAATCGAGCACGACCGCCGGGGCCCGCGCCATGCCTTGAAGCTACAGCCGCGGCGCCCCACGGGGGAGAGTCCGGCGCGGCGCCCCGCGTCACGGGACGACGCCCGGGAGGGACGGCCCGCTTTGCGCGTCGCTCCGCGCGCGCAGTATCTTGGGGGTCCGATGCCCACCGTCCGTAACCTCACCCAGCTCACGCCCGGTGAACGCATCCAAGATCCCCTGTTGGTGCTCGAGGTCGAGCAGCGGGGGAACGGCGACGCGCCGTACACCATCCTGATCCTGGGCAACCGCACCGGCCGCATCGCCACCGCGCCCTTCTGGAGCGAGGAGGCCCACCGGGTGGCCGGGATCGCCCGCGGCGACGTGGTCCAGGTGATCGGGGAGGTCACCACCTACCGCGACCGGCGCCAGCTCAAGGTCGGTTCGATCCGGGTCCTGCCTCGCGAGAGCGTCGACTGGCGGGAGTTGATTCCTGCCGTGCCCGACGTCTCCCCGTACTGGGAGCGGCTCGACCAGTGGCGCCGCGAGATCCGCCGCCCCCGGCTCCGGGCCACGCTCGACCTCTTCTACGAGGACGCCGAGTTCCGCCGCCGCTACGAGGAGTGCCCCGCCAGCCTCGCCGGCCACCACGCCATGTTGGGCGGGCTGCTCAAGCACACCTGGGAGGTCGCCCACATCGGGCGCACCATCGCCAAGGTGTGCCGGGCCGACGTCGAGCTGGTCCTGGCCGGGGCGCTGCTGCACGACCTCGGCAAGGTCGAGGCCTACGCCTGGCGCGGCGCGCTGGAAATGACCGAATGCGGCCTCCTGCTCGGGCACGTGGCCCTCGGCGTGATCATGCTCGAGCGCCGGGTGAAGGAGCAACCGACGGCCCCCTGCACCGACCAGGAGCTCATGCTGCTCGAGCACCTGATCCTCTCGCACCACGGCAAGCTCGAGTTCGGCGCGGCGGTGCCTCCCATGACGCTCGAGGCCGAGGTCCTCCACTACGCCGACAACGCCAGCGCCAAGACGGCGAGCATGCTCGAGGCGCTCACCGATCCGGAGAATTTCACCGGGGACTCGCTGTTCAGCCGCCCCATGTGGCAGCTCGACCGCCGCAAGGCGTATCGGGGCACGAGCGACTGGGGGCTCCCGCCGGCGGAGGAGCAAGCGGGGCCCGGCGGCGAGGGCTGAGGGCGCCGGACGATCGGGCCGAAGACGAAGCGGCCGCTTCGCCGAAGACGAAGCGGCCGCTTCCACGTCTGGACTAGCCGAGGGCGGGGCGCGAGCGCCGCCGTTCTTCTCCCGGTCGCCGCCGGCGGTGGCCCGCTCGGGAGGGCGAACTCGGGGCCTCGGTGTCGATCCCCAGGCCGGATGGCCGTCCCACCTGGTTCGTCCACGTGGGCGCTGCGAGTCCGGTCGGGTCGCGGACCGACCTCTCGCACGGCACCCCGAGGCGCCACGTCGGGGCGGATGGAGCACGCGACCGGCCCCATCAACCCGACCGGTGTGATCACTTCGCTCGACGAGGCCGAGCCCTTGGATACTTCGGCTCCGCGAGCGGCCGGCCGGATCCGCCGGTGGCGAGCCCCCGAGACGACAGGCCTCGACGACCCCACCCACCGACGAACGGCTAAGATAGGGGCCGGGAAGAATCCCGCAAGTGCCTGATTTTCTTCGGGTTACGTTACTGGTCCGGGAAAACGGTGTGGACGACTAACTCGTGGATATCGGGCCGGCTGGGCGATCCGTCCACAGCATGTGGAGAGTGTGAATTCCCACCCTCCACACGCCGATGGTCATCCCGCGAGGGGGGAGCGGTGCACCCCGGGGGGATCGAGCCGGATGCCCAGGGAGCCGAGGTAGCGCTTGAGGGCCTCGTGGAAACGCAGCAGGTCGGCCCGGAGTCGCTCGGTTCGGCCGGGTCCGTACCCGCGCGCCTCACCGGCCTTCTCCGCCATCGCCCCGAACTGGTCGATGCACCGGCCGAGCACCTTGTCGAGGTCGCCGAGTGCCTGGAGGAGCTCGCGCTGGCGCCGGGTCCGGTTGGGCTCGGTCCAGCTCGAGCCGCCCACCACCCGCCGGGCCACGGGGATGTCGCGCCGCGACCGCTCGCAGGCGGTGCGGACCGCCCGCGCCCGGGCGAGGACCGAGGCGTCGGAGGTGGTACGGAGGTCCCGATTGAAGCGCTCGCCGGCGGCGGCCACGGCGTGCAGCGTGTCCCGGAAGACCACCAGGGTGTCCCGGATGGCGGCGCGGGCGGGGTCGAGCGGTTTCTCCTTGGTGACCACTGCCTGCGCCGCGAGCGGATCGGCGCCGAGGGTCGCGGCGAGCACCCCGACGAGCATCGCGACGAGAGACGCCCTCATGACTCCATTCCCACTTCGATGTATCGATAGCTGACCTCGGGCTCGGTCCAGGCGAAGAGGCACCCGGCCGAGCCGGCGGCGAACCATCCTCCCACCAGCGGTCTAGGGCCGTCCAGCTCCTGGAAGATCGCCCCCATCCAGCGGCGGAGGTGCCGCACCTCGGGCGCCCGCCGCCCGAGGAGGGCGAGCAGGGCCCCGGCGCCCGAGGTGGCCCGGAGGAAATGCGCCAGGGCATGGGCCCGCTGACTGAACTCGACCGCCTTCACCCCCGGCTCGTCGAACAACACCGCCCCCTCGAAGACGTCCATGGGCGGGGCGTCGAGCCGGGGGCCGAGGTAGACGTAGCGCCGGCCGCGCTCGCCCTTGCGCTCGATCACCGCTGCCGCCGTCTCGCTGGTCAGCCGGACGGCGTGGAGGAGATCGTCGTCGAACAGGATGCCCACCGCCGCGGTCCATTCCAGCGCCGCGAGCGCGGTCTCGACCGGACACCCCATGGCGTCGTCGAGCGCGAGGAGCCGGGGCGCCTCGCCCGCCCGGAGGACGAAGTGCGCCAACGCCTCGGCGCGATCGGTGAACGTGCGAACGGCGAGCGCCTGGGGTTCCATGGGAGGAATATACGACGGCGGGCGCGCCGACGTGAGCGGTCGTGGCGGCCCGCCGTCCCCTCGGGCGGTCACGGCACCAGCTCGGACTTCGGCTCCACCTTCACGATCCAGAGCCCGGAGTTCATGTCCGGAACGTAGATGTGGCCGTCGCGGTAGATCGCGCCCCAGGCGTTGGGCGCGTTGGGCACCAGGCCCTGGCGGTCGCCGGTGACGACGTGGGCGATCTCCCGCCCCTGGCGGAGCAGGTCGCCCCTGAGCTCCCCGGAGATGTCGAGGACACGGAGCCCTCCCTGGTAGTCGCCGAGGTAGAGCGTGTCGCCCGCCACCCAGACGTTGTGGGTGCCGCCGTCCTTGGGCTCGTACCAGGCCACCGCGCGCGGCCGCTCGATGTCGGAGACGTCGATCACGTGGAGCCGGCCGTAGGCCCGGCCGAACCCGAGCACCCCGGTGCCCGTGGTGGGCACCGGCCGCGCCGAGAAGACCTCGTCGCCCACGAAGACGTAGTTCCGGTGGCGCCAGGCGGTGTGGGTGCCGCGGATGAAGCCGGGGCCGCCCACCGCTTCGACGTCGCGATACAGGGCATTGAGGTCGTACTTGTACTGGCTCACCAGCTGGGGGTTCTCCGGGCTGCCGCCCTTGATCCCGTTCCCCACGTCGAGGATCACCAGCCCGTCGTTCCAGTAGCTCAGGTACGCCAGGCCGTCCCGCACGTCGATGTCGTGCAGGGTGCGCCCGGCGGGGGAGCGCGGCGTCTCCCAACGGGCCACCTGCTTCGGGTGGTACGGGTCGCGGATGTCGATCACCCGCATCGAGCCGGTCGCGTCGTCGGTGAGGTAGACGTATCCGCGGTACACGTAGGTGCTGTGCACCCCGCCGGAGACCGTCTCGGTGAATTCCGCGATCGGCTTGGGATGGGCCGGGTCCTCGAAGGAGAGGATGACGATCCCGTTCTTGCGGGTGGACGCCCCCTCGCGGGTGAGGACGCCGTATTTCCCGTCCTCGGTGGTCATCACGTCGTTGATGGTCCGCGCGTCCACCACCACCGAGTCGGTGATGACCGGCTTGGAGGGATCGCTCAGATTGATGGCGTAGACCCGGTCGCCCACGGTCGAGAGATAGCCGTGGCGACCGTCCGGGTGGAGCCAGAACTCGGCCGCGGGGAGCTTGATCGGGAGGCGACCCACCAGGCGGGTGGGCCGCACCGCATCGCGGGGGCGGACCTCCACCACCGCTTCGGCCACCTTGCCGGCGAACAGGGCGAGCACCCGGTAGGTGCCGGGCTGCTCCGCCACGAAGGCGCCGTCGGGATCGATCCGGGCGTCGCCCCGGGACACCGCCCATTCGGGCAGCGCGTCGTCGACCGACCGGCCCGCGGCGGTGCGGGCCAGGAAGCGGAAGCGCACCACATCGCCGGTGCGTACCGCGGCGGTGGCGGGCTCGAGCTGGACCGAGCCCACCGGGTTCGGCCGCACCGTCACGGCGAACGCGGCGCTGGCCCGACCGGCGGTGGCGGTGATCCGGGCCCGCCCGGCGGCGCGGGCGGTGAGCCGGCCGCTCGGACTCACCGCCACGACCGCCGGCCGGTCGGACGTCCAGACCACCTGGTCGTAGCGACGGTCGCCGTTCGCGGCGAAGGGCGTGGCCGCGACCACCAGCGACTGGCCCACGTACATCGTGCCCACCGCGGGCTCGAGCGCGAGTCGCGCCGCGGGGGGCGGGAGCACGGTGATCCGGGCGAAGCCGGTCGCGGGCCGGCCCCCGCCGGCCAGCCGGACCAGGGCCGTGACGTTGACCGTGCCGGCCGCGCCCCCGGTGACCACGCCCGTCACCGAATCCACACCCCCCTCGAAGAAGCCGCCGGAGGTGAACCAGCGGACCACCACGTCGTCGAGCTCCCGGCCGGCGGAGTCGTACGCCACGGCGGTGAGCCGGAGCGAGTCGCCGACCTGGATGGCCTCGCTGGCGGGACGCACCTCCACCCGGCTGATGGGGGACGCCGGCAGCGCCGGCCGCGACGGGGGCGGCGGCGCCGGCTGCTGCAGCGCCGCGAGCAGGGACAGGGCTGTGATCAACATGCGCGTCTCTGGTCCGGGAGAAGGGGGAATCTAGGAGCGGGAGCGGCGGCGGGAAGAGCCCGGGGTGCCCGAACGCCCGCCGATATTGACAAAACCGCCCGCCCGCCAGCAGCTTAGATCCATGTTCGTGGTGGTCAGGTCAGGACGATCCTAGGCAGCGTTCGCCGCTCGGACGATCTCGTCCCTGCGGCTTTTTTGTGTCGTACGCGGGTGGGGCCGGGTCGCGGGTGGGCACGAGTCTTCCGGAGCCGATCGGCTCCCCTTCCAAGAGGTCGCAGAGATGGCGAAGGGCACCGTGAAATGGTTCAATGACGCTAAGGGGTTCGGCTTCATCGCGCAGGAAGGCGGCAAGGACGTCTTCGTGCACCACACCGCGATCGTCATGGAAGGCTTCCGCTCCCTCTCCGAGGGCGACAACGTCGAATTCGAGGTGGTCGAGGGACCGAAGGGGCTCCAGGCCGCCAACGTGCGGAAGGTCTCCTGACCCGACGGGACGCCGCACCCATCCCCTCGTCCCCGAACCATCACCGGGACACGACCCCCGGCGCGCCGGGGGTCGTTCGTCATGAGCCGACGGATGGTCCCCGTGGCGCGCGCGGTCCTGCCGCTCCTCCTCCTGATGCTGGGGCCCCCGGCGGCCG
>DATLZT010000060.1:0-5375 GCA_035573835.1 Gemmatimonadales bacterium
GAACCGCTCGGCGTAGGCCCGGTTGACGAACCGGTAGCGCCGCGCGGCGTCGCAGTGGGCGATCAGCACCGGCGCGGTGTCGGCGATGAGCTGGAGCTGGGCCCGGCGCGCGGCCAGGTCCTGCTCCACCCGCTTCCGGTCGGTGATGTCGAGGTTGATGCCGCCGAAACTCAGCGCCCGACCGGCGGCGTCACGACGGATCCGCACCAGGTCGAGGATCCACCGCTCCCCGCGCGCCGGGTGCCGGATCCGGAACTCCTGGCGCCAGCCGCTCCGGGTCGATTGGAGCATCGCCCGGATGTTCTCCTGCAGCCGGGGGAGGTCCTCCGGGTGGATCCGCTCGGCCCACTTCGCGTCGCTCTCCGGCTCGTCGGGGCTGAAGCCGTAGAGCGCCCGGTATTCCTCGCTCCAGTAGATCGAACGCGGCTGGAGCTGGATGTCCCAGACCCCGGCACGGGCCCCGGCCAGTGCCAGTCGGAGCCGTTCCTCGCTCCGCCGCAGCGCGGCCTCGGCTTCCTTCCGTTCGGTGATGTCCTGGGTCGTCCCGATCCCGCGCACCGCCCGCGCCCGCCCACTGGTCGATTCGAACTCCACCTGCCCGTGGATCGAGAGCCAGCGCACCGTCCCGTCCCGGCGCACCACCCGGTACTCGATCTCCACCGGCCCGCGGCCGGCCGGGTCGAGCGCGCGCGCCATCGCGTCCGCGAGCCGGCGGACGTCGTCGGGGTGGACCCGCGCCAGGACCTCGGGGAAGGGGACGACCTCGCTGTCGAGGTCGTAGTGCTCCCGGGCCCGGGCATCGAGCCGCACCTCGTCCGAGGCCAGGTCGTGCCGCCAGGTACCGAGCTGGGCCGCCGTGAGCGCCAGCCGCTGCCGCTCCTCGCTCTCCCGCAGCGCCTGCTCGGTGCGCTTCCGCTCGGTGATGTCGCGGGTGATCGCCAGCACCAGCCGGGTACCGTCGACCGGATCGACGTACGGCACCGCGTGGGTCTCCAGCCAGCGCCGGGTACCCTTGAGTCCCTCGATCTCGAACTCGAGCCGGCCCCGCTCGCCCGCCAACACGCGGTCGACCGCGGCGCGGAACGTCTCGCGGTGCTCCGGCACCACGAACACCTGGTCGAGCCGGCAGCCGCGCACCGCGTCGAGGCTGTCGGCCTCGATCATGGACAGCCCGGCCTGGTTCATGTCGTGCAGGGTGTGGTCCGGCCCGACGAGCTTGACGCACTCCGGCTCCGCCTCGAGGATCGCCCGCAGCCGCTGCTCGCTCCGCCGCAGCGCCTCCTCCGCCCGACGCCGCTCGCTGACGTCCCGGAGCATGGCCAAGACGCCGGGGTCGTCCCCGACCGGGAGGGGGATCGACGTGATCTCGACGTGGACCTCCGTCCCGTCCAGCCGCACCAGGCGCATCGCCTGCGCCGGCGCCACCCCGCCACCCAGCAGGAGGTCGGCGCGCTCCGGGGCGGACTCCCGGTCGTCGGGGTGCACCAGCTCGAGGACCGGGCGACCGATCAGGTCCTCGGCACCGCCCGCCCGGAGGAGCTGGACGGCCGCGGGGTTGCAGAAGGCGATCTTGCCCCCGTGTTGCACCACGACCGCGATCGGGAGCGCGTTCACCAGGGTCCGGTAGCGCTCCTCGCTCTCGCGCAGCGCCCGCTCGGCGGCGATCCGGTCGCTCAGGTCGCGGAGGATGGTCGAGAAGAACACCACCCGACCGTCGGCGTCGTGGTGGGCCAGGAGCGCCTGGGAGACCGGCACCTCGCGTCCCTCGGCCGTGCGGAGCGCGGTCTCGCCGGTCCAGGCTCCGTCGCGCACGGCGGTGGGCAGCCCTTCGGCGAGAACCCGGTCCGCCGCCCACGCGGGATGGAAGTCCCGGAACGTGAGCCCGGCCACGGCCGCGTCGGCGGGGAGCCCGATCATCCGGCGACCCGCCCGATTGATGTACAGTGCCTTCCCCGTCGCATCAGCCATCCCGACGAAGTCGGGCGTCGCCTCCAGCATCGCCACCAGGCGTTCCCGTTCCTCCGCCGCCCGTTTCGCCTCGGTGAGATCGGCGAGGAAGGCGACGGTGCCGATCGGGACGCCGGCGGCGTCGCGGAACGGGGCCGCCGACACCTGCACGTCGATCAGCGAGCCGTCGGCCCGGCGGCGGCGGGTCTCGAGCAGGCGATCGGCGCCCCGGTCCAGCGCCTCGCGCCGCAGGGCCTCCGCCTCCCCGGCCAGCTCCGGCGGCACGGTCGGGTCGGGTCGGCCGATGACCTCGGCGGCCCGGTGCCCGAAGAGCCGCTCGGCCGCCGGATTCCAGAGCAGGACCCGATCGCGCTCGTCCACCGCCACGATGGCGAGCGGCGACGCGTCGATCAGTGCCCGCTGGGTCTCCCCGGCCTGGCGGAGCCGCTCCTCCGCCAGCCGGCGCTCCTCGAGCGCGGCCGCCAGCGCCAGGGCGGTGCCCGCGACGACCGTGAGGTAGGCTTGGAGGGGAAGGAGGCTCCCGCGTGCGGTGTCGACCGCGAACGGGCTCTGGCCCGCGCCGGTCGCCCAGGCGGCCAGGAGCGCGGCGAGGAGGGCTGCGGCGGTGGCGCCGATGATCTCGAACCGGACCGCGGCCCAGATCAGGAGGGGGAAGACCGCGTAGGCGTAGCCGAGGTCGCGCCGCACCATCACCAGGGCGATGAGCACGAGACCGGCCAGGAGGAGCATCGCCTCGACCGGCCAGCCGCGCCGCGCGAGGAAGGCGGGGCCGCGCCACGGCGCCATCAGCACGGGGGCGATCACCAGCATGCCAAGGACGTTGCCCAGCCACCAGACCGATCCCACCACCGCGCCCTGCCCGGCGCCGACCATCCCGGCGGCGCGGAGCGCGGCGACGCCCACCACGGTGGAGACCAGGGCCCCCGTCAAGGCCGCCACCAACAGTCGCCGTAGGGCCCCGAGGTCGAATCCGGTCGCGGTCCCGGTCGGCCGCGGCGCCAGCAGCCGCCACGCCAGCAGCGCCTCCCCGGTGTTGCCGAGGGTGACCGGAAGGACGAACGTCGGCGGGGCGCCGGTGGCGAGGTTGGCGAGGAAGGCGCCGAGGCCCACGCCGGGCCAGACGCGCGGCCCGAGGACGAGCAGCGCCCCGAGCCCGATGCCCGACGGGATCCACAGTGGCGAGACGTTGCCGTGGATCAGCGCCAGCGAGTGGGAGACCGCCGCCGCCGCATAGTAGGCCAGGGCGACGCCGCCGACTCGGACCAAGGAGGGGATCCAGCGGGCAAGTCCGTGGCGGCGCGAGGCCGTGGCGAAGAACATCGGGGTAAGGCTCGATCCGGGCCCGGGTTCACGGCCCCGTCGGGCCGGCTGGTGGACCGACCGTGGGGCGGCGGGGCGACCGGCGCGGGGGGGCGCTCAGGAGGTCGTGCCCAGCGCCTGCTGGTAGCTGGCGCCGCGCGTCATCCGATCATAGAGGATATGCAACGTCTCCGGGGCCCCGGCCAGGAACCGGCAGCGGTGGTCTCCCCGCGACCGACACTCCACCTCCATCACGCCCACCGACTCGCCCGACAGCCGGCTCAGGAAATCGGCCAGGAGCCCGGTGCTGAAGTGGCACGCGGGGTAATCGGTGGCGCCGTCGGACGTGGCCTCGGACCAGTCGGTGGTGTCGATCGCGAGGACCGCCTCGCCCAGCGACGCGGTGGTGAGCGTGCCCCATCCCAGGTCGCCGAAGAAGGCCGAGAGCGTCTCCGCCATCCGCGCCACGTCCATCTCGCCGGGATGCTCGAGCCCCGCCGTCGCCCGCAGCCAGGCGGCGAACGCGCCGTACAGCTCCTCGCCGCCGGCGAAGCCCGCCTCCTGGAGGTAGGTAGCGGTCTGGAAGCCGGTGTCCCGCTCCAGCACGGCGCGGAGGTGCTGCAGGGCGCGGCGACCGAGGGCGACGCACCGATGCTCGGGGAGAAGCGTCGAGGGATTCATCCGGGCGACGGGGGCTGGGGATCTTGCAAGCTAGGGGGCCTGTCCGACCAGGCGCAAGAGTTCCGCCTCGTCGATCACCGGCACGCCGAGCTCGCGGGCCTTCTCGAGCTTGCTCCCGGGATCGGCGCCCGCCACCAGGAGGTCGGTCCGCTTGCTCACGCTCCCGGTGACCCGCCCGCCGGCGCGCTCGATCAGGTCGATCGCGTCCTGCCGGCTCAGGCTGGCGAGGGTCCCGGTGATGACCAGCGTCTTGCCGGCGAGGGCGCCGTCGGTCCGCACCGCCCGGGGCTCGTCCATCCTGAGCCCGGCGGCCGCGAGGCGTTCGACGAGCCGCCGGTTCCGGGGCTCCCGGAAGAAGCTCGTCACCGCCGCGGCGATCGTGGGGCCGATCCCCGGCACCGCGTTCACGGCCGCCTCCGGCGCGTCCATGAGCGCCTGCATCGTGCCGAAGCGACGCGCCAGGAGCGCCGCCGCGTGCTTGCCCACGTGGCGGATCCCGATCGCGAAGAGGAGCACCGAGAGCGGCCGGTCCTTCGAGGCGGCGATGGCCGCCACCAGCTGCTCGGCCGATTGCCGGCCGAAGCGCTCGAGCCGCACCAGTTGCTCCACCCGCAGGTCGTAGAGGTCGGCGACGTCGCCGATCAGGCCGGTCTGGAGGAGCTGCCGCACCCGCTCGTAGCCGAGCCCCCGGATGTCCATCGCGTCGCGGGAGGCGAAGTGGACGATCCCCTCGAGGATCCGCCCGGCACACGAGGCGTTGGGGCAGTAGCGCATCGCCTCGTCGGGCAGGCGTTCGACCGGGGTGCCACAGGCCGGGCACCGGTCGGGCATCTCGAACCGCGGCTCGCTCCCGGTCCGCCGCTCCGGGAGGGCGCGGACGATCTGGGGGATCACCTCGCCGGCCCGCATCACCTCGACCCAGTCGCCGGGCCGGATATCCTTTTGCGCGATCAGGTCCTCGTTGTGGAGCGTGGCGGTCGAGACGGTCACGCCCCCCACTTCCACCGGCTCCAGCACCGCGAACGGGTTGAGCGCGCCGGTCCGCCCCACGTTGATCCGGATCTCCAGCAACCGCGTCACCGCCACCTCGGGGGCGAACTTTCGGGCGATCGCCCAGCGCGGCTCCCGGCCACCGATCACCCCCAGCTCGTCCGCGAGCGCCAGCCGGTCAACCTTCACCACGATGCCGTCGGCCTCGAACGGCAGGGTCGGGAGGAGCCGCTCGTACCCGGCGATGCCGGCGATCACCGCCTCGAGCGAGGGGTGCCGGGCGCGGTGCGGCTCCACCTGGAACCCCCACGCCTCGAGCAGGTCGAGCACTTCCCACTGGGTCGTGGCGGGGAGCCGGCCCTCGATCGGCACCACCTGGAAGGCGAACATCCGGAGCCGCCGCCGGCGGGTGATGGCCGGGTCGAGCTGGCGCAGCC
>DATLZT010000061.1:0-4732 GCA_035573835.1 Gemmatimonadales bacterium
CCCGCCTCCACCGACCGGGGGCGGCGGGCCCGCCCCGGCCGCCTGGCCGCCGCCGGCTCCCGTCCCACCGCACCGCCACCACCCAGCGCGCCACGCCGCCGAGCGTGCATCAGGTGGATCGCCACCTGGTGCACCCCGAGCCCGAGCGCGTACACCACCCCGAACCCGAGATGGGCGAGGGCCATGGCCCGCAGGAGCCCCTCGTGGGTGATGACTTGGATGAGGTAGCCGGTGAGGATCATCGGCCCGGTCATCAGGGCCAGGGTGATCCCGCTCCGCCGGCCATAGGGGGTGCGGCTCTGGAAATGCCGCCAGACGTGCCGCAGCGCGATCAACCCGATCGCGAAGACGAGCAGCGGCGCGGCCACGATGTGAGCCTTGAGCACCCAGGGCTGCCACGGGTGGTTCACCACCGCCCACGGCTCCGGGGGCTCGAGGAAGTGCTTCATGGCGTAATAGACGACGCCGGTCGCCGTCGTGACGATCGAGGTGAGATAGACCGACCACCGCTCGAACCTGGTCATCGGGTGGTCCCGGCGCTGCCGGTGGGCGCCTGTTCGAAGGGGCGGATCACCCGGTGCAGCGCCAGTACCCGGCGGGCGGCCCGGGTCACGGCCTGCGAGGTGAGCGTGGCACCGGTCATCCGCACGATCCCGCCCCGGAGCGAGAGGTCGTCGTCCAGCGCCTTGCCGCGGAATTGCCGCAGCCAGCCCTCGGGTGGGCGGTACTCGGGGGGCTCGTCGAAGCGGAGGACCTCGAGCCGCTGGATCCTGCCGTCGGGCGTCACCACGACCATCAGTACTTCCTGCAGCGACCGCACCCGGTGGCCGTCGAAGTACGCCACCCCGAGCGGCCGCCCGTCCCGTCGCGCCAGGTAGTAAGTCACCACCCGCTGCGAGGTGGCGGCGTCCTCGCCCGCCGCGCGGCGGACGGCCGCGAGGTCGGCGCTGTCGAGGAACGCCGTCCGGCGCTCCAGCCGGGCCGGCGGTGGGAAGGCGAGGCGAAGCGCCTCGTCCTGCGTGAGGCGCTCCTGCGCCGCCGCCGCGCCGTCCCGGTCGGACGGGAGGACCGAGAGCAGGACGAGCGCGCAGAGCGCGCCCGCCATGCGTGGTCCGGTCCCCGCCGTCCGTCGGGTCATGCGCGGGTCCTCAGAAGAGGTAGCCCAGGCCGACGTTCCACTGGTCGACCCCGGTCTCGGCCTCGTTGCGGTTGATCTGGTAGTCGGCCTTGACGGCGACGTTCGCGATCGGCTTCCAGACCGCGCCCAGGGTGACGATGCGCCGGTCGTTGGCGGGATTGGCCGCGAACCCGGTCGGCACCTCGTCCTGGGTGTTCAGCTGCTCGTAGCGCACGAAGGGAATGAGCTGCTGCCCCGCCCGGGTGTGCCGGAGGACGTCGTACCCCGCCTGGAGATACCAGCCGGTGAGCCGCTCGCCGACCGAGGCGTTCCCGGTGAGCCCCAGCGCGTCGTTCACCTCGTGGGCGTCGTCGATCGTGGCCTGGGTGAAGAGCCCGCGCAGCTCGAGCCCGCGGGCGCGGTACTCCGCGTGCGCCTCCCAGATGAGGGTGCGGGCGGTCACCTCGCGGGTCGGATCGGAGACGAGCGTGAGCCCCTGCCCCGAGTTGCCGAGGTAGGCCGACGCCGAGAGCGTGAGCCCCAGCGCCGGCTGGAAGTCGACCCGGCCGACCCCGCCGAAGTGCTTGGCCGCCGCCTCGGAGCCGCTCTGCCGGCCGCCCCGCAGCCCGGCGGCCGAGAAGCCGTCGGCCCGGAAGCCGTTCACCAGGTAGGCCCGGTAGGCCAGCTTGCCCACGTCGCCGAAGACGCCGATGCCGTTCTCGCGCCAGGTGGAGGGGATGATCTGCCGCTCCGTCTCGGGCCGCCGGGCGCCGAGGAACACCGGCGGCTCGTGCAGCTCGTTCACGAAGCCCATGGGCATGAGCAGGAGTCCGCCCCGCAGCCCGACGCTCGGCGTGAGCCGGTAGTCGAGGTAGGCGAACTCGACCGAGACCGATCCGCTCTCGGAGGTGCTGCCGTGCTCGAACTCCACCTCGGAGTTGAAGAGGATCTTGTCGCTGAACTTGTAGCCGAGATAGGCGATCAGGCGCAGCGCGTCGAGCCGGTCCGTGCGGCCGGAGGGCGCGTCGTCCTCCCGCGAGCCGGAGAAGTTCTCGTAGAGCACCTCGCCGTACCCGCCGAGGGACACGCCCTGCCGCACCTTGTAGACCTTCGAGGCCGCCGGCCCGAGCCCGAGCACGCTGGTGTCGGCCTCGACCACGACGTCCCGCCCCAGCCGGAGCTCCTCGAGCTCCCGGGTGATCGCCTCGACCTGCGCCTCGAGGGCGGCGATGCGGGCGCTGTCCCGCTCCTGCGCCGCGACCGTTCCCGCCAGCCCCACGGCGACGACGCCAACCAGCACTCCCCTACGCACCGACTGCACTTAGCCTCCGATGGTGATGGTGTCCTTGACGTCCTGCACGACGAATCGGTCGGCGCCTCCCGCCGACCGGACCTCGAGCCGCCCGTCCCGATCGACCAGGAAGAGGGCGGCCACGGCGTGATGCTCGGCCCACCGAGGCCCCGCCTCGGGACCGAGCACGAAGAGCGCGGTGGACAGCGCGTCGGCCTCCGCCGGATCGGCCGCCACGACGGTCACGCTGCCCCAGGGTGCGACCGGACGGCCGCTCCGCGGGTCGAGGATGTGGCCGAGCGTGGTGTCCGCCAGCGTCACGAAGCGTTCCGACTGCGCGCTGGTGGCGGCGGAGAGGCCGCCGGGAAGCCGGAGCTTGAGCGCCGCGGCGGTCCGGTGCGCCGGGTGCGCCACCGGGATCCGCCACCCGTCGCCCGCGGGGGGGTGGCCGAAGACCAGCACCTGTCCCCCGAAGTCGAGCAGCCCGGCCTCCGCCCCGCGTCCCACGAGGGCGGCAAGCGCGCTCCGGAGCGCGGCCCCCTTGCCGAAGCCCCCGGTGTCGAGCCAGGAGAGGCGGGAGCGGCGGCGGCCGGTGCGGGTCGCGGCATCGAGCGTCACCGCATCGCACCCCGCCGCGGCGCGAGCCCGGGCCAGCTCCGCGGCCGAGGGCATCCGGCCCCGGCCGCGGAGATCCCAGGCGTCGACCAGGGGGCCCACGGCCGGATCGAACGCGCCGCCGGTGGCGCGGCACCAGCGCAGCGCCTCCGCCAGGAGCGTGAAGAGCTCGGCCGAGAGCGGGACGGGAGCGCCGGCCGGCGCGGCGTTGAGCCGGGCGATCTCGCTGTCGTCGCGCCAGGTGCTGAGGAGCGAGTCGAGCCGGGCGACGGCGGCGAAGGCCGCCTCGATGGCGGCGACGCCGGCGCCGCGGTCGGCGGCGAGCGCGGTGACGTGGAGCGTGGTGCCCATGAGGAACGCCTCGCGCTCGACCCAGACGCCGGGTCGATGCGGGATCGCCGCGGGGGAGAGAACCGAGAGCGCGGCGAGAAGCGCGAGCGAGGCGTAGACTGAGATGGTGGCCTCTTGGAGAATGATTATCAGTTGATAATTGTTCTCATTCGAAGTGCTACGAGTTTATTCGTAATTGCCACGCCTGTCAATGGAGACCCGTTCCCTCCATCTTTGCCTCACGCCACATCGCGCCAGCGCTGTGCACCACCCGGTGCCGACCGGGTAAACTCCGCCCTCGCTCGGAGGACCGATGGCCTACCTACCGCTCCGCTCGGTCGAGCTCCCCGCCGACACCGAGCGCCACTACGGCGACTGGCTCGCCAGCCTCGAGGACCGCCTCGCGGCGCCCGGCGCCGACTGGTACCGTATCGCGCGCGACACGTTGCTGGAGATCTGGTTCCCCGGCCTCCGCGACTACGACGCGCTGGTCCAGGACCCGGCCACCCCGCCGGCCACCCGGGCCGCGCTCCTCGCGCTCGACCCCCGCAACGTCACCCTCGAGCCCGAGTACTACGCCGAGGTCGACGTGGTCCGGTTCCAGCGGGTGAAGCCCCTCCTCTGGCTCTGGTACAGCTTCGACCGCTCCCCCCTGGGGGGCCAGAACGTGCACCTCGGTGTCCGCTTCCGCCGCATCCTGGCGCCGCACATCTTCGCCCGCTGCGGCCGCAACTTCAAATGCTTCCAGCACGTCGAGTTCTCCTTCGGCTACAACCTGGAGGTGGGCGACGACGTGGTGGTGCACCGTCACGTCCTCCTCGACGACCGCGGCGGCATCACCCTGGGCGATCGGGTGAGCATCTCCGACTACGCCAACATCTACAGCCACACCCACAGCATCGTGGACCAGAAGGACGTCACCAACGCCCGCACCGTGCTGGAGGACGACGTCCGGATCACCTACCACGCCACCGTGCTGGCGGGCGTGCGGGTGGGACGGAACGGGATGGTCGGCGCCTGCGCCGTGGCCACCAAGGACGTGCGGCCGTACCACGTGAACGTCGGGATCCCGGCGAAGTCGGTCCGGGTGAAGCCGAACGCCCCGCCCGAGGTCTACGTCACCGAGCGGGTCGGGGGCCGCCAGCCGGGGGACGCCCGCTGATCCCGCGGCATCGGCGCTCCCCCACGCTCCTCCTCGCGCCCGCGGCGTTCTGGGCGGCTGGCGGGCTCGTCTTCGCCCTCGGGCTCCCGCTCCGCCCGCTCGGCGCCGGGCTCGTCGGTTGGGGGCTCGTCGCGCTCTTCCTCGCCCTCCGCGCTCCCGGCGCCGGCCCGGCGCTCCAGGCGGGGCACCTGGCCGCGCTCGCGGCGGCCGCCTGGCT
>DATLZT010000062.1:0-22241 GCA_035573835.1 Gemmatimonadales bacterium
CACCGAGTTCCTCGGGCCGGCGCCCCGCCCGGAGAGCTACATCGTCCGCCGCTGGGCGGAGGCGCGGTGGCCGGAAGCCGCCGAGCGGTGGGGGCCCGCGGCGCCGATCGCCACCGGTCGGACCATCGAGGACTATCGCGAGATCGCGCGGCAGTTCGTGGTGATGGAGGGGCCCGGGCGCTTCCCCCACGTCTTCGTGGAAACCGAGGGTCGTGGCACGCTGGAACTGGAGCTCTACGGTCCGGACGCCCCGCTCACGGTGGCCAACTTCCTGCGGCTGGTGGACCGGCGATTCTTCGACGGCCGCCAGTGGCATCGCGTGGTGCCCAATTTCGTCATGCAGACCGGGGACCCGCGAGGCGACGGGTGGGGCGGGCCGGGCGGGGCGATCCGCGACGAGATCAACCGTCGCCGCTACGACGCCCGGACCGTCGGCATGGCGCTCTCGGGGCCCGATACCGGATCGAGTCAGTGGTTCATCACCCTGAGCCCCCAGCCGCACCTCGACGGCACCTACACGGTGTTCGGGCGGGTGGTGGGGAATCAGGCCCCCCTCGCGCGGATCGCGCAGGGGGACGTCATCAAGGTCGTCCGTCGATGAAGACCTCCCGCCTCGCCGCGCCCGCGGCGCTCTCCTGCGTCCTCGCGCTGGGCTCGGCGCTGGCCCCGCCGGCCGAGGCGCAGTCCAGTTTCGGGCAGAACAAGATCCAGTACCGCCGCTTCGAGTGGCAGGTGCTGCGGGGGCCCCACGTGGACCTGTATTACTATCCGGCCGAGGCGCACTTGGCCCCGGCGGCCCTGGAGTACGCCGAGGCGAGCTACGACACGCTGGCGCTGCAGTTCGGCCACGCGGTCCCCACCCGGATCCCGCTGATCATCTACGCCTCCCATGCCGATTTCGAGCAGACGAATATCCTCCCGTTCACGCCCCCCGAGGGGCTGCTCGGCGTCACCGATTTCCTCAAGCGCCGGGTCGCGCTCCCGTTCAAGGGGAACTTCGCCGAGTTCCGCCACACCCTCCGGCACGAGATGGTCCACGTCTTCCAGCTCAGCCTGGTGGCCGACAACTACCTGCGCCTGCCGAGGGTCCGCGGGGTGGCGCTGCCGCTCTGGTGGACCGAGGGACTGGCCGAGCTCTGGTCGGCGGGGGAGGATGCCCGGGACGAGATGATCCTGCGCGACCTCACGCTTTCCGGGCGGCTTCCCTCGCTCCGGCAGCTCACCCACGTGACCGGGGGCATCGTCTATCCCCTGGGCGGGCGGATCCATCGCTTCCTCGCCGACACGTACGGCGACTGGCGGGTGGCGGTGCTGTACAAGGAGCTCTGGAAATACGAGAGCTTCGAGGCCGCGCTCCAGGGAGTCTACGGTCGCACCCTCGACCAGCTCAACGACGAGTTCCAACTCTGGATGCGGCGGGCGTACTACCCGGTGGCCGCCGATCGCCTGCCGCTCCCCGTCGCGGCGCGGCGCCTGGTCCGGACGGCGATCAAGCCCACCCGGGTGGCCGGTTCCGACGACCTCCTGTACGTCTCCCCGGCGACCGGCTACGTCACCATCTACCGGCAGGACCTCGACGAGACCGATGGCGCCCGCGCGGTGGTGGAGAGCGGACGCACCCCCGAGATGGAATCCTTCCATCCGTTCGACTCCCGCCTGGACGCCTCGCGCTCGCCGTATCTCCTCTTCTCGACCAAGTACGGCGAGCGCGACGCCCTGGTGATCTGGGATCTCGACCGCGACCAGCTGGTCGGCCGCTACTCGTTCCCCGAGCTGGTCTCGATCCTGTCGCCGGCCTGGGCCCCCGACGGCCGGAGCATCGTCTTCAGCGGCCTCTCCGAGGGCGGGCTGTCCGACCTCTACCGCCTCCGCCTGCCCGGCGGCGAGCTGGAGCGGATCACGGACGACCCGTACCAGGACCTCGACCCCTCGCCGAGCCCCGACGGACGCTGGGTGGTGTTCGCCTCGGACCGGACCGCCGGCGGGATCGACGGCGCCATCAACCTCTTCCTCGAGGACCTCGGCACCGGCGAGATCCGCCAGCTCACCGCCGGGCCCTGGCGGGACGAGGCCCCGCGCTGGGGCGCCGACGGCCGGATCTACTTCACCTCGAGCCGCGACGGCGTGCTCAACGTCTTCTCGGTCGATACCCTGGGCGTGGGCCGCCGGGAGACCTCGGCCTGGAGCGGGGCCTTCGACGGCGAATATCTCCCCGATCGCGGGGCGCTGCTGGTCGGCGGGTTCCACGACCTCAACTGGAACGTGTACTACTACCCGGTCGATTCCGTGGCGCGGGCAGACGTCTTCGCCCTCGGCGAGCCGGAGCCGCACGGCCGCTGGGCGTGGCCGGTTTCCGAGCGCTTCGCCTCGGCGCGGGTGCCGCGGGCGCCGTACCGCCGCCGCTACTCGCTCGACTTCGCCGCCGCCGACGCGGTGTTCGTCCCGGGGTTCGGCGCCGCGCAGGGGGCCGTCTTCTTCCTGAGCGACCTCCTGAGCGACAACTTCATGTACTTCTCGCTCTTCTCGTACCAGGGCCGGCGGCTCGGCAGCATCCTCAAGAACATCAACGCGACCGGCATCTACGTGAACCAGACCCGGCGCCTGAACTGGGGCGTCGGCGCCTTCCGGGCGAAAGGGAACAACTACGAGGGCGACCTCGACGTGGCCTACGAAGAGGAGACCTACGGGGCGATCGGGCTCCTCCGGTATCCGCTGAGCCGGTACACCCGGGTCGAGGGAACGATGGTGGTCGAACGGTCGGACCGCACCGACTTCACGCTGCCCACCGTCGAGGAGCCGCGACGCGTCGGGTGGATCGCGTCCCACTTCGTCAGCTTCGTCCACGACAACTCGCTCTGGCTTCCCACCGGCCCGATCGACGGCGACCGGGTGAACCTCACCGCCGGACTCTCCAGCGACTTCTCCAACAGCCGCTTCGACAGCTTCCTCCTGAGCGGCGACTACCGGAAGTATTTCCGCCTGGGGCGCCGGAGCGCTTACGCCGTCCGGCTGCTCGGGTTCTACAGCGGGGGCGATCGCCCCCGCCGCGTGAACATCGGCGGTACCTGGGCGCTCCGCGGCTACCCGCTGTACGGATACATCGTGGGCTCCAAGGCCTACATGCTCAACCAGGAGCTCCGATTCCCGCTGCTCAACGGCATCCTGCTCGCCACCCCGGTGGGGGATCTCCCGTTCCCCGGCGTCGACGCGGCGGTGTTCGCCGACCTGGGGCGGGCCTGGTTCACCCGGTCCGAGGGCCGCTCGCTCCTCGGCAGCTACGGCCTGAGCTTCCGGATGCCGCTCACCCCCATCGCCGTGCTCCGGCTCGACTGGGGTTGGCGGTTCAGCGACGATGACTTCGAGGGCTACAGCCTCCGCGACGAGCACAAGCGGTCCCGCTTCGTGTCCTTCTTCTTCGGATATAACTACTGATGCGGCAACGGTTTCGGCTTGACCGCCCGGCTCGCTGCGGGTATCTTGCCTTGGCTCTCCTCGCCTGCCACCGGGCGCCCCAGCCGCTGGTGCCGGTGGCCGCACCGCCCGCCTCGCCGGAGCAGGTGCGGGAATGGGTCGCGGCGACGGCCCCGCGGGGCCATGTGCTCTACCGATTCCGGTGGCTCTTCCGCGACGATCGGTCGAGCGCCGGCGGGCGGGGCAGCGCGCGAATGGCCGCCCCGGACTCGCTCCGATTCGACGTGACCGGGCCGCTCGGTTCCCGGGCCGCCTCGGCCGTGGTCGTGGGGGACAGCGCCCTCTGGGCCGAGCCGCCCGACGCGGTGCGGGACCTCGTGCCCAACTACCCGCTCCTCTGGGCCCTCTTCGGGGTGGCCCGGCTCCCCGAGGACGGTGCCGAGCTCCGCGGGGTCCAGGACGCCGCGACCACCGCCTGGCAGTACGCGCGGGCCGGCGACACCGTCACCTACGTCCGCCGTTCGGGGCGCGAGAACACGTTCCTGGCCGAGGTCCGTCACGGCGGCAGGGTTGTGGGGCGGGCCGAAACGACCTTCGACGACGATGGTACGCCGCGGTCGGCACGCCTCACGGTGCCCAGCGTCCCGGCCCGGCTCGACATCACCTTCACCGCGAGTGCCAGCGCGTCTGCCTTTCCTCCCGAGATCTGGCGTCCTCGCCAGCCTTAGCGTCGTCCTGCTCGCCGCGTGCTACGGCTTCGCGGGGGGAGGCTTCCCGCCCGAGATCCGGACCGTCGCGGTCCTCCCCTTCGACAACCTGACCGCCGAGCCCACGCTGACGCAGGAGGTCAACCAGCGGGTCCGTGAGGCGCTGGAAGGGCGCCTGGGACTCCGCCAGGCCGGGGAGGCGCAGGCCGACGCCGTGGTGCGGGGGCAGATCACCCGCTACGATCCCGACGTCCCGGTGGCGTACACCGGGGGCGAGGGGCGCCAGACCGAGGTGACCCGACGCCTGGTCCAGATCACGGTCAACGTCGAGATCCTCGACCAGAAGAACGGTCGCACGCTCTGGCAGCGGTCGGGCATGCTGATCGAGGGCGACTACGAGCCGGGGCAGGAGCGGGCCGGTCGGGAGCGCGCGCTGGACAAGTTGGTGACGAACATCGTCGAGGGAGCCCAATCGCAATGGTGAGCCATCCGCGGCGCCTGCGCGTCCCCCGGGACCGCGCCGGGCGGAGCGCGCTGGGCTGCCTGGTCTCGCTCGCCATCTTCGCGGGAGCGGTCTACTACGGCGTGAATATCGGGGAAGTGTTCTTCCGCTACTACCAGCTCCGGGACGAGATGCGGGTGCAGGCCCGGCTCGCGCCCAGCGTGCCGGACGCCACCATCCGGCGCCGGCTCATGGCCAAGGTCGACGCCCTCGGTCTGCCCGAGGAAGCCAACAAGTTCAAGATCCGCCGCAGCGCCCGGCCGCGGGTGATCACCATCGAGACGACCTACCGCGAGACGGTCGACCTCCCGCTGTTCCGGCACACCTTCATCCTCACCCCCCGTGCGGAAGAGCCGCTCTAAGCTCCTTCTCGCGGCGCTGGGGCTGTCGCTGCTCCCGTCGCCGCTCTGGGCGGCCGCCGGGGACGGGCAGCTCCCGCGCCTCCTGCTGGTCATCGCCGGGATGCTCGCCGGGGCCAAGTTCCTCGGCGATCTGGCCGAGCGGATCGGGCAACCGGCCGTCCTGGGCGAGCTCCTGGCCGGCGTGCTGCTCGGGCCCAGCCTGCTCGGGATCGTCCCCACGGCGGGGCCCGCCGCCGAGCACCTCCGCGTCTTCGCCGAGCTCGGCGTCGTGCTGCTCCTCTTCGAGATCGGCCTCGAGACTGACCTGCGGGAGATGTTCCGGGTGGGCGCCACGTCACTGGCGGTGGCGGCGGTGGGCGTGGTGGTGCCGTTCGCCCTCGGTTACGCCTATTGGGCCTACGTCCCGCACGCGGTGGTCGCCTCCAGCGCGGACCTCGGCACCACCGCGATCTTCGTCGGCGCCACGCTCACGGCGACCTCCGTGGGGATCACCGCCCGGGTGCTCTCGGACCTCAAGCGGATGGACACCGCCGAGGCGCGCATCGTGCTCGGGGCGGCGGTCATCGACGACGTGATCGGGCTCGTGATCCTGAGCGTCGTCTCGGGCCTGGCGGCGGGGATGGCGGTGACGCTCCTCGGCGTCCTGCGGACCCTGTTCGTGGCCGTCGGCTTCCTGGTGGCGGCGGTCGTGCTGGGCCGCTACCTCATGCCGCGCATCTTCGACGTCGTGGACCGGATGCGGGTGCGCCAGGTGCTGGTCGCCTTCTCGGTGGCCTTCGCCCTCGCGCTCGGGGCCGCCGCGGCGTCGGCCGGCTCGGCCCTGATCGTCGGCGCCTTCGCGGCGGGGATCGTGCTCTCCGGCACCAACCAGTTCGACAACATCGAGCGCGAGGTGCGCCCGGTCGTCGGGATCTTCGCCCCGATCTTCTTCGTGAACGTCGGCGCCGCGGTCGACCTCAGCGTGCTCGACCCGACCCGGCCCGGGGCCGGCAGCGTCCTCGTCATCGCGCTGGTGCTCACCGTGCTGGCGGTCGTCGGCAAGATGGTGGCCGGCTGGGCCGCGCCCTGGCAGCGCTACCACCGCCTGGCCGTCGGCGTGGGCATGGTCCCCCGGGGCGAGGTGGGGTTGATCTTCGCCGACATCGGTCGCCGGGCCGGCATCCTGGGAGAGGAGATCTTCGGCGCCATCCTGGTGATGGTGATGGCCACCACCTTCCTCGCGCCGGTGGGCCTCAAGGCGGTATTCGGCCGGCGTCCGGAGCCGAACGCTCCATGACCGCCGCCGACCCCGGCGCGCCGCGCACGGCCTCCAAGGTCCGTTCGCTCGCCGACGCGGTGGCGTGGCGCCGACGCCAGATCGGGCCGGTCGTCTTCACCAACGGCGTGTTCGACCTCGTCCATCCCGGTCACGTGGAGCTCCTCGAGGCCGCCCGGGCCGAGGGCGCGGCGCTGGTGGTCGGGGTCAACTCCGACGCCTCCGTCCGGCGGCTCGGCAAGGGGCCCGAGCGGCCCCTCGTCCCCGAGCGGGCCCGAGCCCGCGTCCTGGCCGGCTTCGCCGCCGTCGACTGTGTCGTGCTCTTCGACGAGGATACCCCCCTCGAGCTGATCCGCGCCCTGGAGCCCGACGTCCTGGTGAAAGGCGCCGACTACACCCGCGACCGGATCGTCGGCGCCGACGAGGTCGAGCGGCGCGGCGGGCGGGTGGTCCGGGTCCCGCTCGTGACCGGCATGTCCACCACCGCCATCGTGGAGAAGCTCCGTGCCTCGTCCTGACGGTCGCGCGAGCGACCAGCTCCGCCCGCTGGTGCTCGAGCGCAACGTGAATCCCTACGCCGAGGGCTCCTGCCTGGTCCGCATGGGTGGCACCCTCGTGCATTGCACGGCGAGCGTGGAGCCGGGTGTGCCTGGCTTCAAGAAGGGCACCGGCGAGGGATGGGTGACCGCCGAGTACGCCATGTTGCCCCGGGCCACCGTGGAGCGCACTGCCCGCGAGCGGAGCGGGCCCGGCGGGCGCACCCAGGAGATCCAGCGTCTCATCGGCCGCTCGTTGCGCGCGGCCATGGCCACCATGGCCTTCGGCGAGTTCACCATCCGGATCGACTGCGACGTGCTCCAGGCCGACGGCGGCACCCGTACCGCGGGGATCACCGGCGGGTGCGTGGCGCTGGCCGATGCCTGCGCCTGGCTGGCGGAGCGGACCGGCACCGCCTCGCCCTTCGGGCGGCTGGTGGCCGCCGTCTCGGTCGGCGTCGTCGAGGGCGAGCCCCGCCTCGACCTCGCGTACGCGGAAGACCGGGTGGCCGGCGTCGACGCCAACGTCGTCATGGCGGAGCCGGATCGCTTCGTCGAGGTGCAGGGAACCGGCGAAGCCGCCACGTTCACCCGCGGCGAGCTCGACGCCATGATCGAGCTGGCCCACCGCGGCATCGCCCAGATCTTCCGGGCCCAGCGGGCCGCCCTCGGCTGGTGAGGCTGCTGTTCGCCACCCGGAGCGGGGGGAAGCAGCGGGAGATCCGGCGCATCGTCGAGCCCGCCGGCCACGAGGTGGTCTTCCCGGACGACGTCGGACTGTGGGAGGATCCCGCCATCGAGGAGGCCCTGGAGACGGCCGACAGCTTCGAGGGCAACGCGCGCCGGAAGGCCGAGTACTTCGCCCGGCGGAGCGGCCTCCCCACCGTGGCCGACGATTCGGGCCTCGAGGTCCTTGCCCTTGGCGGCGCGCCAGGGGTCCGCTCCAAGCGCTGGGCCGGCGCCACCGGCTCGCCGACCGAGGTCGATGCGGCGAACAACGCCGAGCTCCTCCGGCGGCTGCGGGGCGCGCCCCACCATCGTCGGCGCGCCCGCTACCGGTGCGTCCTGGTGCTCCTCCGCTCGCCGGGTGCCGTCCCGGAGGTCTTCGAGGGGAGCTGCGACGGCCGCATCCTCGAGGCACCCCGGGGCACCGGCGGCTTCGGTTACGATCCCTACTTCTTCAGCGAGGAGCTGGGCAAGACGTTCGGCGAGGCGAGCCCGGAGGAGAAGGACCAAGTGAGCCACCGCGGCCGCGCCCTCCGCGCCCTGGTCGCCGCGCTCGGCGGCTGAGCCCGTTCCCGGGGACGGCCCGGGTGGTTACTCTTCACCCTCCGCGGGGCGTAGCGCAGCCCGGTAGCGCGCCTGCCTTGGGCGCAGGAGGTCCCGGGTTCAAATCCCGGCGCCCCGACTCCTCCCCACCATTCATGACGTCGGCTCACGAGGGCGCGCCCGCGCCCCGGGAGCCCGCGCCGCCTGACGGCTCCCGCCGCTCCCCTTCCGCGATGGGCGGGAGCGGTACGGTCGTCCTCCGGGCGGGGCGTTCGCCGGGCGTCCTCTCGTTGCCGGTGGGGATCGCCTCCGCGCAGGAGTCCACGGACTCGGTGGTGCTCGACTCGGCCCTCGTGCCCCCGTCGCTCGCTGGCGAGTTGGTCGATCGGTTGCCGGTCGACCGGGTGGAGCAGGCCCTGGTCACGCTTCCCGGCGTCGGCACCGACAACCGCGGACAACTCCACCTCAGGGGCGGCGATCCGGAGGACGCGGTACTGTATGTCGACCGGATTCCCGTCGCACCGGGTCGGCGCGGCCTCCCCGTCTTCGGCGGCGGGCTCGACCCGCGCCAGTCCCGGCTCGGCCTCGGCACCAACGCCCCGGCACGCGCGGAGCTCCGTATCGGCCCGCCCTCGCCCTCGGCCGCGCTCGGGAACGGGCAAGGCGGCGCCCTGCTGCTCGAGACCCAGCCCGCGCCCGATCGGCTCAGCGCCGGACTCAGTCGGTCGACGACGGGCTGATCCGCAATTTCCGGCAGAGCATCGCAGGGAGCCGCGGAGCCCGTACGACCTCGAGAACCGCGACCAGTACCCGCTCGTCGACCAATCCCGCAACCACGCCTACGGGGTGCCGGGGTTCAGCAAGGTGGGCCCGGACCGCCTGCTCAGGATGTACCAGGAGACCCGGCCCGCCGGCGGTCTCACGACCGAGTGGCAGCTTGGCTCGGCCAACCGCCTGACGATCGGGGGCGAGTTCACCCGTTACTCGGTCACCAATTACGCCCATCAGCTGGCGAGCCATGTGTTCTCGGACGTCCGCGTCGAGCGCCCGGTCGCCGGGGCGGTGTTCATCGAGGACCGCGCGGGGTGGAGCTCGCTCGCGGTCAGCGCCGGGCTCCGGTTCGACTACTTCCACTCCCGCGCCTCCCGGCCGGCCGACTTCCCCCGGATCTCGACCCATCCTGATTTCGATCCGAACAACCGCACCGTGGTTCACGCCGGTGCGGCCCGCCAGGCCCAGATACCGGACTTCCGCGCCATCCAGGGCGGCAACAACACGGACCATTCGATCGCCGTCGCCGGCTTCGCCTTCGGCGGCGATCTCGGCTTCGAGAAGACCACCGTCTTCGAGCTCGGCGCCAGGCACGAGTTCCGCCCCGCCTGTTCGTCGACGGTGCCGTCTACGACAAGCGGCGGGACGACGCGGCGCGCGTGGCGCTGGTCGATCGGTTCGACCCCCTGCGCAATGGGACGGCGCTCGTACCCACCTACGTCGATCACGACGACGCCGACGCGGCCGGCATCCCCGGGTCCCGGCCCCCGCGGCGCGACCTCCGGGCGGTTCGCGGCCTCGAGGTGCGCCTCGAGCGTCCGGTCGGATGCTGGGCCCGGGGGATCGCCGGGTATTCGTTCGCCGACGCGGAGTCCCCGAGCGGCCACACGGTGGCCGAGGTACGTCCGCACGGCCTGGCCGGGGCCCTCGAGCTGGCGGCCCCGGCTGAATGGCGGGCCGGCACGGGGCTCGGGGCCGCCCTGCGGAACACCAGCTTGTCGGCCGCCTTCCGGTGTACGCGAGTGGCCGGGCGTGCACCGCCGGTCCGCCCGGTGGGGTCAACGAGGGCATCCTGGCGGGCAGCCCCGGCGGCAACCTGTCCCCGGCGTCCGAGATCAACGGGGTCCGCCTTCCCGCGGTGAAGCAGCTCGACGTTCGCCTGGCCCGGGAGTTCCCGGTCGGCGGCCGGAACGTGCTCGGGGGCTTCACGACGACCGGTGATACGGGCAGCCAGCTGCATCGCTCCCAGGGATGCGAGGCCGACAGCGTTCGCTTCGCCAACGAGGCGGCCGCCAACAGCGTCCGCCCGCCCGACGGCTCGATCGATCCCCGGTCCGGGAGCGCGGGCGATGCCGGCTGTGCCGACTGGATGCGGGAGGACCTCATGCCGGGCGCACCGGATTCCATCTACCTGGTCCGGGCCGAGGAGCGGTGGGGGAACGATGATCGGGGGCTCGACCGGGCGGAGCAGCGCCGGGCATCGGAGGCCTTCCACGAGACCCGGTGGAGCGAGCACCTGTTGACGGGAGCGCCCCGTCGGGTGAGAGTTGGGATCCAGATCGGATTCTGGGACCGGAACTCGCCCGCGCCGCCGGGGGGTACCAGGTCCAGGTCCATGCCGGTATTATCTCGGATTCCCCCCACCACGGCAGCCATGCCGTTCGTGGTACCCCCCAGGGCGTCCTGGCGCCGCCCGTTGGCCTTTCGCCGAGTCGGCCCTGCGCCAGGGGCCGACGCCTGCTGTCGAGGGAGACATGGCATCGGCTATCTCCATCGCCCACGAGCGCTTCGTCCTCGCGGAGCGCCTCCTCCACGAGATCGAACGTCGACACGGCCTGCCGCACCCGGTCGAGCGGGACTTCGGCCCCGAAGCCGTCGACCGGTTCCTCGCGGTCTACGTGCCGGAATCGGTGACCGGCTCGCCCGCGCCGCGTGAGGTGCAGTTCACCTTCACCTCCTCGCTGCGGGAGGCGCTGGATCACCTCGGTCGGCGCGTGCCCCAGGCATCGGTGGGATCCGGCGCGGCGGTGTACGTGCACGATCTCGAGCCCGAGGGCGTCTCGGACGAGCACTAGCGACGGAGCGGCCGACGGTCGTCGACCGGCTGGTCGAACGACGACGCCCCCGGGAGGCACGCCTCCCCGGGGCGTTTCCTTGCGGTTGGAGCGGTACGACCGGCCGACTGGCGGCGCTCGGAGTCGCCTAGCGCACCCAGCCCGGCCGGTGCCAGGCGCCGGGGTCGAACAGCGTCGGCTCGAAGCTCATCCCCTCCCGGATGTCCCCGTACTCCTCCTTCATCCACAGTTTGCCGTCCCGGAGGAAGACCACCTCGGTCTCGATCCAGCCGCCGCCCAGGGGGCGGTACCCGTTGAACTGGATCTCCTCCACCACCGCCGGATCCTGCTTCGACGGCTGGAGCAGCCGGACGAAGACCAGCCGTTCCCGATCCACCCAGAACTGGGGCGTCTTGAGGTCGCCCGCCTCCGCGCCGACCACGTAGACCGGGCGCCCCTGCCACCGGTCCTCCCGGATCTTCGAGAGGTCGAACCCCAGTTCGCCCAGCTTGCGGACTGTCTCGTCCGGGGAAAGGAAGTAGACATCGAAACCCAGGAGCAGCAGGGGATGGATCAGCGCCGTCGAGCCGGCCGGTTTGCCCCCCCGGAACTGGTAGACGCTGTCGTTCCGGAAGATCAGCGTGTTCATGCTGTCCGGGGTGCCCAAGTCTATCCGGAGCTTGCCGGGCATCTCCGCGGCCTCGTACCAGGTCTGCACCCGGCCGTTCGGCAAGGTGGTGGTCTGCACGAAGGTGAGGGTGCGATACCACTTCCCCTCGTAGCGCGCGCGCATCTGTCGGATCAGCTCGATGCCGTCCGTGGGAGCAGGGGAGGCGGCGACGGCGAATGCCACGCCGAGGATCGAGAGCGAAGCCACACAACCTCCGGGGGAATGCCTCGGACCGGGACAGGGGGCGGGCCGCGACGGGCCGCGATCGGACGAGGTACCTACGCCCCGCCCACCCGGCTTGTTTCGGGCCAAGGCTTCCCGGTCCGCCATTTGCGGTTAGCTTTGTCGAATCGGCTCCCTCCCTGGCTCGTTCCGGGGGCCGTCCCCCGCGCCCGTAGCTCAGCTGGATAGAGCATCTGCCTTCTAAGCAGAGGGTCGCAGGTTCGAGTCCTGCCGGGCGCGCTCCCGCCGATCCGATCGTGGCCGGGTGACGACCGTCCGCCTGCACGATATCTCGTCCTGATCATCTCATCCTGATCGCGGGCGGTGCCTCCCGGGATGCCGCGGGTCGCCGCCCGGTTCGCTGCCTGGTTCATGGGGCTCGGAGCGCGAGCCGATGTCGGCGCCCCATCGGGCCTGGATGGCGATTCCCGCGCCTCGAACGGGGTACCAGGGAATGTTACCCGCCCCAGGGTAGCATTCCCTTGCTGCGGAGCCCACCATGCCCGTTGATCAGCCATCCGGCGGCCCTCCGGCGCGGGGCGCCCGTCGACTGGCCGCCGCGCCGCCCCCTCTCCCGTCGCGCACCGGCGACGGGAGAGGGGGCGGCCGTGGCCCGGCTTCGCCACGACATCGCTGCCATGCCCGCGTCGCTCGTGGTCCAGCTGGTGCTCTGGCCCGAGACCCTCGCCGACTGGGCCCGGGCTGAAAGCCTGACGCCGGCGCTGGTCTACAATGCCCTGGCGCGCTTCAAGCCATATCACCGGGTACGTGACCGCCTAGCCCAGCGACTCGACGTGCCCAAGCGGGTGCTGGACCACCTCATCGACGCTCGGCGCCCGCTGCCCACCGCCAGGCGGCCTCCGGTTCCCCCCGATGCCCGCGGTCGGGGCTGGCACCGGTGGGAGGGAAGCCCCGGGTCCCGGCTCGGGGACGCCTCGTCGCTGCCGGCCGTCCGCGACGGCTCGAGCCCCCTGGAGCGGAAGGCGCTGTACCGCCTCGAGCTGGACATCGCGGCGCTGCCGGCGTCGATGGTCGTCCAGCTCGCCCTCTGGCCGGACACGCTCGTCGACTGGGCCCGGGTGGAGGCGCTCTCCGCGCCGCTGGTCTACGCGGTGCTCGCGGGCTCCGACCGGAATGACGCGGTGATCACCCGACTCGCCCGCCGGCTCTCCGTCCCGCCCTCGGTCCTCCGGCGGCTGATCGAGGCGGAGCGCCCGGAGCCCTCGGCCCGTCGGGTGCCGGTAGACGATGCGCCCCCGCAGGGCTCCCACCCGCCCGACATCGCGGCGCCGGGACCGTGTCCCGCATCGGCGACGCCGCAGCTCGAGCTCCCGTTCTGATCCGCCGGGCCGACGTGGGGATTGCTCCGGGCGCCGCCGCGGCCCCATCTTCCGCCGGCGTGCGCGCCCCGCGCCGAGCCGCGAAACACCAGCCCGTGAGCCTGTCCATGCGCATCCGGCCATTCCGAGCCCTCCGCCCTCGCCCCGAGCTCGCCGCCCGGGTCGCCTCGGTGCCGTACGACGTGGTCAATCGGGAGGAGGCGGCCGCGCTCGCCCACGGCAATCCCTACAGCTTCCTGCACGTCGGACGCCCCGACATCGACCTCCCGCCTCACCTCGACCCGTACGACGATCAGGTATATGCCAAGGGCCGCGAGAACCTCGATCGCTTCCTGGCGGAGGGGGTCCTCCGCCAGGATCCGGAACCGGTCCTCTACCTCTACCGCCAGGTCATGGACGGCCGGGCCCAGACCGGCGTGGTGGCCTGCGTGCACGTGGACGACTACGAGACCGATCTCATCCGGAAGCACGAGAAGACCCGGAAGGACAAGGAGGACGACCGCACCCGCCACGTGCTGGCGCTCGAGGCCCACGCCGAGCCGGTCTTCCTCACCTATCGCGGCGACGCCGCCATCGATCGCCTGGTCGACGCCGCCGCGCGGGAGAGCCCCCTCTACGATTTCGTCGCCCCGGACGGCGTCCGGCACACCGTCTGGCGGGTGGCCGAGCATGGGCCGTTGGTGGACGCGTTCGCCGCGATTCCGTGCCTCTATGTGGCCGATGGCCACCACCGCTCGGCGAGCGCCTGGCGGGCCGCCCGCGAGCTTCGCGCCCGGAATCCCCGCCACACCGGCGACGAGCCGTACAATTGGTTCCTCGCCGTGATCTTCCCGGCCGAGCAGCTCCGGATCCTGCCGTACAACCGCGTGGCAAAGGATCTCAACGGGCGCTCGCCCGAGGGCCTGGCGCGGGAGCTGGCGGCCCTGGGCCGTCTGGCACCGACCGATGACCCGGCGCCGCCGCGGCCCGGGACGTTCTGCTTCTATTTCGGGGGGCGCTGGTGCCGGCTCGAGCTCGATCCCGCCACCATCGACCGCACCGACCCGATCGGCTCGCTCGACGTGGCCCTCCTGCAGGATCGGGTGTTGCACCCCATCCTGGGCATCGGGGATCCCCGGGTCGACGAGCGGATCGACTTCGTGGGCGGGATCCGCGGCACGGCGGAGCTCGAGCGGCGGGTCGATTCGGGCGAGATGGCGCTCGCGATCTCGATGTACCCGACCACGCTCGAGCAGCTGATGGCCGTCTCCGACGCCGGCGCCATCATGCCGCCCAAGAGCACCTGGTTCGAGCCCAAGCTGCGAAGCGGCCTCCTGGTCCACCGGTGGCGATGACCGTTGACCGGCCCCGCGCCGGCTCCTAGTATCCTCGCTCCGGAGTGCGGTGCTCCGGCACTCGCCGTCCCATCCCGATCCGTCCGACCGAGAGCCCTCGATGAGAGTGCTGATTGCCGACAAGTTCGAGAAGGTTGGGATCGACGCCCTGCACGAGCTGGGCTGCGAGGTCGTCTCGCGGCCCGATGCGAAGGCCGACGATCTTCCCGCCCTGTTCCGGGAGGTTGACCCCCACGTGGTCATCGTGCGCGGCACCCGGGTCACCGCCGACGCGCTGCGTGCCGGCGCGAGCCTCGGCCTGGTGATCCGGGCCGGCGCCGGCGTCGACACCATCGACGTGGCCGCCGCCTCCGACCTCGGGGTGTTCGTCGCGAACTGTCCGGGGAAGAACTCGATCGCGGTGGCCGAGCTGGTGATGGGCCTGCTCCTGGCCTGCGATCGCCGGATCCCGGACCAGGTCGCCGACCTCCGCGAGGGGCGGTGGAACAAGGCCGAGTATTCCAAGGCCCGCGGGCTCTACGGCCGTACCCTCGGCATCGTCGGTCTGGGGCAGATCGGGCGCGAGGTCGCGGTGCGGGCCAAGGCGTTCGGCATGACGGTCGTGGCCTGGTCGCGTCACCTCACCATTCCCGAGGCCGAGCGGCTGGGCGTCTACTACGCCGAGACCCCGCTCGAGGTGGCCCGCCTGAGCGATGCCGTCTCGATCAACGTCGCGGCCACGCCGGAGACGAAGCACCTGGTGAACGCCGAGTTCCTGGGCGCGATGCGTCCCGGTGCCTATCTCGTCAACACGTCCCGCGGCTCGGTGGTGGACGAGGACGCGCTGCGGGAGGCGATCCGCACCAAGGGAATCCGCTGCGGGCTCGACGTCTTCCAGAACGAGCCCGCCGGCGGCACGGCCACCTTCGAGAGCTCCCTCGCCCGCTTGCCCGGCGTCTACGGCACCCACCACGTCGGGGCGTCGACCGATCAGGCCCAGGTCGCGATCGCCCACGAGGTGGTCCGCATCGTGCAGGCCTTCAAGGAGGCGGGCGAGGTCCCGAACTGCGTCAACCGGCTCGCCCGGAGCTCCGCCACCCACGTGCTCGCCATCCGCCACCGCAACCGCCCCGGGGTGCTGGCCCACGTCTTCCGCGTGCTCGCGGAGGAGTCGATCAACGTCGAGGAGGTGGAGAACATCATCTACCACGGGGCCCAGGCCACCTGCGCCCGCATCCACCTGGACGGCGTTCCCGACGAGCGCGCCCTCCGGGCCATCCGGAGCGGCAACGAGCACATCATCAGCGTCGAATTGACCGAGATCAACGGCAGGAGGAACCCGTGACCGACCGCATCTTCAACTTCGGGGCCGGCCCCGCGGCCCTCCCCGAGCCCGTCCTCCGCCAGGCGCAGAAGGACATCTGGAACATCGGCCACAGCGGCATCGGCATCATGGAGCACAGCCACCGGGGGAAGCTCTTCGAGCGGATCCGGGACGAGGCCGAGCAGGCGTGCCGCGAGCTCGCCGACATTCCCGACGACTACTCGGTCCTGTTCCTCCAGGGCGGCGCCTCCCTCCAGTTCGCCATGGTGCCGATGAACTTCTTGCCCGCCGGCCGGACCGCCGACTACCTGGTGACCGGGGTCTGGTCCGAGAAGGCGGTGAAGGAGGCCAAGCTCTTCGGGACGGTGCACGAGGCCGCCACGGCGGCGCCCAGCCGGTTCACCCGGATCCCCGATCCCGGCGAGATCCGGTACTCGGACCGGCCGGTGTACGTGCACATGACCACGAACAACACCATCTACGGCACCCAGTGGCGCGCCGAGCCGCCCGTCCCCGCCGGCGTCCCCCTCGTGGCCGACGCCTCGAGCGACATCTTCAGCCGGCCGATCGACGTCACCAAGTACGGCCTGATCTACGCCGGGGCCCAGAAAAACCTGGGGCCGTCCGGGGTGGTGCTGGTGATCATCCGGAACGACCTCGTCGAGACCGGCTCGACCCGGATCCCGATCATCCTGCAGTACCGCACCCACGCCAAGGAGAAGTCGCTCTACAACACGCCCAACACCCTCGGTATCTACCTCATGGGCGAGGTGTTCAAGTGGATCAAGGCCGAAGGGGGCCTCCGGGGCATGGCCGAGCGGAACGAGGCGAAGGCCAAGCTGCTGTACGACTTCCTCGACCAAAGCGAGCTCTTCCGCGCGCCGGTGGATCCCGGGAGCCGGTCGCGGATGAACGTCGTCTTCCGCACCGGGAGCGAGGAACTCGACGCCCGTTTCGTGGCCGAGGCCGCCCAGCGGGGGCTCGACGGGCTCAAGGGGCATCGCTCTGCCGGCGGGATGCGGGCCAGCATCTACAACGCCATCGGCATCGACGCGGTGCGCGAGCTGGTCGCGTTCATGAAGGAGTTCGAGCGGGCCAACCGGCCCGCGGCACCGGCCCCGGCAGCCCGGTAACGGACGCGAAACGCCCCGCGCCCCGGGCCCGTACGTTCGCCCATACCTCCACCCGGACGCATCGATGACCGCACGCCGCTCCGCAATCGTCATGATGGCATTGGGCCTCGGCCTTCCGTGTGCCCTCGAGGCCCAGTCCGCGCCCGCTCCCGCCGCGACCGCCGGATCGGCCGCGACGCCGTTCCGACTGGTCTTCCTCCCTGGGCCGCGCACGCTCACCGCCGGCGATACCCTGCGGGTGAGGGCCGAGGTGCGGGACTCCCTCGGCCGGCCGGTGCCCGACGCGCTGGTTCGCTATTTCGGGAGCGGCGGACGCTTCGAGGGTACCGTCGACTCCACCGGGCTGGTCCACGCCGGGGCCACCGGCGCCATCGGCGTCACCGCCATCGGGCTGGTTCCCGGCTCGAGGCCGGTCTACGAGCGCATCGATCTCCGGGTCGTGCCCGGGCCGGCGGCGTCCGTCGTGGTCACGCCGGAGGCGGCGCGGCTCGTGGTGGGGCAGCGGATGCGCCTCAAGGCCACCGTCTACTCCCGCCTCAAGGAGGAACGGGACGACACCGTGATCTGGCGGAGCAGCGCCCCGCGCGTCGCCCGCGTGTCGGGCACGGGCATGGTCACCGCGCTGGCGCCCGGCCGGGCCGTGATCACGGCCGCCGCGGGCGACGTGCGCGGCACCGTGACCGTCCGGGTGGTGGCCAACACCATCGCCTCGATCGAGATCTCCCCGTCCACCGTCGAGGCCCGCCAGGGTGACGTGATCCGCTTCACCGCCACCCCGCTGGACCGGAACGGCGCGCCGATCGAGGGACTCACGCCGACCTGGAGCTTCTCCCCGGGCCAGGGGATGATCGACCCCGATGGCGCGTTCGTGGGCTACGAGCCGGGCGAGTACGTCGTGACCGCGAGCTTCGGCAACCGCACCGCCGACGCGGTGGTGACGCTCACCCATCGCGACGTGCGGCGCCCGGTCACCGTGGTGGGCCGGCTCCCCCGCACCCTGTTCAAGACCGAGGAGGTCTGGATCCACCCCTCGGGGAAGTACGCCTATCTCGGCACCGGGGGGGGCGGGGACCGCATGTACGCCATCGACATCAGCGATCCCGCCCGGCCGGTGGTGACCGATTCCATCGTGGCCAACACCCGCCGGGTCAACGATGTCATGACCACCCCGGACGGCAAGTTCCTCGTCTTCACCCGCGAGGGGGCCTCAGACCGCCGGAACGGGATCGTCATCGCGTCGCTGGAGGATCCGGCCCACCCCAAGCCGATCGCCGAGTTCACCGAGGGGGTCACCGCGGGGGTCCACTCGGCGTTCGTCTACCGGCAAGCGAAGTACGGCACCCATGTCTACCTCACCAACGACGGCACCGGCGCGCTGCACATCGTCGACCTCAACGATCCGTACCACCCGAAGGAAGTCGCCCAGTGGCGCACCGACCGGCCCGACGCGGCCCGGACGCTCCACGACGTCGACGTGCAGGACGGCCTGGCGTACCTGAGCTACTGGAACGACGGGCTGGTGATCCTCGACGTGGGGAACGGGATCAAGGGCGGCAGCCCGTCCAACCCGAAGCTCGTGAGTCAGTACAAGTACGACCTCAACGAGCTCTACCGCGATGTCGAGCTGACCGCCGGGCCCGGCTTCATCCGGGGCACCCACACCGCCTGGCGCCACCGGAACTACGTATTCATCGCGGACGAGGTCTTCCCGGCCCGCGAGGTGGCCGGCGCCAAGGACGCGGCGGCGGGGCGGGCCTACGGGCGGCTCCAGGTGATCGACGTCTCCGATATCGAGCGCCCCCGCGCGGTCGCCTGGTACGAGCCGGAGTACGGCGGGGTCCACAACGTGTGGGTGGCGGGGGACACCCTCTACATGGGCGCCTACGATGCGGGCTTCCGCGCCTTCGACGTCTCGGGCGAGCTGCGGGGGGACCTCCGGGCCCAGCGGCGGGAGATCGCCCACCTCAACACCGCCGACATGGACGGCAACATCAAGAACACCGCCAACACCTGGGGCGTCGTGGTCCACAACGGCCTGGCCTATGTGAACGACAACTACAACGGCCTCTGGATCGTCCGGATCGAGCCCCGACGGACCGATCCCGTGCCCTGAGCCTCGTGCGGGCGTGCGCAGGACGCGCCTCGGCCTGATCCGCCGGGATGCATCACCCCGCCCCCGCCGGGGCGCCTAGCCCGCCGCGGGCGGGCCGCCGGTCTGGCCGGCCCGGGCAGGAGCCTCGAGGTGACGCCGGGCGGCGGCCAGCGCGGCATCCACGTCGGGGAACAGCGCCTCGCGCCCGATCTCGTCCGCCAGCCCCGAGCGCTCCAACGCCACGAGGGGCTGGGCATGGACGTCGGACAGGAGGAGGAGCGTCCCGTCCCGGCGGGTTCGCCGTACCAGGTCGCGGAGCGCGGCCATGGCGGTCGAATCGATCGCCGGGACATTCCGCATCCGCACGATCAACACCTGCGGCCGTCGGGAGACCGTTGCCAGGACCGACTTGAACTTCTCGGCCGCGCCGAAGAAGAACGGGCCGTTGATTTCGTAGACCTCGACGCCGGGCGGGATGCGGCGCCGGTAGATGGCCCCGGCGTCGTCGACCGGCTCGGCCCCCTCCTGGAACTCCCGCGTGAGCAGCGTGATGTTGGTCACCTCGGCCATCCGCTTGATGAAGAGGAAGGCGGCCAGCACCATCCCGACCCCGAGGGCCACGGTGAGGTCCACCAGGACGGTGAGCGCGAAGGTGGTCGACATGACCATCGCGTCGCTCCGGGGACCACGGAGCTCCCCCCGGAAGACGTGCCACTCACCCATGTTGTAGGCCACGACCAGCAGGATACCGGCCAGGGTGGCGAAGGGGATGAGGGCGGCCCAGCGGCCGAAGGCGAGGGCGATGAGGAGGAGCGTGAGCGCGTGCACCATCCCCGCCACCGGCGTCCGGCCGCCGCTCTTGATGTTGGTGGCCGTGCGGGCGATCGCCCCCGTGGCCGGGATCCCGCCGAAGAGCGGCGAGGCGATGTTGGCGATGCCCTGGGCCACCAGCTCCATGTCGGAGCGGTGACGGCCGCCGATCATCCCATCCGCCACGACTGCCGAGAGGAGCGACTCGATGGCCCCGAGCGCGGCGATGGCGAGCGCCGGCCCGACCAGCTCGCGGAGCCGAGCCGGGTCGACCTCCGGCAGGCTCGGCCGGGGAAGGGTCCCGCCGACGACCCCGAACCGGTCGCCCACCGTCTCCACCGGCCAGCCGAGCACGTGAACCAGGGCAGTGGTCGCCACCAGGGCCACGAACGGGGCCGGAACGCGTTGGCTCACGCGGGGCCAGCCGAGGAGCACCGCCAGGGTGAGCACGCAGACCACCACCGCATGCGGGTTGACGCTGCCGATGGCGTCCCGGTAGGCCAGGAGTCGCGCCACGAACTCCGCCGGCACCGCACCCATGCGCAGCCCGAGGGCGTCCCGCAGCTGTTGGGTGGCGATGATGATCGAAATGCCCGAGGTGAAGCCGAGGGTGACGGGGTAGGGGATGAACTTGACCGCGCGCCCCAGTCGGGCCACGCCCAGGACGACCAAGACGACGCCGGCCAACAGGGTGGCCACCGCGAGCCCATCCACACCGTGCCGCTGGACGATGCCGTAGACGATGACGACGAACGCCCCGGTGGGGCCGCCGATCTGGACCCGGGAGCCTCCCAGGGCGGAGATCAGGAAGCCGGCCACGATGGCGGTGACGAGGCCCGCCTGGGGGGTGACGCCGCTCGCGATGGCGAAGGCGATGGCGAGCGGGAGGGCGATGATGCCCACGATGAGGCCGGCGATGGCGTCGTTCAGGAACTGTCGGCGATCGTAGGTCTGGAGGGTGGTGACGAGTTTAGGGAGAAGCACGGCCGGACCGGGGTTGGGGGGATGCTATCGCTGGGACCGGGTCGGAGTGCAACATTCAAGCCATTGCCGGACAACAACTTATGCCGCAGGGTCAAGCCCTGGTGCCACAACGACTTGGGTTGGGATGTGGCTGGGCACCGGACCGGCGTCCCGGAGAGCAACTGGTGCAGCTCCCGACTGGGCTTGCGGTCTGCGGGGCTTGCGGTCCGGTCGTTGGTCGTTAGTTTTGCTGCCCCGCCAGGAACCGGTGGCGGCAGGAACCGGTGGCGGTGACCGGTGGCTCGATGGGCCTCTGCGGAGGCGGTTCGGGAGGTGGCTTGAGCGGCCTGCCGGGCTCGAGCCGGGGCGCGATGATGGATTGCGCGGCCTTGACACCGACGCCGAACCGGTTATAATTGGCGGCCCTGCAGCGGGCGGAGTTGCATGGGTGGGGAGGTCGGGAGGTCGGTCCAACCGGTTGTCTCTCCGACGGTTCACCCCTTGACGAAGGCTCGTTGGCAGGGTAAGATTCGAGGCTTTCCAGGATAGCCGATCGTCTCGGGTCCTGGTGGCAATAGGCCAAGCTCTTTGACAATCGATGTGAGCGTTTTGGGTGACGAGTGCGGACCCGTTGAACCGGGGAGCGCAGAGGCTCTTCGGGGAGGGTTTTGGCTCTGACAAGTGATCCGGGCAACCGACATTGTCGAGTTGTTCGGTCTCGAGCTGTTCAAGCTTTCCATTGGAGAGTTTGATCCTGGCTCAGGACGAACGCTGGCGGCGTGCCTAACACATGCAAGTCGTACGGGACCGGGGGCAACTCCGGTTCAGTGGCGGACGGGTGCGTAACACGTGAGGAACCTGCCCATCGGTGGGGGATAGCCGGCCTAACGGCCGGGTAATACCGCATACGACCTTTGGGGCGCATGCCCTGGGGGTGAAAGCAGCGATGCGCCGATGGAGGGCCTCGCGGCCTATCAGCTAGTTGGTGAGGTAACGGCTCACCAAGGCGACGACGGGTAGCTGGTCTGAGAGGATGGCCAGCCACATTGGGACTGAGACACGGCCCAGACTCCTACGGGAGGCAGCAGTGGGGAATATTGCGCAATGGCCGAAAGGCTGACGCAGCGACGCCGCGTGTGGGATGAAGGCCTTCGGGTTGTAAACCACTGTCGGGAGGGACGAAGGCCCCGCGAGGGGAGTGACGGTACCTCCAGAGGAAGCACCGGCTAACTCCGTGCCAGCAGCCGCGGTAATACGGAGGGTGCGAGCGTTGTCCGGAATCACTGGGCGTAAAGGGCGCGTAGGCGGCCCGGTAAGTAGGGGGTGAAATCCTGCGGCTCAACCGCAGCATTGCCTCCTAGACTGTCGGGCTCGAGCGCGGTAGAGGCAGATGGAATTCCCGGTGTAGCGGTGGAATGCGTAGAGATCGGGAAGAACACCAGTGGCGAAGGCGGTCTGCTGGGCCGTTGCTGACGCTGAGGCGCGACAGCGTGGGGAGCAAACAGGA
>DATLZT010000063.1:0-3472 GCA_035573835.1 Gemmatimonadales bacterium
GCGGCGAGCGCGAGCGGCGCGAGCCAGCGCCGAGCCCGGCGCGAGGATAGGCGCACGACCCGCGCGTCATCGCTCGCCGGTGGGGCTGCACCGGCCGCCTCCGCCTTCCCGGCGCGCTCGATGGCGCGCAGGAGCTCGAACTCCTCGCCGCAGCTCCGGCACGCCATCACGTGGTCGAACGCGGCGAGGCGCTCGGCCTCGGGGAGCTCGCCCCGCGCGAGCGCGTGCAGCGCCTCGGGTGCGGGGCAGTGCCGCCCGTCGCCCCGCGCCCGCTGGTGGCGGCCGTACAGCCGCCGCAGTCGATCCTGGTTCATGGTCAGGGCTCCGTGGCGAAGTCCAGCCCGATCCCGCGCTCGATGAGACCGGCCCGGAGGTCGGCCAGCCCGCGGTAGAGCAGGTTCCGCGTCTTGGCCTCGGTCCATCCCATCATCTCGGCGATCTCCTCGCGCGGGTAGCCGGCCAGGTGCATCCGGACGACCGGACGTCGCGAGGCGGGGATGGTCTCGATCACGCGCTCCACTTCCCGGGCGAGCTCCGAGGACTCGAGCTCCTCGGCGGGGTCCCGGCCGGCGGTCGCCGCGGCGGCGACCTCGTCGAGCGGCTCGGCGGAGGACTGCCGGGTGCGGCGCCGGCGCAGGAGGTCGAGCGCCGCGGAAACGGCCGTCCGGTAGACGTAGGACGATCCGATCCGCTCCAGCCCTTCCGCGGTGCCGCGGGCCCGCCAGAGGCGGAGCCTGACTTCCTGCATCACTTCGTCGAGGTCGGCCTCGGACAGGCGGTGGCGGAGCCCCACGTGGCGGACCATCGCGGCGAACCGGGCGACCGCTTGCTCGAGCGCGGCGGAGAGCTGGAGATCGGGAGCGCCGGGGTGCATACCCCGAACAAAGTAACCCCGCCGCGTTCACCGTCGAGGGGCGGACGGGCCGGCGCCCGTCCCCGTTGGTCAGACGTGCGGGGCAGCGCGGCATTCTCACCGGCCGGCGGCGACATGCGAGCGCCCCCCGGCCGGGGCCGGGGGGCGCTGGGGAAGCCGGGAGACGGTCGGCTAGAAGGCGGCGAGCGCCTCGATGGCCCGCCGGATCGACTCGACCTGGGGCAGGATCACGTCCTCGAGCTCGGGAGCGTACGCCACGAAGGTATCGGTGGCGGCCACCCGCTTCACCGGCGCGTCGAGCCAGGCGAAGCTCTCGTCGGCGATCCGGGCGGCGAGCTCGGCCCCGTAGCCCCAGGAGAGCGAGTCCTCGTAGGCCACGATGACCCGGTTGGTCTTGCGGATCGAGGCGTGGATCGTGTCCCAGTCCACCGGCGAGAGCGACCGGAGGTCGATCACCTCGACGCTCAGCCCCCGCTCCTCCTCGAGCTGCTTGGCCGCCATCAGCGTCCGCTGCACCACCGCGCCGTAGGTCACGACGGTGAGGTCGGTGCCCTCCCGCACGACCTTCGCCTTCCCGAAGGGAATCATGAAGTTGGGCCCCGGGTAGGGCGCCTTGTTGTAGGTCTGGCGGTAGAGGTGCTTGTGCTCGAGGAAGAGGACCGGGTCGTCGCAGCGGATCGCGGTGCGGAGGAGGCCGTTGGCGTCGAGCGCGGTGGCGGGGCAGACCACCCGGAGCCCGGGTACGTGGGTGAAGATCGACGCGCCGGTCTGGGAATGATAGATGGCGCCGCCCTTGAGGTAGCCGCCATACGTCACCCGCACCACCACCGGGGCGCTGAAGGCGTTGTTCGAGCGCCAACGGAGCGTGGCCAGCTCGTTGCGGAGCTGCATGTAGGCGGGCCAGATGTAGTCGAAGAACTGGATCTCGACCACCGGCTTGAGCCCGCGGGTGGCGAGGCCGATCGCCCGGCCGACGATGTTGGCCTCGGCCAGCGGCGAGTTGTAGACCCGATGGCTCCCGAACTGGCGCTGGAGCCCCCAGGTCACCTTGAAGACGCCGCCCTTCCCCTTCACCTCGGCGAGGTACTCCTCACGGCTGCAGTCGGCCACGTCCTCGCCGAAGACGACGATGCGGGGATCGCGTGCCATCTCGTCCCGCAGGCAGGCGTTGAGGAGGTCGACCATGGTGGTCGGGTCGCCGCTGAACTTGGGGTCGTCCTCGGTGTCGAACTGCTCCGAGGTGGGATCGACGTCGGGCGAGTAGACGTAGCGGTAGACGGTGTCCGTGGCCGGCTGGGGCGAGGCGAGGGCCACGTCGGTGGCCACCGCCACCTCCTCCTCCACCCGCGCCCGGATCGCCTCGAGCTCCGCCTCGGTGGCGATCCCCTGCTCGACGAGGTAGCGGGGGAAGGTGACCAGCGGGTCCCGCCGGGCGTCTTCCTCCCGCTCCCGCGGCGGCCGGTAGAGGATCTCGTCGTCGGAGAGCGAGTGGCTGTACGGGCGGATCACGTGGGCGTGGACCAGCGCCGGCCCCTTGCGCCGCCGGCAGTGCTCCGCGGCCCGGGCGAGCGCCTCGTAGGAGGCGAGCGGATCGCAGCCGTCCACTTCCTGGATGTAGAGCCCCGGGAAGCCGGTCACCAGCTTGGAGATCGAGCCGCCGGCCGTGTTGACCTCGACCGGGACGGAGATGGCGTAGCCGTTGTCCTCGACCAGGTAGACGACGGGCAGCTTGAGGTTGCAGGCGGTGTTGAGCGACTCCCAGAACTCGCCCTCGCTGGTCGTCCCGTCACCGGTGGTGCAGAGCACGACCTCGTCGCCCCGGATCAGCTCGCCGCGCTCGGGGATGCGGTCGTTCTGCGAGTAGCGGAGCCAGGCCTCGGCGCAGCCCACCGCCTGGAGGAACTGGGTCCCGGTGGGGCTCGAGACGCTCACGATGTTGAGCGCCTTGTGGCCCCAGTGCGAGGGCATCTGCCGGCCGCCCGAGTTCGGGTCGTCGGCCGCGGCCACCGCCGAGAGGAGTTGTTCGGTGGCCGTCATGCCGAGGCCGAGGCAGAGGGCGCGGTCGCGGTAATAGAGATAGAACCAGTCGTAACCCGGGCGGAACACCTTGGCGGCGGCGGCGAGGACCGCCTCGTGCCCGGCGCCGGAAATCTGGAAGAAGATGCGGTTCTGCCGCTTCAGCTGGATCTCCTTGTCGTCGATCCGGCGCGACAGGAGCATCACGCGGTAGAGGTCGAGGAGATCGGTCTTGTCGAGTCGGGCCGCGGCCTTGGACCGGGCGGAAGGGGTGCGGGTCGCCATGGGCCGAAAGATAGCGCGGGGGTGAGGGGGGCGGGAGACGAGCGGGCGGGGCGGTCGTCCCCGCCCGCGGATCTCACTGTCGCGCCAGGAGTTGGGCGAGTCGGGGGAAGTGTTCCAGCGCCGCGGCGACGTCGGGGTCGTGGCGGAGCGCCAGCTCCTCGTCGGCGTCGCCGGGCCAGCGCACCTCCGCCGCCCGGACGGCGAGGAGGAGGGCGACGTGGTCCTCGGTCGCCCGATCGAGCCGAGCCGCCACGGCGAGCCGGGAGCGGACCCGCTCGAGGAACGGCGGGAGGAGCC
>DATLZT010000064.1:0-2714 GCA_035573835.1 Gemmatimonadales bacterium
CCCGCCGCTCGCCGGGCTGGCCCGGCGGAGCGAGATCGCGGGCCATCTCCACACGCTCCGGTGAGGCGGCCGTGATCGAGCGACGGGCGGGCGGCGGACGGCGGGCCGAGGATCGGCTCCCAGGGTCCCGCCCGGCGGTTCGCGCCGATCCCCCCGGTCGGCGCGCGCCGCCGACGAGCCCGAGGTCGGCACCCGGCTCTCGGCGCTCGAGATCCACGACAACGTCCTGGACAGCGCCGAGCGGGAGCTCGAGCGTCCGGCGGCGTCGCTCGCGCTCTCGGCCTTCGCCTCGGGACTCGCGATCGCGTTCAGCTTCCTGGCCGGGGCGTACCTGGCCAGCCTCGTGGCACCGGCGTATGCCCATGCCGCCGCGGCGGCGGGCTACCCGCTCGGGTTCATCTTCGTGATCCTGGCCCGGAGCGAACTCTTCACCGAGAACACCCTGGAGCCGATCATTTCGCTGCTCCATCGCCGCGACGCGCGGACGCTCGGCCTGGTGCTCCGGCTCTGGGGCCTCCTGCTCCTGGGCAACCTGCTCGGCGCCGCGGTGGTGGCCTGGGTGCTCGGTCGGACCCGGGCCATCCCCGCCTCGCTCGCGCCGCACCTGGCGCGGATCGCCGAGCGGGCCACCGCCGGCACGTTCGGCGAGGTGTTCTACCAGGCCATCTTCGCCGGATGGCTGATCGCGCTGCTCGCCTGGCTATTGGCCTCGACCCGTTCCACCGGCGCGCAGCTCGCCCTCATCTGGCTCACCACCGCCCCGATCGCCGCGTTCGAGTTCCGGCATTCGATCGTGGGCTCGGTGGAGGCGTTCTACCGGGTGGCGACGGGCGCGTCGCTGCTGGGCGAGATGGTGATGGGCTTCATCCTGCCGGCCGTGCTCGGCAACGCGGTCGGGGGCGTGTTCCTCGTCGCCCTGCTCAACTACGGCCAGGTGGCGGCGGAGCGCCCTCGTCGGTGAACACCCGCACGTGGCTCGGGGCGACGAAGACCCGATCCCCCGTGGCGAGCCGGAGCTCGCGGTAGCGCTCCCGGGGAAGCTGCACCTCGATCAGCTGCCCGTCCCCCAGGCGGTCGAGCTCCAGCCGGACGATCGGGCCGAGGGCGCGGACGTGCCGCACGACCGCGGGGATGGTGCGACGCCCGTCCGGCGTCGGCCCGACCTCGAGGTCGTAGGTCCGGACATAGGCGAGCGCCGGCGCCTCCACCTCCGCGCTCCAGCCCGGCGCGTCCAGCTCGGCGTCGCCGATGCGGACCCGTCCCTGGCCGAGGCGGCCGCGGAAGAGGTTCACCTCGCCGAGGAACCCGTACACGAAGGGGGTGGCGGGCCGCTCGTGGACCTCCTCCGGCGTGCCGATCTGCTCGATCCGGCCCTCGTTCATGACGACCACCCGGTCGGCCACCTCCAGCGCCTCGTCCTGGTCGTGGGTGACGAACACGCTGGTCACCTGGACCTCGTCGTGCAATCGCCGCAGCCACCGCCGCAGCTCCTTCCGCACCCTGGCGTCGAGGGCGCCGAACGGCTCGTCGAGCAGGAGCACCCGGGGCTCGACCGCCAGCGCCCGGGCGAGCGCCACCCGTTGCCGCTGCCCGCCGGAGAGCTGCGAGGGATACCGGTCGGCCAGCCACTCGAGCTGGACCAGGCCGAGGAGCCGCTCCACCCGGACCCGGATCTCCCGCTCCGGCGGCCGGGTCCGGCGGGGCCGGACCCGGAGGCCGAACGCCACGTTCTCGAAGACCGTCATGTGCCGGAAGAGGGCGTAGTGCTGGAACACGAAGCCGACCCGGCGCTCGCGCACGTGCCGGCGGGTGGCGTCGGCTCCGTCGAAGAGGACCGCCCCGGCATCGGGAGTCTCGAGTCCGGCGATGATGCGGAGCAGCGTCGTCTTGCCCGAGCCCGACGGGCCCAGGAGCGCCACCAGCTCGCCGCGGCCCACGGACAGGGTGACGTCCCGCAACGCCACGTAGCGGCCGAACCGTTTGCCGACGTTGCGCACTTCGATCGTCACGGGAACCTCCGGCCGGCGGTCGGCGACCCGGCGAGCTCCCGGTCCAGCCGCCGCTCCACCACCGCCTTGGCAATCAGGGTGATGACCGCGAGGAGGGCGAGCAGCGAGGCCGTCGCGAACGCCGCGGTCGTGTCGTACTCGTTGTAGAGGATCTCGATGTGCAAGGGAACCGTGTTGGTGACTCCCCGGATGTGGCCGGAGACCACCGAGACGGCGCCGAAGTCCCCCATCGCCCGCGCGTTGCAGAGCACCACCCCGTAGAGCAGGCCCCACTTCACGTTGGGGAGCGTGACCCGGCGCAGGAGCTGCCAGCCGTTCGCCCCGAGCAGCACCGCGGCCTCCTCCTCGTCCGCACCCTGCTCCTCCATCAGCGGGATGAGCTCCCGCGCCACGAACGGCACCGTGACGAACGTGGTCGCGAGGACGATGCCGGGCACGGCGAAGACGATCTTGAGGTCGTGCGCCGCGAGCCAGGGCCCGAACCACCCATGCGCCCCGAAGAGCAGCACGAACACCATCCCCGCGATCACCGGCGAGACGGCGAAGGGGAGGTCGATGAGGGTGCCCAGCAGCCGCTTCCCGGGGAACTCGAACCTCGTGATCGACCAGGCCGCGGCCAGCCCGAAGACCAGGTTGAGCGGCACCGCGACGGCCGCCGCGAGCAGGGTGAGGCGGATCGCGGCCACCGCGTCCGGCTGCCGGACG
>DATLZT010000065.1:0-2286 GCA_035573835.1 Gemmatimonadales bacterium
CGCCACCACCACACCCTCGTCCACCTGGGGGAGGATCTCCCGCGGGAGGCGGAGCCCGACCAGCAGCGTGAGCGCCACCACCGCGGCCGCGATGGCGAAGACCGCGCCGGGCCGCGCCAGGCACCAGGTCATCCCCCGCTCGTACCACCCCGCGCAGCGCCCGCCCAGCGCGGCGAGCCGGCCCGAGGCCGGGGTCGGCGGCGTCGCGAGGGACGCCGTCCGCCCCCGCCGCCCGGCCATCATCACCGGCATCAGCGTGAGCGCGAGGAGGAGCGACGCCGCCAGCGAGGCCACCACGCTGAGGGAGAGGTCGCGGAACAGCGCCGCCGCGAGCCCCCGCACGAACACGATCGGCCCGAAGACGAGCATGGTGGTGAGCGTCCCCGCCACCAGCGGTCCCGCCACCTCCTCGCAGGCCGCCCGCGCCGCCTCGGCCGGCGGGAGCCCCGCCTCGCGGTGTCGGCCGGTGGCTTCGGCCACCACGATGGCGTTGTCCACCAGGAGCCCCACGCCGAGGGCGAGCCCGCCCAGGGAGAGGACGTTCACGGTGACGTCGAGCCCCTGGAGCGCGACCAGCGCCACCAGCACCGAGAGGGGCACGACCAGACCGATCGCGAGCGAGGAGCGCCAGTCCCGCAGGAAGAGCAGGATCACGAGCAGCGAGAGTACCCCGCCCGCCACGATCTCCTGCGCCAGGTTGGAGAGCGCCGCGTTCACGAACTCCGCCTGCGCCGCCACCACCGTCATCCGCACGTCGGGGAGCTCGCGCTCCAGCGCCGCCACCGCGCGGGCGATCTCCCGGGTCACCGCCACCGTGTTGGCGCCCGCGTCCTTGTAGACCACGAGCCCCACGGCGGGCCGCCCGTCGAGCCGGGTCACGCTGACCGGATCGGCGGTGGTGACCCGCACCGCGGCCACGTCGCGGAGGCGCACGCCCGAACCCGCCCGGCCCACCGGCACCTCGAGGATCTCCTCGGGGCGCCGGAGCTCGGTGAGCGCGCGCACGGTGAAGCGGAACTGCCCCCGCCGGATCGTCCCGCCGGGCGCGGTCGCGTTGGCGGCCTCGATGGCGCGCCCCACGTCGTCCGGCGTGAGCCCCAGCGCCCGCACCCGATCGGGGTCGAGCTCGACCCGGATCTCGTCCTCCGGTGCGCCCGCCACCGCCACGCTCGCCACCCCGTCGAGCTGCTCCAGCCGGCGGGCATGCACCTCCCCTGCCAGCCGCGCGATCGTCCGGAGGTCCCCCGTCCCCGTGAGGCCCAGCACCGCGATCGGCCGCTGGCCCGGATCGCTGGTGAGGAGCGTGGGCCGCTCGGCCCGCTCCGGGAGGCGGGCGCGGACGTTGTCGAGCCGCTCGCGCACCGTGAGCACCGTGGCCGCCATGTCGGTGCCCCAGGCGAAGCGGGCGGTGGTGGTGACCTCCCCGTTGCGGCTCACCGACCGCAGCTCCACCAGCCCCGGTGTGGCGGCGAGCGCCTGCTCGATCGGCTCGGCCACGAAGCGCGAGACCTCGGCGGCCGCCGCGTCGGGGTAGCGGGTGCGGATGGTGAGGACGGGGAGGGTGACGTCGGGGAGGAGCGAGACCGGCAGCCGGCCGAGCGAGACCAGGCCCAGCAGCACGAGGGCGAGCGTCGCGGCGACGGTCGTGACCGGCCGGCGGATGGCGTGCGCGCTCAGGGACATGGAGGAGCAGTGCCGGGGCGCGCCCTACGGCCGGGCCGCGCGGTCGCCTGCGGCGCCGTCGCCCGCCGCGGGCACCACCCGCACCGGCGCGTCGTGCGTGAGGGTGAGGTGGCCCTCGACCAGCACCGTGTCACCCTCGGCGAGCGGGATCCGGCCGGTGGTGGAGTCGGGGAGGACCTCGGTCTCGACCCCGTTGGACCGGCCCGGGGTGATGTAGGTCCACTGCGCCCGACCCTCCTTCACCACGAACACCAGGGGCCGGCCGTCCCGCTCGATCACCGCCGGCGCGGGAACGATCACCCGGCCCCGGAGCCGATGCGCCTCGAGCCGCACGTCGGCGTACATCCCGGGCCTGAGCGGAGTCGCGGCGGCCCGGCCGTGCGCGCGCCCGGCCACCTCGACGATCGCCCGGCCGGCGCGGGTGGTCGAGTCGACCAGCGGAAGCACCGCCACCACCCGGCCCGGGGTGGGCCGGTCGGGCGCCGCGGCGGTCGCCACCACCGCCTCGCCGCCCACCCGGATCAGCGGCAGGTCGTGCTCCAGCACCGCGGCTTCGACCCGGAGTCGGCGGTCGTCCACCACCGTGGCCACGTCCTGCCCCGA
>DATLZT010000066.1:0-5989 GCA_035573835.1 Gemmatimonadales bacterium
CGACGGCCGGCTCGGGCCGGTGCTCGGCCGCGATGAGCGAGTAGAGCACGGGAACCACGAAGAGGGTGAAGATCGCGCCCACGGTCATCCCCGCCACCAGCACGATCCCGATGCTGTTGCGGGCCTCGGCCCCCGGCCCCGAGACGAAGACCAGCGGCAGGTGGCCGAAGATCGTGGCCGCCGTGGTCATGAGCACCGGCCGGAGCCGGGTGAGGGCCGCCTCCCGCAGCGCCGCGGCCTTGGCCAGGCCGCGCTCCTGGAGCGTGTTGGCGAACTCGACCACCAGGATCCCGTTCTTCGCGATCAGCCCGACCAGGGTGATCAGCCCCACCTGCGAGTAGATGTTCAACGTCGTCAGGTCGAGGAAGGTGAACAGCAGCGCGCCCGAGATGGCGAGCGGCACCGAGCCGAGCAGCACGATCAGCGGGTCGCGGAAGCTCTGGAACTGCGCCGCGAGCACCAGGTAGATGAGCAGCACGGCGAAGCCGAGGGTGACGACGAGCGCCGAGCCCTCGCGGCGGATCTGGCGCGACTCGCCGGCGTAATCCAACGTGACGCCGGGGCCGGCGGCGCGGAGCGCGGCCGTCTCGAGCACCCGGAGCCCCTCCTCCTTGGTGACCCCCGGCTGCACCCCGCCGAAGATCCGGACCGAGTTCCGCTGCTGGAACCGGTTGAGCGCGCGGGGCGCCGCGCCGGTCTCGATCCGGGTGAAGGTGGAGACCGGCACCAGCTCGCCGCTCGGGGTACGGATCTTGAGGTCGAGCAGCGGCCCGACGGTGGCCCGGTCCTCCTCGCCCAGCTGCGGGATGACCTTGTAGCTCCGGTCGTAGTAGTTGAACCGGTTCACGTACGCCCCGCCCAGCATGGTGCCGAGCTCCTGCGCCACCGAGGCGAGGTCGAGGCCGAGATCCGAGACCCGCTCCCGGTCGATCACCACCCGGGCCTCGGGGAGATCCAGCTTCAGGTCGGTGTCGACGTACAGGAACTTGCCGCTCTGCCACCCGGCGGCGAGGACCGAGCCCACCGTCTGGAGCATCTGCTCCGGCGGCGCGTCGCTCTGCAGCACGAGCTCGACGTCGTACTGGCCCGGGGTCGGGAGGGGCGGGTCGAGCCGGGGGAAGACCCGGACGCCCGGGATCTGGGACACCGCGCCGAAGACCTGGCCGTACATCTCGGCGGTCGAGCGGTCCCGCTCCTTCCAGTCGACCGCCTTGAGGCCGCCGAACCCGCCCCAGGGGAGCACCAGCGACCACATGAACTCGGTCTCGGGGAAGCTCCGGATCGCCTTGACCACCTCGAGCGAGGCCCGATTCGAGGCCACCAACGACGCGTCCGGCGCCGCCTCCATGAAGAGGCTGATGTGGCTCTGGTCCTCGACCGGGGCGAGCTCCCGCTGCGAGAACATGTAGAGCGGCCAGGCGGCCACCATCACCAGCAGCGCCGCCGCGACCACCGCCCCCCGCATCGTGAGCGCGGCGTCGAGCAGCCGGGCGTAGCGGTCCCGCACCGCCTCGAACGCGCGGTTCACCAGGCTGGTGAGCCGGCCCTCCCGGCCGTGCGGGTGCACCAGCCGGGCGCTCATCGCGGGCGAGAGGGTCACCGCCACCACGCCGGAGACCAGCACCGCCGCCACCAGCGTGAGGGCGAACTCGAGGAAGAGCGACCCGGTGAGCCCGCCCTGGAAGCCGATCGGGGCGTAGACCACGGCCAGCGTGATCGTCATGGCGACGATGGGCGTGAGCAGCTCCCGCGCCCCGGCGAGCGCCGCCTCGATCCGCGACTTGCCGAGCCGCACGTGACGCTCGACGTTCTCCACCACCACGATGGCGTCGTCCACCACCAGGCCCACCGAGAGCACCAGGGCGAGGATGGTCAGCAGGTTCAGGCTGAACCCGAAGGCCATCATCAGGACGCCGGCCCCGATCAGCGACACCGGCATCGCCGCCAGCGGCACCATGGCGGTGCGGATCGAGCCCATGAACAGGAACACCACCAGCGCCACGATCAGGATCGTCTCCCCCAGGGTCTTGGCGATCTCCTGGAGGGCGTCCCGCATGAAGAGCGTCCCGTCGTACGCCAGGCGCATGTCGATGTCCCGCGGGAGCGTGGGCCGGATCCGCTCCATCTCGGCCTTGAGCCGGTCCGCCACCTCGATCTCGTTGGCGCCCACCAGGGGCCACACGCCGAGATAGACCGCCTCCCGGTCGTTGTACTTGGCGACCATCTCCGCCTCCTCCGCGCCCAACTCCACCCGGGCCACGTCGGAGAGGCGCACGATGGCGCCGTCCCGCTCCGCGACGATCAGGTCCTCGAACTCCTTGGCCGACCGGAGGTCGGTGTTGGCGAGGAGGTCGACCTGCACCAGGTCGCCCTTGGTGCGGCCCACCGCCGCGAGGTAGTTGTTGCGCCGGAGGGCGGCGTGCACGTCGCCGGGGGAGAGGTTGTGGGCCGCGAGCCGGTCGGGGTCGATCCAGATCCGCATGGCGAGCTGGCGCGCGCCCTCGATGGTGACCCGCTGGACGCCCTCGAGCGTCGAGAGCTGCGGCTGGAGGGTGCGGGCCAGCCAGTCCGTGATGGCCGGCACGCTCCGCTCGGTCGAGGCGAAGCTCAGGTAGAACGTGGCGTAGGGCCGGTCGGCCCGCTGCACCTCGACCACCGGGGGCTCCGCCTCGGCCGGCAGCTCGGAGCGCACCTGCTGCAGCCGGGCGGTGACCTCGGCCAGCGCCGCGGTGGCGTCGTGGTTGAGCTTGAGGCGGACCGTCACCGTGCTCACGCCCGCGCGGCTGGTCGACTCGACGTGGTCCACCCCGCTGATCGCCGAGACGGCGCGCTCGATCGGCACCGTGAGGAAGCCCCGCACCGTCTCGGCGCTGGCGCCGTAGTAGACGGTGGTGATGAGCACCGAGGTGCTCTCGAGATCGGGATACTGCTGCACCGGCAATCGGGTGAGCGCGCGCGCCCCGAGCAGCACGATCGCGAGGTTGAGCACGATCGCGAGCACCGGCCGCTTGATGAAGACGTCGGTGAGGGCGCCGAGGCGCCCCCGCGGTTCGGTCGGGGACGACATCAGCGGCCTCCCGTCGCGGCCGAATCACCCGCGGCCTTGACCTGCACCAGCGCGCCCTCGCGCAGCTTGAACGAGCCCGAGGTGGCCACCTGCTCGCCGGGGGCGAGCCCGTCGAGGATCAGGACCTCGTCGCCCACCACGTCGCCGGCGCGCACCTGGCGGGTCGAGGCCCGCGGCCGGCCGGCGCTGTCGGGCGCGACCACGAAGACATGGTCCCCGCCCGGCCCCTTCCGCAGGGCGCTCACCGGGACGAAGACCGACCGCCGAGCCGGGCCCACCGGCACCCGGACCCGGACCGAGGCGCCGGGCCCCGGCACCACGTCGGCGTCGCCCAGGCGGGCCCGCACCATGGCATTCCGGGTCGTGGGGTTCACCCGCGCGTCGATCGCCACGATCGTCGCGGGAAGGGGGACCGAATCCGTCGCGAAGACCTCCACCCGCTGCCCCACCCGCAACGCCTCGGCCACCGACTGGGACACGGCGAAGTCCACGTGCACCGCGTCCTCCACCCCCTGCAGCGTGGTGAGCTCCGTGCCCTCGGAGAGATACTGCCCCGGGTGGATGTCGGAGAGCCCGACCCGGGCCCGGAACGGGGCCCGGATGGTCTTCCGGGCGATGATCGCCTTGAGGCGCTCGATCTCGGCCAGCGCCACGTCCCGCTCGGCGCGGGCGCGGTCCAGCTCCTCCCGCGAGGCCGCGCCGGTCTCGGTCAGGCGCTGGGTGCGCTCGAGCACCGTCTGCGCCAGCTCGGCCTGGGCCTGCTGGGCCCGGAGCGAGGCCTCCTCGACGCTCACGTCGAGGGCCACCAGCACCGTGCCGGCTTCCACGACCTGACCCGGGACGAGCCGGACCTGCCGGACCGTGCCGGGAAGCTCGTTGCGGAGGACGACGGAGCGAAGCGCCCGCACCGTGCCGATCGCGGTGGTGCTCGCCCGGTGGGGGCGCTCGACCGCCACGGCGGCCGTCACCGCCTCGGCCGGCTCGGCCATCGCGCCGCCGCCCTCGCTGGCCCGGAGCGAGGAGAACTTCCAGATGGTCAGGCCGGCGCCGACGAGGACGATCGCGGCGAGGAGGATCGCGGCGCGGCGCCGGGCGAGGGTACGACTCTCAGGGGGATGCATTGCTGGTTCGACCTTTCCACGCTGTACGTGCCGTACGTCAGGACTCCTGCGACCACTAAGTAAGACAGTTGTGTAACGATTTGACTACGCCGGCCATCTCACCGCGTCGAGCGCCGGCGCCGGCCGCGGGCGGCCGCTATTTCCGTCCCCGTCCCCGCGTCAGCCGCCGCAACAGCTCGGCGGCGTACGCCTCCACCACGTCGGGCCGGAACCGCGCCACCATGAACTGGCCCTCCCGCTCCGCCTCCACCAGTCCGGCCCCGATCAGCTCCTTCATGTGGTGCGAGATCGTCGCCTTCGTCACCGGGAAGTCCGCGCAGAGGCGCTGGTACGGGCAATCGTCGCTGGTGGCGATGCACTCGAGCATCCCGAAACGCCGGGAATCGGCCAGTGCCTTCGCGATGCGCTCGAATTGCCCGGGCGCGAGCCGGGCCTCGTCACCACGCTTCCAGTTCATGGTTTTATAACTATCTAACTGTCCCCCTGGCGTCAAGTCCCCGGTCCGAGCGCACGACGCCCGGGCTCCGCGGTCCAGGCCGCCGTCGGGACCGGCGCCCTACGGAAGCGCCCGGCTCCAGGATTCACCCGAACCGGCCCCTCCCGCCCGGCTCCCCCGCGCCGTGGGCCGCCACATCAGGTCCGCCGTGATCGACCCGGGGGCCGGCGCCGCTCTCGCGGCCGGTGGACGAGGGCCGCGAGCTGGAGGCTCCACCTCGCGGGCACCCCCGGTCGCGCGGGCCCGCCCTCTCCCGCCGCCGAGATCGATCAGGTTCGAGAACGACACCCTGGTCCCGATCGCGTTCGTCGTGAGCCTCGCGGCCATCCTCGTCGGGGGCGCCGGGGTCATCGTCGAGGGCGGGCTCCGGCGGCGGCTGGTCGAGGGCAACGCGAGCCCCGAGCCGGTCGGGGCGGTGATCCGCCCGCTGCGGCAGGACCCGGGGCTCCTGGGTAGGCTCGAGCGGGCGTTGGTCACCGGGGCCGTGGGACCGGCGCTCATCCCGGTGCCGTTCCTGCCGTACTGTCCCGGGGAGCCGATCGTCTTCGGGCTGGTGCCGGTGTTCGTCTGCGCCGGGCTGCCCGGGTACGTCTTCGTGGCCCGGCGCCGGCAGCCGTGGCTCCCCTTCAGGGCGGCCGGTCGGCGCGCCTCCGCCGGGCCGGCGGAGCCCCCGGCGCCGGCACCACGTCGCGCCCCGGCCGTGCGGTGGCGGCGCTCCCGACCGCCCCATACATTACCGGGCCGTGACCGAACCTGCCTACGATCTCTCCAAGCTCAGGATCGACCGCGACACGCCGGCGCCGGCGCGTCGTGCGTTTGGGCGTCGGCTCGCCGTGGCCGCCCTCGCCCTCGCGGGGACCGGCGCCGGCGCCTACCTGGTGCTGCGCGACCGGGCGGTCGAGGTCGAGACGGTGGTGGCCACGCCGCTCACCCAGCCCTCGGGCGGGGCCGACGGCGCGGTCGGGAGCGTCGCCGTGACGGCCAACGGCTACGTGGTGGCGCGGACCCGGGCGTCGGTGTCGGCCAAGATCCCCGGGCGGCTCGCGTCGCTCGCGGTCGACGAGGGCTCGCGGGTCCGGGCGGGACAGGTGATCGCGCGGCTCGAGAACGCCGACTACCGGGCGGCGGTGGCGGAGGCGCGGGCCAACCTCGCGAGTGCGCGGGCGCAGCTGGTCGAGGCCGAGGCCGAGCGGGACCAGGCGCGGCGGGAGGCGACGCGGGTGCAGCAGATCCGGGCCGAGCGGCCCGAGCTGGTGTCCGCGCAGGAGGTGGAGGCGGCCGTCAGTCGGGCGGCGCAGGCCGGGG